>JBGUKV010000055.1:0-48837 GCA_045114655.1 Candidatus Allocopromorpha sp. | reverse complement strand
ACGTGGTCACAGCGAACGCGACAGCGGCCAGAGGAGAAGATCCTGAAGAAGCCGAAGCGACAGCGACGGTAACGGCGGAAGAGGCGGAAGCGGAGCTGAGCGTCACGAAGAAGGCGAATGCGCAGGAGGGCGACTTCAAGGTCGGCGATACGGTCACGTACACAGTCGTTGTGAAGAACGAGGGCAACGTGAGCGTGAAGGCCGGGAAGCTGTCCGACGACCATGCGGACCTGAGCGGAAAGACATTCGCACTGGCGCCAAAAGAGACGGCCGAGTTCACATACACGTATAAGGTAACACAGGATGACGTGGACGCGGGCGAGATCAAAAACGTGGTGAAGGCGAACGCGAAAGCGGCCAGAGGAGATGATCCTAAGGAAGCCGAAGCGACGGAGACCGTGAAGACCGAGGCGGCCGGAGCGGCACTGCAGATCACGAAGACAGCGAACCCGACATCAGGCGTGACGGCCGGCAGCACGGTCACGTACACAGTCGTTGTGAAGAACACAGGCAACGTGAGCGTGAAGGACGGGAAACTGTCCGACGACCATGCGGACCTGAGCGGAAAGACGTTTGCGCTTGCACCGGGAAAGACGGCCGAGTTCACATATACGTATGAGGTAACACAGGCGGATGTGGACGCAGGCAAGATCGTGAACGTGGTGAAGGCGAACGCGACGGCAGTCAGAGGCGATGATCCGAAGGAAGCCGAAGCGACAGCGATAGTCAAGGCTGAGGACGCAGCTGCAAAACTCGCTATCAAGATGACAGCAGATCCAACGGAAGGCTTGACGGTTGGCGATACAGTAACGTACACGATCGAGATTACAAACACCGGGAACGTCACAGTAGAGAATGTCACCCTGGAAGACGAGCTGGAAGGCATCGAGCTCGGAGCACTGGACAAGACGACGCTGAAGCCGGGCGAGACTGCAACAGCAACGGCAACCTACACAGTGACACAGGCAGATGTGAATGCAGGTGAAATCGAAAATACTGCCGTAGCAAATGCGACGGCGGTAAGAGGCGAGCCTCCTGAAGAAGTCAAGGCGACGGCAACTGTTTCTACTGAGGAAGCCGCACCTGCGCTGACTGTCACAAAGGAGGCAAGCAAAACAAGCGGCCTCAAGGCAGGGGACGTGCTTACTTACACAGTATCAGTAAGGAATACCGGAAATGTCACAATAGAGGGCATCGACGTGAAGGATTCCCTTGTGAAGTTTACAGGAGACTCCGGAAGAATTGCTTCTCTCGACCCTGGAGATGGTGTAAAACTTATTTATGAATACACCGTGACACAGGCAGATGTGAACGCGGGCAAGGTTGTCAATACAGCAACGGCAACAGGAACAGCACCGGATGGCAGCAAGCCGTCAGGAACCGCCAGCGTAACGGCGACAACGGCGGCACCGGCACCGGGACCAGGGCCGGGACCAAACCCGGATCCGGACCCAGACCCAACACCTGGACCAACGCCAGACCCGACACCTGACAATGGCGGCAATAATAGAGGCGGTGGCGGTGGAAATCCTGGAGCGCCAGGAGCACCTGCTGCAAATGCAGGCCCGGCAGCTCCACCGACAACACCAACAGTAATTGCTGATCCGCCGACACCAACAACGATCATCGATGAACCGGCTCCAAAGGCTAACGCGGACTTCTGGGCGCTGCTCAATCTGATTTGCGCGATCCTGACAGCACTCCTCTCACTGATCATGCTGATTAGATACTTCGGCAAGAGACGTGACGAGGATGAAACAACCGGTGAGGAAACAGAAATCAAGAGAAAGGGCACGATCAGACTCTTAAGCCTGATCCCGGCAATCGCTGCGATCATAATATTCCTCATCACAGAGGATCTGACCCAGCAGATGCAGTTGGTTGACAAGTGGACCATCCTCATGGTCGTGATCCTGATCATCCAGGTTCTCGTGGCAATCTTCGCGAAGAAGAAAGAAGACGAAAACAAGGAAGACGGGGCAAGCACTGAAGCCACAGCATAAAACAACAGTTAAGAGACTGCCGTGCTAAATTAGTGTGGCAGTCTCTTTCCAAGTCGGTTATAATCTACGTAAGACTTGGGAGGAATAAGAAAATGATCGTAATAGACAGAACCAAATGTGTTAGCTGCGGTGCGTGCAGCACCATGACGCTTACCTTTACCTGCCTGCAGAACACAGGCGATTACGAGCTCTATGCGGAACCGCCCAAACAGGACCGCGACTATGTGCAGAAGATCATGCGGGATTGTTGGGCGCACTGCATCTATCTCAGCGGCGGCACCTGGGAAGAGGATGAATAGCGAAGCGGGTGCAAAATCCACAAAACGGGTCTCCGAAGTTTCTTGGGGCCTGCAGACTATATGAAGAGTTGTTTCAGGAGATCCAAATCATTGGATCTCCTGTTATGTTACTGCTTATCGACAGTTTTGGTTAGAATTGTCGTCTTGCCTGTGATAGAATTAATCGTCATATAATTATTGTTTCGTATAAAGGGAGTTTTATCATGAGAAGCAAATGTAATCATCTATTTGAGATGGGCAGCAAGATGCTTTTGTATTTCCTGTTCTTGCTTGCTCTTGTGTTTGCGGTTACTCTCGCAGTGAGCGAAACGGCGAATGCGGAAGAACCATGGGTAAACGTTGATCAAACGGTTCTCCAAGCTAACAATGGCAAATTTCCGGCGGTTGAAAGTAATGACAAGTATTACAAACTTACGGGGGATATAGTTATCAGTGACAGTTGGAATATCCAAGGCAATACTACACTGGATTTGAACGGATATGGTATTATGATGCAGTCCCAGACCTTAGCAGGCGTAATCACTGTCGGGACAAATACAACCTTGACGATCCAGGACAGCAACAAATCAAGCACGCATTATATTACACTGGATAACTGGCGGGGGGCAGAAGTTGCTGATAAAGGTGAAGAAACTGAGCTGAATAACGGAAACGGAACAATGAAAGTCAGCGGAGGCTATATCACCGGTGGCGCCGGTAAAACCGACTCTGTTAACGTCGGCGGAATCCTGGTCACAGGAGGAAGTTCCGACAATCCGGGCGGTCATGTTGTCATGAACGGCGGTACGATCATCGGCAATGTCAATCCATATCGACTGGATAATGACTGTGGCGGCGGCGTAACTGTAGACGCAATGGGCTTATTTGACATGACAGACGGCTACATCAGTGCGAACTATTCAAAAAATGGAGGCGGTGTTGCGCTGCATGGAAACGGCCGGTTTAATCAAACCGGAGGAACGATCAGCCTCAACAATGCAGACGCTGGCGGCGCTGTAAGCGTAAGAGGGCACGGAGTGTTTGAAATGAAAGGCGGTGTCATCAGTGGAAATTCGGCTCAATATGGCGGCGGTATTTATCTGCAGCGCGATGGAGAGGCACAAGCAAACACTGGATATATAGCTCTGTCAGACGGCGAAATATCTGATAATATGGCGGCTGTTAAAGGCGGCGGCGTGTATTTCATGGAGGGTATATTCAACCTGTCAGGTAATCCCATCATAAAGGACAATAAAGCAAAGATATCAGATGGTACCAGTACGGCGCCCGATAACGTGGCGATGGAAGATGGTAAGAAAATCACCATTGCAGGCAAGCTGACCAACACTACCCCAATAGGAATAGTGCGCAATGAAGGTATTTTTACGACCGGTCTGAAAGACAACGGCACAGCAGATTGTTTTGTCAGCAACAGAGAGGGACTGGGTGTATATCCGGTCGCAGGAGATGTTGCGGATAGTGGAGAGGCACAGCTGGGCACTGACGAGTGGAAGAGTCTGCAGAACGCTCTGCTGCGTGTGCAGGATGGGGACACCATAAATGTCCGCGACTTTGACTTTGACAGCGACTATAAAATCACAGCAGGCGAAGACGATACCTGTCTGGATATCTGGGGAGCGGAGGATGGTGATGACCCAAAGAAAGTCACACTGAATCTGAACGGAATCACCCTCGACCGCGGCCTCAGTAATGGAGAAGCGGCTGAGGATGGCTGTGTCTTGAATCTCCGCACGATACTAGATCTAACCATCATCGGCACGTCTGTTGATAATCACGTTGGAACAATCACGGGCGGTAATTCTTCGGACAGCTGGGGCGGTGGCGGTATCAGAATTGGCACTGATGTCAGCCTCACCCTTCAGGACGGAGTGGTCACCGGCAATAAGGCGACCAAGACCGGAGGCGGGATCTTCGTTTCCGGAACACTTACGCTGCAGGGCGCGCCTAAGATCACAGGTAACCAGACGGGTGAAAGCGACAACAACGTATATCTTACAACAAACAACAATCAGAATGCGACGATCACCGTAGTGGATAATCTCGAAAACGACAAAGGTGAGAAGGCGGAGATCGGTGCTACCACAGAGGCAAAACCCGCTGCGGAAACCCCGGTCGCTATCACAGGTAAGGTTCCTAATCCGTACAGCGTCGCATCAAGATTCAGCAGCGACGTACCGGAGTACTCCACTGTCCAGCGCAAGGCCGTCGTCTATCTGGCGGTGCCGGTAACCGTCACTTATGATAAGAATTCCGGCGAGGCGCAGGGAAAAATGGATCCGCAGAAAATGTTTGGAGGATTGGTCGATACTCTTGCTTCAAATGAATTCGCATGGAGCAAACACCCCTTCAAAGAATGGAATACGCAGAAAGACGGAAAAGGAACCAGCTACAAAGATGGCGCCGAAGTCACTCTGACGAAGGATACGACCCTTTACGCACAGTGGGAGAACAACGCAACTCCAACCCCAACGCCAACACCGAAGCCTGGAGACAAGGTCAGCAGTATGTTGTTTGCTAAAATAACTGCAAAGGGAAGCAAAGGACTTGCAATTACATGGAACAAAGTCAAAGGCGCGAAGGGATACGACATCTACTTCGACAGATGCAACGGCAAGGACAGCACAAAGGGCATGAAGAAGGTCAAGACCGTCAAAGCAGGCAAGGCACTGAAGTGGACCAAGACAGGTCTGAAGAAAAAGACCGCATACAAGGCGTACGTCAAAGCCTACACGGTGAAGAACGGCAAGAAGAAATACATCAAGACCAGCCCGCTGACGCACTCCTACACCTCCGGGGCCTCCAAGAAGTATAGTAACGCCAAAGCACTGACAGTGAACAAGACGAAGGTCGCTCTCAAAAAAGGCAAGACCTTCAAGATCAAGACCAAAATCACAAAGGTGAAGAAGAACAAGAAACTGATGCCCAAGACGCATGTGAAGACGGTTCGCTACATGACCTCCAACAAGAAGGTGGCAACCGTAAGCGCCGGCGGCAAGATCACGGCAAAAGCAAAGGGAACATGTTTCGTCTATGCTTACACGCATAACTGCATTTACAAGAAAATAACAGTTACTGTGAAGTAAAGAGAAACGACATCAAACGGTTAAGCGGATCTGCAGGTCAAAACCGCATTGACTGAAAATAAATAGCCCCGGGAATATTGAACGGTATTCCCGGGGTATATTTTCGGAACATCTCCGGCTTTTTCATTTTTCTCCGTGTGGGAGATTCCAGAACGCGCAGGGCGAACCGGTGATGCACTTGCCGCAGACTTCGCTGCCGACACTGTTCGAACCGCTGCCGTCTTCATTCGTATAGGAACTGCCGAACTGCGTGTAGATCTTCGCGTTCTCCTGACAGACCGCGTAGCATTTGAACCGGTCATATCCATCATAGGTCAGAGCACCGGTCGGGCAATGCTTCACACAGGCACCGCAGGTGCCATTTTTCTTATACAGACAGTATTCTTCTGTCAGAGGCTGGTCTGCCTCCAGATCCAGATTTGTGAGGACGGTGCTGAAGCGGCCGCAGCAGCCGCAGCGTGTCAGCAGCATGTTGTTCAGGCCGAAGGTGCCAAGCCCTGCCGCGTAGGCGATGTGCCTCTGGGACCAGTCGCTGATGAGCCGGTTCTGGTAGAAGGTCACAGCCTTTGGCGTGATGCCGGCATGTCCTGCTTTTGCATGAATGAAGCGTATGATTTCTTCGTTTAATTCCACAAAGAGCGCATTGGTTTCCTCATAAGCCCGGGCCCACTCAAGGGAGGCAGTGATCCCGCTGATGCGGTTTGATTTTGCGAGTTCCTTCGTGAAGGGCACGTAGTACGCGATGATGGTCTTCACGTCGGGAAGGATGTTCTGCGGCAGTTCATGGGTAGGGCTGACGACCCGCGGCAGACTCTGGATGTAGGGATGCCATGCGTCTGCGAAACCCACAAGTGGTTCGCCGTAACATGTGGCAATCTCCTCCCGCTGCTGGTAGGCTGAGATGTATGATTGAATGAAATGCGTCAGTTGTTGTTTCGTCATGGCTTTTTTCTAAAATCCTTTGTGTTTTAACTTGACTGTATTGTAGCAAAAGGAGATAATAAAGTAAATCTATAAAACGTTAAAAATAGATGAAGTGAAACTTAAGGAAAAGGTATGGAAACTGCAAGATGCAAAGCCTTTCTGTATGCTGCAGAAACAGGCTCTATTACAAAAGCGGCAGAGGAGTTGAGCTATACGCCTTCGGGCGTCAGCCAATTGATACAGGCATTTGAGAATGAAATCGGTGCGCAGCTTTTGCATAGAAACAAGAGGGGCGTCACGCTGACCGAGGAGGGAAAGCGCTTTATGCCTGCTGTCAGGGAACTGCTGCACCATGAAGCCGCGATAGAACAACTGGCCGCGGAGGTCAGAGGACTTGCGGTCGGAACGGTAAACATCGCGGCGTATTCCAGTATCGCAACGCACTGGCTGCCGGCAGTCATCAAGGAGTTTCAAAAGCAATACCCCGGTATTGAGATCCATCTTCATGAAGGCGTGCGCCAGGAAGTAGAGGAGCTGCTGTTGAATAAGAAAGCGGATATGGCGTTCATGAGTTACAAGGAGCCGATGGATTTTGAGTGGATTCCGCTCGCCGATGACCCGATGCTTGCCGTATTATACAAAGGCCATCCGATGGCAAAGAGAAAAAAGTATCCGCTGAAAAAATGCGAAGAGGAGATTTTTATCATGCCGGCGCAGGGCATGGATGAGGATGTCACAAACATGATCAAGGAGAATGATCTGACTTTGAAGGTCGGTCTCCAGACTCATGAGAACTTTTCGGCTATCGCGATGATCGAACAGGGTCTGGGCATGAGCATCATGAACGGGTTGATTACCGAGAGACTCGACTACGATGTTGTTAAAATACCCGTTGACCCGCCACAGCACATTACCTTCGGCATCGCGATTTCCTCATTAAAAAATGCAACGCCTGCCGTGAGAAAATTCGTCGATATGGCAACGAAGATGCTGACGATATGATGAACCTGAACGAGAGAAACGAAACAAAGAAATACGTGACGATCCGAAGGATCGCGGGTGCAGCCGCGCTGGCGGTCTTTGTTGTGCTTCTTATTTGCGTCCTGACAGAGCACACAGCCGGTTTTGACGATCCGGTTAGGGAGTTCTTTTACGGTCTCCGCGCAGAGTGGCTCACCGAGATCGCTGTTGCGATCACGATGATGGCAGATAAGAGATTCGTCATAGGCATCTGCATTCTGCTGCTGATCATTCCGCAGACTCGCATGCGGTTTGGGATTCCGCTGTCTGCCGGTGCGCTGTGTGTAACGATTGTGAACTCCACCATCAAACACCTCGTGCAGCGCGCGCGTCCGGACGTGCTGCACCTTGTGACAGAACACGGGCATTCCTTTCCGAGCGGGCATTCCATCACCAGCCTGTTCTTTTACGGTTTGGCCATCTGGCTGGTCTGGCGGCACGTGAAGAATCCGGTTGTGCGGAGGGTTCTGACGATCCTTCTGGCGATTCCAATGTTTCTGATCGGACCGACGCGGATCTACCTTGGCGTGCACTATCCGACGGATGTCTTGGCTGCTTGGTGTCTGGCCATTGTAGCTATTGTGCTGGTCATAGAGATCAACGAAGCGATTGGGAAGAAAGCCGCAACACAAAAACTTGAGGAGTTAGACAATGAATGAAGAACTGAAGAAATTAAGTAAGGAACAGCTCATAGAGCTGGCGGAAATCTACTCGAAGAACTGGCTGGCCTGCGACGGCCTATGGTTCCAGGCGGTCGAACGGCGGCACGGGATGGACGGCGCCATGGACTGCGACAAAGAAATATGGAGATCCTTCACGGTGACAGAAGCGAAGCGGATCAAGGAGTTCCTCGGGCTGCCGGACAGAGCCGGACTCGAAGGGCTGGAGAAGGCCATGCGGTTCCGGCTGTACGCCAACTTGAATGACGAAGCGTACATCATCGAAGGAAACAGGATGATATACAGAACGCTCAACTGCCGCGTCCAGCGGGCGCGGAGCCGCAAAGGCATGGAGTGGCATCCGTGCAAGGCGATCGGGGAGATCGAATACGCGGAATTTGCGAAGGTGATCGACGACCGCATTTCATGCAAATGCATCAGCTGCTACCCGGACATCACAGAGAGCGAGCGGGAAGGCTGCTGTGCGTGGGAGTTTACATTGGCATCGTGACTGTTGTAGGAGGAAGAATTAAAATGGAACGAGAAATACTGCTGTTGGGGGACCCGCGCCTTTATGAGGTCTCAGAAGAAGTAACGCGTGAAGAACTGGAAGAGCTGCGGCCTGTCTTCACAGATCTGTTCGACTGCATCAGTCGGATTCAGCGCGACTATGGATTCGGGCGGGCGATTGCAGCGCCGCAGATCGGCGTGCAGAAGCGTCTGATCTGCATGCTGACGGACAAACCCTATGTGTTCATCAACCCGACCCTGGAATTTGTGGGGGATGAGATGATGGAGGTCATGGATGACTGCATGTCATTCCCGAACCTGCTGGTGCGCGTGCAACGCTACCGCCACTGCATCCTCCGGTACAAGGATGAAAGCTGGGAGGACAGAGAGATGCGTATGGATGATGACATGTCGGAACTGATCCAGCACGAATATGATCATCTGGACGGGATCCTCTCGACCATGCGCGCCATTGATGAGAAAGCCTTTGCGGTACGGGAAAACAAGCCGAGGATCCTGCCCGAGATCGCAAACCGCAGGAGTATCCGCAGCTATTCAGATGAAGAGGTTACCGACGAACAGGTCGATTGCCTCATTGAAGCGGCCAGGCTCGCGCCGTCTGGTTCCAACAAACAGCCGTGGGACTTCATCGTGGTCCGGTCCTACCAGATGCGCGAAAAGATCAGCTCTATCGATCACAACCAGAAGTGGATGCTGACGGCGCCGGTCTTCATTGTGTGCATCGGAAATGAGAAGTACAGGGGAGACGGTGATATGGAGCGCGTCATCCGTGACAGCGCCATCGCGACGGAACACATTCTCCTCCAGGCAGAGCACATGGGCCTTGGCGCCTGCTGGACCGGTTGGTTCGATCAGAACGAAATGCGCAGCGCCTTGGGGCTGGATGAGCGTTGCTATGTCATCGGCGTCGTGACCATTGGATACCCCGACGGGCAGCCGGCAGAGACCGGCAGGCGGAGCCTGGAATACAAGGAACTGTGACAGTGGAACAGCTGATTGCCCTTGATTAACCAACAGGGCCTCTGCTAAAATATACGACATAAGTTAGATAAAATCAGGGAAAAAAGAGAGGAACAATATGAATTACGAAATCATCGGCGGAGCTTTCCCGGCAGTCAGATGCATGCTGCAGAAGGGGGAAGCCATGAAATGCGAAGGCGGATCCATGAGCTGGATGGACAGAGGTCTGGAAATGTCCACAGAAGGCGGCGGCGGTCTGGGAAGAGCCCTGGGCAGAGCGCTTTCAGGCGAGAAGATATTCTTTAACCGGTTTGAGTGCAAAACGGACCAGGGAGAGATCGTGTTCTCATCGTCCTTCCCGGGATGCATCATCCCGATCCAGCTGCAGGCAGGGCAGACGATCATCGCACAGAAAAATGCGTTCCTGGCATGTGAACAATCCGTAGACGTGGCAATACATGTGCATGAGAAGATCGGAGGCGGGCTGTTCGGCGGCATGGGATTCATCATGCAGCGCTTCACAGGTCCCGGCACGGTGTTCCTCGAAATCGATGGCGCGCTTGAGAAATATGAGCTGGCTCCGGGACAGGTCAAAGTTATCGATGGTCCGCATTTGGCGATCATGGGAAGCAGTGTAAACTTCCGCATCGAGCGCATCAAGGGCGCGAAGAATATCATGTTCGGCGGAGAAGGGCTTTTCAATACGATCGTAGAAGGTCCGGGAAACATCTGGCTGCAGACGCTGCCGCTTCCGAATGTTGCCCAGCAGATCGCCAAGTATATCCCGACGTCATCAGACTGATAAAGGAGAATACAACATAACATGGCAATGGTTCGAAAAGAAATCCCGATCCAGGAAGTCGGCAATATTCATATAGGACAGACAGAAGACCGCGATGCGGCGACTGGATGCACAGTGCTCATATCTGAAGAAGGCATGTGTGCCGGACTGGACGTCAGGGGTGGCGGTCCCGCGTCCCGAGATACGCATCTGCTGGATCCGCAGACGGCAGCGCAGACCATCCACGCTGTCCTGCTGGGCGGCGGCAGTGCATTCGGTCTTGGCGCGGCAAGCGGTGTGATGCAGTATCTGGAGGAGCATGACATCGGCTTCGATGTGGGCGTCACGAAGGTGCCTTTGGTAGCTCAGTCGGATCTGTTTGATCTGACCGTGGGAAGAAGCGATGTCAGGCCGCAGCCGGAGATGGGCTATGAAGCGGCGAGACTGGCGATGGAAGCGCCCAATTACCGGGACGGCAATTACGGCGCCGGGTGCGGCGCGACGGTCGGAAAAATGGCCGGTATGGAATGCTGCATGAAGACCGGCATCGGAAGCTACGCGATCGAGATTGGATCCTTTAGGATCGGCGCGATTGTGGCGCTGAACGCCCTGGGCGACATCTATGACTGGAAGAACGGACAGAAAATCGCAGGTCTCCTGACGGAAGACGGCAAAGGCTTCCGCGACACCGTGGAACTCATGTCGCAGAGTCTGGACGTCGTCGAAAACAAATTCACCGGCAACACGACGATCGGCGTCGTGGTCACGAACGTGGCCTTCAACAAAACGCAGTTGTGTAAGATCGCAAGCATGGCGCATAACGGATACGCCCGGTCCATCCGGCCGGTCCATACATCCGCAGACGGCGACAGCATCTATGCGGTTTCAGTGGGCAGCGAACCGGTCGATCAGGATCTGGTCGGAACGCTTGCCGCGGAAGTCATGAGTGAAGCAATCATCCGGGCAGCAGAGAGCGCTGAAGGGGCGTATGGATTCCCGGCCATGCGCGATCTGGACTGGATACAGAAATAAACAGAAAGAACAAGTATGATTTCAATCAAAACAGCGAAAAAGTTAATAGCGATATTCATCAGCGTGCTGATGTGCTTTTGCATGTGCGCCTGCGGCGGAAGTGATTCGGTCGAGGAGACCGTAGAGATCACCACGCCTGCTGGAGGCGCCGCGCAGGATACAGATGGGGATAAGGATCAGGACGAGGACGAAGACTCTGATGAAGACGAGGATTCCAATGAGGACGAAGACTCTGATGGAGACGAAGACTCCGACGAGGATGAAACCTCCGGCAGCGAAGACGCGGATAATGACGCAGTGCAGTGGAGCCCTCAGAGTGCGGAGAAAGACAAGGAAAAGTCCGACAAGCCTGATAAATACGCAAAATCTCCATACAAAACAATCTATAAAGCCTGCAACAAAGAGATGAAAGAAGCCACAGCGAAGTATGTCGAAGAGCTGAATGACAAGGCGGATTCGATTTCGAAGAGCGAACTGTATGATGAGACGCAGGACAGGATCGACGCCCTGAAGAAAATCTATGACAAAAACAAGGACTTAATGGTCGACACCATGCTTAAGAGCACCGAGGACGATGGTGAAGCCTACGAAAAGTATTTCGCGAAGATGACGGAAAAGTTCACGGAGTACACCCGTGAGATCACGGCTACATATACGGACCAGTTCTAGTCACAACCAAAAGAATCAGTATTCTATTTCGCCGCCCAGTGCGGCGAAATCTTTGTAGAAATCCGGATAGGATTTGGTCACCGCAATCGGGTTCGTCAGGTAGATAGGCTCCCGGCAGAGGCAGGACGAGATGGCAGCGGCCATGGCCACGCGGTGGTCTCCGAAGCTGTCGACGGTGCCGCCTTCCAGGAAGGCCTTGCCCGTGAAGGAGAGCCAGTCCCCTCCATAAGAAACATCTGCATCAAGATTATACAGCACGGAATAAATCGCCTTTAGGCGATTTGATTCCTTAAACTGGAGCCGCTGGGCGTGGGTGATCATGGAAGTGCCTTCCGCGAAGGACATGAGCACAGCAAGGACCGGCGTAAGATCCGGGATTTGCGACACATCGGTTTCCGCACCTTTCAGGATGGACGCGCGTGAACGAACCGAGACTGTCCCGTCCACCTGCGGCTGAAAATCCAGATCAGCGCCCATCTGCGCCAGAACATTTACGATTTCTTTATCCCATTGGCAGGACTCCATACGGAGTCCTGTTACTGTTATGTCACCGGACAGGCAGCCTGCAGCAAGCCAGAACGCCGCGTTCGACCAGTCGCCGTCAAGGGAAAGACCGGGCTTTTCACGGTAAACTTGCTTTCCGGGAATCGTGTACTTCAGAAACCCGCCTTCCGTGCGGGACACATCGATTTCAATGCCGAAGTCGTGCAGGACATCCAGCGTCATCTCTACATAGCCCGCCGACTCGAGCTCCGTTGTGAGGGTCAGGGTGCTGTCCCCATCGAGAAGCGGCAGGGCGAGCAGCAGTCCGGTGATGAACTGTGAGCTGACATTCCCGGCGATCACGTAGTCGCCGGCTTCAAGTTTGCCGTTTACCGTGCAGATCTCTTTGAAGCGATCCGTATTCTTAGGGTTGCCCATGCGGAACCGGCATCCGTGGCGCTCCATTTCTTCTTTCAACGGCGAGATCGGCCGGTCGGGCAGGCGTCCGGTCCCTAGGAAGGTCGCGCTGCTTTTGAGCGCCATGACAACAGGCAGCAAAAAGCGCAGGGTAGATCCACTCTCCCCGCATTCCAGATACGGCGTGTTTTTTCCCAGCTGGGAAAGGCACGCGATCGTTGCTTCGATATCATCGGAGAACGCCGGAATCTCTACTCTGTCCTTGCGCGGATTTCCCTGCAGCTCCGCAAGCTTTCTGGCGATGAGGAGTCTGTGGGCGTGCGATTTGGAAGGCATGGCTTCGATCGTGCCCGACAGTATGCGAGGTGTGATTTTCATTTTCATGACGGTACCTCCCTTCAGCGCGTTTTCGCTCCTTGACTGCATTATACATCAAAAAATGATTGAGTGGAAACGTTCCGTTCCGTGTATAATAGGATGTGATGCAGGAGGGATCGAAATGAAACGGGCAACCTTATGTTACATCCGGCGCAGTGCGGGCGCGGGGAGAAGAGAATACCTGATGCTCTACCGAAACAAGAAGAAGGATGATCCGAATGAGGGCAAGTGGATCGGCGTCGGCGGCAAGTTCGAGCCGGGCGAGACACCGGATGAATGCATGCTTCGGGAGGTGCGCGAGGAGACCGGGCTTACGCCGGCGTCGTATCATTTCTGCGGCGTGATCCATTTCGTTTCAGATACCTGGGAAGATGAGGACATGTATCTCTACCGCGCGGAAGTCAGCGGCGCGGAGGAAGAAGTGCCTCCCGCCTGCAGCGAGGGACAGCTGCGCTGGGTCCCGGAAGGGGAGCTGATGGAGCTTCCCATGTGGGAAGGAGACAGGCTGTTTCTGAAACCGCTCCTGGAAGGCGCGGACGAAATCAGCATGACACTGCAATACGAAGGCGACACGCTTGTGCGTGCAGAGAAATAATCAGGAGGAAACGATGAAACAGAAAAATACTTCAGCATGGCTCATTACAGGTATGGTCATCTGCGTAATGATGCTGTTTGGAATGGCAGGCTGCGGAATATCCGGTGGGGAACAGACGACGGAAGAGACGACAGTGGAGGCAACCGCAGAAGAAGCGACGGAAGCCCCTGCGGACGAAATGCTCACCGAAAGTGAGGCGCTGGAAAACGCGCTCGATGTTGAAGGTCTCTACGTTGATGATGTCGATGAAATAAGCGTGCAGCTCAGCACCGATAACGGAGCAACAGAGTATGACATCGCGTTTCAGTACGAAGGCGTACACTATGTGTACTCCGTCGATGCGTATACCGGCGATGTTTATGAATACGAATAAGCGACTGTCACTTCAGCAGCTTGCTGTAGTAACCGTCCGCCTGGTATAGCGCAGCGACCGGGTTGTGACCGAGGACCCGGTCTTTTGTCACAAGCGTCGTGCAAAGGGCATCCGAATATTTGTAAAAGAGGCTGTCATGGCCCACACAAAGACCGATCACGATATTCAGATCGGTCTTTTGTTCGTTCAGAAGCTTTGCCTGCAGGATCGGGTTGCAGATGTGCGGCCCGAGCGTTTCCTGCACAGGATCGAGGCCGATGGAGGTCTTGCTGACCGCGCCCACTTTGCAAGCGACCCCATATACTTCGAAGCCGCGGTGCCGGAAGATTTTCGCGGCAGTCCGCGCTTCGCGCAAAAGCCCCACGCAGGTGGCGATGCCTAGTTTCTTTGCGCCGATCTTATCCGCGAACTCGCAGATTTCCTCCACGCGGGTGAGCTTGCAGTAATTTTCAAATTCAACAGTTGCGGATGCTTTTGCGATAAGACTGTCAACCGGGTCGTTGAGATATTGATCCACCGCCTCCGCGCAGAGCCCGGAGCCAGGTCCTCCTTCAAGGATGTCAGCGGTCAGGCAGAAGTCCGGAAAAGTCCCGTGCTTGCCGTCGCAGGCGCCGGATGCGCAGTCGATGCAGCTGCGGCAGAGTTCTTGTTTTCTGTTTTCGTCAGCCATAATGATTCTCCGATAGTATCTGGTTTCTTATACTCTGATATTCTTATTATAATACCACCAACGTGGATCTGCTTCAGATTTATCATATAACAGCAGATAAAGTTGCATCGTAAAATCATATACATGTTTCAGCCCGGGTGCTATAATGTGCCCGGCTGAAACCCATGCAAAAGCAATACAAAACGGAGAAAGCAACAATGAATCAGGACAAAAGCTTAGTACCGGCATACATACTGGAAATACTGAAAAAACATTCCAGCGAAGAGCATCCAATGCGTCATAAAGAAATCGGCGCCATGCTCGAATCGGAATATGGCATCAAAATGGATCGAACTGCTGTGAGCAGGAATGTCAACACCCTTGCCGACGCCGGTCTGATCGAAAAAAACGGTAAGGGAAACGGCTGCTATTATGACGACAGGGCGCTCGACGATTCAGAACTCCGGCTGCTCATCCACAGCGTGATATGCAACAGCGCGATTCCATCACGCCAGGCAAAGGATCTGATCGAACGTCTCTGCGCCGCCGGAGGAAAAACGAGCGGGCAGGATCAGCGCTGCTATATCGATCCGGACGGACACTATCTCGATCTGGTGGACAGATGGCAGAGAAGCGATAATCAGGAACTGTTCCGGAACATAGAGATTATCGATGAAGCGATCAGGGAAAACGTAAAGATCAGGTTCGATTATTACGGATATGGTACAGATAAGAAGCTGCACAAAAAAGAGACATGCGTTGTTTCGCCATATAACATCATTTTGTCTGAACAGAGGTACTTTCTGATGGCGACCGGTGAGAAGTGCGACGTGATGCGTTTCTTCCGGATCCACCTCATACGGAATATTGAGAAAATGGATCTGAAGATGACTCCGTTAGAGGACACGGTAGAGTACACATCCGATACGGACCTTGGCCATATTGATGCAGAAGCATCGTACCTCCTGAAGAAGGAACCCCAAATGATAACATTCCGAACAGACAAGAGAATGCTGGATGAAGTGATCGACCGGTTCGGAACGGATATCGTCATCAATACAGATCCTGTTGAACCCCAGGATATTAGTGGCATTCATGCGTTTGCAGTAAGAGTCTTGCACGAAATAGAGGTCAGTTTCCGGGCTAATCCGGCGGAAGTGGAACGGTGGGCGCTGCATCATCTTGACCGTGTTGAAATCATTGCCCCCAAGTCGCTCAGAGACGATGTTCGCTGGGTCCTTTCGAACGGGCTGAAGAGCTACGGTGGCGCGCCGGTCATCAAATTCAAAATGAAACCGCCCAAATAACAGCAGGACCTCGTTTCATGGCGCTTCGCATTAGGAAATCCATACAGGTTCTACACAAAACCAACATATTCAAGTGCTATAGTATGCTCGAAAGAGGTATTAAAATAGATGACCGGGAAGCATAGACAAAACGAAGAGATACAGTAAGAGGTACAAATAGCATGGAAGAAAACAATAATGAAAACAGAACGGATTATGAACCGAACTTCATCATGAGAGATCCGGATCCGATTGCAGAGAACCCATCCTTTGTGACAGCGGATACGATCCAGGATGACGGCCTGAGCGACATCTTCAGCGAGGACGAGCTTCGCGGGGCCGGCATCAATGTCGAAGAGATTCTCGGCAAGGATGTGCGGGAAGAACAAAGCGGCGAGCAGGCGCATGAAGAAAGCGATCCGTTCTCAAGGAGCGAGCAGCCGCAGACCCCGACAGAGGAAACAGGACGATACAGAGACCCGCGCGATAACTTCAGACCGCATGCAGAAACAGCGGGGGCGGCAGCTGAAGCGGGGGCTTCGGCGAGATGGTCCGGCGGAAGAGCAAGAGCAGAGGGTGGAACCTTCTTCTCACAGAGTTCTCCGGAAACAGGCGGAGGCGCAACAGGTACCGTCGGGGCAAACGTCGGCGACATCAAACGCAAGCTCAAAAGAGCACGCAAGCCGTCAAAGCCTGTGACAATGAGCAGAAAAGCGCTGGGATTGCTGATTGCTTCGTGTATGGCGATCTCCTGCGTATTCGGCATCGGCGGAGGATACATCGGAAGTCATATGGACAGCAGCCCGACCGCGAACACCGCTTCGACAGAAACGGCTGACGTGGCAGGCAGCGCAGGCGAAGTAGAGTCGGCAGGATATAATCTGCAGAGCGCAACAGGCAGCAACATGACGATCCAGGAGATCACGAAGACTGCACAGAAGAGCGTCGTAGAGATCCGGACGGAAGGCATGGTGAGCGACAGCTGGATGCAGCAGTATGTTACCGAGGGCGCGGGAAGCGGCGTCATCATCAGCAAAGACGGCTACATCATGACGAACAATCACGTCATCGACGGTGCGAACAAAATCACCGTGACGACAAGCGATAAGCACTCCTATGAGGCGACACTTGTCGGAACCGATCAGACGAACGACGTGGCCGTGCTTAAGATCAAAGCCACCGGACTGACTCCTGCCGTATACGGCAACAGCGACCAGCTTCAGGTCGGAGACATGGCTGTTGCTATCGGCAATCCGCTGGGAGAACTGGGCGGAACAGTCACAGCAGGAATCATCAGCGCAACAGACCGTGAGCTTTCCATCGACGGCAAGACCATGAAACTACTGCAGACAGACAGCTCCATCAACCCGGGCAACTCCGGCGGCGGACTCTTCAACGGAGACGGGCAGCTCATCGGCCTGGTCGTTGCGAAGTCCGCAGGCTCTGACGTGGAAGGTCTTGGTTTCGCCATCCCGATCAATACGGCGGCCAGTGTAGCGCATCAGCTGATGGATAAGGGTTATGTCAGCGGCCAGCCGTGGACCGGCATGACCTATACAGAGGGCAGCAGCGGACTGGATTTCCTGTTCGGCGGCGAGTCCGGCGGAACGGTCTATATCTATTCCGTCGACACCAAGGTGGCGAAAGCAGCCGGCTTCAAGGCAGGAGATGTTGTCTTTGCAATAGACGATCACCAGATCACATCCATCGACGATCTGACATCCGTCATTTCCTCGCATAAAGTTGGCGATAAACTGAAATACACCATCGTCCGCGACGGTGAGACAAAAGACCTGACAATCACCTTGCAGGAAAAAACAAAGGAACAGCTCCAGCAGCAGAACAACCAGAATCAGCAGCAAGACAATCAGGATCAGCAGCAGGTGCCGGGACTTGATGACTGGCTGGGTGAGGACAACTAATATAAACAGGTATGCGATACCGGGGAACATCGAAAGATGCGCCCCGGTTTTTTCATTTCACGCGCCCAAAGCGGCGGGAAATATGGTACAATAAAAAAGTTATAAATAGGGGAAACGCGAAAGCGAAAAGGAGGGACAGAGTGAACGCGAAAGATGTACTGATCAAGATCAAAAGCAGCCAGATGAGCAAGGAGGCCGGCGAGGAGGAAATGGAATTCGTCACCGAAGCCAAGCTCTACAGGCGCAACAATACAACCTACCTTCTCTACGAGGAAAGCGAGTTCAGCGGCATCCCCGGATGCAGAACAAGGCTTCGGCTCAGGGAGAAGGATGTTCAGATGAAACGGTTCGGCGACGGAGCCGGCGAAGGAAACGAGATCGTATTCGAGAAGGGAAAGCGCAACGTAGGCTTCTACGACACGCCTTTCGGACCGATTGAGATCGAGATTCTGACGACCGCGCTCAACAGCACCGTTTCTGAGGAAGGCTGCGGGGAACTGGAAATCGACTACGAAGTCAGCCTCAAGGGGCTGCTTGAGGGCAGGAACCGCATCAACATCACCGTCATGCAGCAGTAATGCAAAGGCTTCCCGGCCGTGTCAGACGCTGCTATGACGGGTTCTTACTATGTTAAAAATAGATTTTATATACGACTGTGCAGGATAACTGCACAGAACAGGAAGGGAAGTGATCAACATGCGGAAGATTGGTTTCAGTGCGGAAAAGTATATCGAGGAGCAGTCGAAGTACATCCTCGAGCGGATCCAGCAGGGCGGCGGCGACCGGCTTTATCTGGAATTCGGCGGCAAGCTGGTGCAGGATAAACACGCCATGCGGGTGCTGCCGGGGTTTGACGAAAACGCCAAGATAAAGCTTTTGCAGAAGATGAAGGACCAGGCGGAGATCATCATCTGCGTCTATTCCGGAGACATCACGACGAACAAGACGAGAGCGGATTTCGGAATCACTTACGATCTGGAAGTGCTCCGCCTGATCGACATGTTCCGGAAGTACGACCTTCAGATCAACAGCGTCGTCGTCACAAGATACGAAGAGGATTCTCCCGCTGTGGTCAAGTTCATCAACAAACTGGAGCAGCGCGGGATCAAAACCTATAAGCACCGTTTCACCAAAGGCTATCCGACCGATGTGGACACCATCGTAAGCGACGCGGGCTACGGCGCCAATCCGTATATCGAAGTGACGAAACCGCTGATCGTCGTAACGGGACCGGGCGGCGGAAGCGGCAAGCTGGCGACAAGTCTGTCACAGCTCTACCATGAGTACACCCGCGGGCGCAAAGCCAGATACGCCAAGTTCGAGACCTTCCCGATCTGGAACCTGCCGCTCAAGCATCCGGTGAACGTAGCCTATGAAGCGGCTACTGCGGATCTGAAGGATGTGAACATGATCGACTCCTTCCACCTGGAGGCATACGGCGAAAAGGCAGTGAACTACAACCGTGACTTGGAGGCGTTCCCGGTCGTGAAGAGGATCATCGAGAGAATCACCGGCGCGGAAGCGGAATACAAATCGCCGACAGACATGGGCGTAAACAGAGCGGGCTTTGGGATTATTGACGACGAGGTCTGCCGGGAAGCGGCCTGTCAGGAGATCATCAGAAGATATATCATCGCGGAATGCGATTTCAAGAAAGGCAGGATCGGAGCAGATACCCTGGAGCGGCAGAAACTGCTGATGGATGAAATGGACCTTAAGGTCGAGGACCGTCCGGTCGTTCTCCCGGCGCGGGAGTTTGCCGAAAAGAAGCGTCAGCAGAACGCGCGCTACACCAACGTGGTCGCTGTGGCGATGGAGCTTGACGATGGAACGATCATCACCGGGCGCAGCTCAAGGCGCATGGTGGCAGCGGCGGCAGCCATCCTGAACGCGGCCAAATACATGAGCGGCATCGCCGATGAGATCCATCTCATCTCCCCGAACATCTTGGAGCGGATCCAGAACCTGAAGACAGAGCTTCTGCAGGCGGACAAGTCTTCCCTGAATTGCGAGGAAGTTCTGACCGCGCTCACCATCTCCGCCACGACAAACCCGACGGCGGAGGCGGCGCTCAACAAGATCGGCGAGCTCAGAGGATGCATGGCGCACTGCACCGCCATCCTCAGCGACAAGGACGAAAAGACACTCAAGGGCCTGGGTATCGATGTGACCAGCGATCCGGAGTACGTCACGAACAACCTGTACTATAGCTAAAATTAAACAGTTAAAATAAAGGTGCTGCAGGATGCGGCGCCGGCACGAGAAAGGATAGATCAAGAAAGGACAGAAGATATGAATATCATTTCAAAAGTAGACAAAACAGGGATCCCGGCTTCTGAGATCGAGGCGATGCGTCCGGCAGCAGGCGAAGCGCTGGATCGGCTTTGGTCCGGGAATGAACCGATGACCGGATGGGTCAAAGCCCCGGTGAACAGAAACCAGGAAGAACTGGACAAGATCCAGGAGATCGCGGAGATCATCAAGGACGGCGCGGAGCTTCTGGTGGTCATCGGCATCGGCGGATCCTACATGGGCGCGAAGGCTGCCATCGAAGCGCTGCCGAAATCCGCATCCGGCATCGAGGTCCGGTTCCTGGGCAACAACCTGTGCACAGATTACTATTGGGAGACTTTGGAGGAGATCCGGAAGAAGAGAACGATCCTCTGCGTGATTTCCAAATCAGGGAACACCATGGAAGTCCGGACGGCCTTTGAAGTAGTCAAACCACTGATGGCCGAAAAATACGGAAGCGAAGAGGAAGCAGCCAAGCACATCATCGCCATCACCGATGAAGAGACAGGCACCCTGCGCGCGGAGGCAAATGAGTTCGGTTACGCGACGCTGCCCGTTCCAGGAGACATCGGCGGCAGATATTCCATCGCCACGCCGGTGGGGCTTCTGCCGATGGCTGTATCCGGAATCGATATCATCGAATTTCTCGACGGCGCCAGAGACTGTGCCGAGTCGACCGAATGGGATGCAGACGCGGCAGATTACGCCATTGTCCGTCACCTGATGGAGAAAAAGGGTAAAGTCGTCGAAGTCTTCGCGCTGTGCAATTCCAGACTGCAGTACCTGGGCGAGTGGATGAAGCAGCTCTTTGGCGAGAGCGAAGGAAAAGAAGGCAAAGGCATGATGCCGACGTCCCTGCTCTATTCCACGGATCTGCATTCCATGGGACAGTACATGCAGGAAGGACAGCAGATCTTCATGGAGACGCTCATGATCGTCGATGAACCTTCCGTAACCATAGAGATTCCGGGCGGACCGCAGAAGGGCAAGACTGTGGAAGATATCAACAAGGCGATGATCGGCGGCGTGACCACCGCGCACAGACAGGCGGACATCCCCATCGCCGAGGTGCATGTGCCGAAGCTGGACGCCTACAATTTCGGACAGCTGATCTACTTCCTGGAGACCACCTGCGCTATCACGGCAATGCTCAACGGAGTGAACCCGTTCGATCAGCCGGGCGTAGAGGCCTACAAGAGAGAGATGCACAATCTGCTGGACTAGAGAGGACCTTTGCGGAGCGGGAAGATTTTGCGTCAAAAGCGATATGACGCTTGTTAAAAAATTGTTTACCACGCGAAGGTCTTTACAAAGGCTGGAGCGCGTTATATAATGATTTAGCACTCAAAGAGTTAATATTTTAACAATCTTAATGATTGGCTAAGGAGGAAAATATTATGAAGAAAATTGGCGTTATGGGAACAGGTACAATGGGATCCGGCATCATTCAGGTATGTGCGGCAGCTGGCTATGATGTAGTCGTCAGAAGCAGCAAGCAGGAGTATATTGACGGCGCTCTGGCAAAGATCGACAAGAACCTGACCAAGATGGTCTCCAGAGAGAAGATCACCGAGGATGACAAGGCTGCTACACTGGGAAGGATCTCCGGCGGTACCACCTTTGATGTTCTGGCAGACTGTGATCTGATCATCGAGTCTTCCACAGAGAACATGGATAAGAAAAAGGAACTGTTCGCAGAGCTGGACAAGGTCTGCAAGGACGACGCGATCCTGGCAACCAACACATCCGCACTCTCCATCACAGAGATCGCGGCTGTTACATCCAGACCGGCACAGGTCATCGGCATGCACTTCTTCAACCCGGTTCCGGCAATGAAGCTGGTCGAGGTCGTTAAGGGCATCGCAACTTCCGATGAAGTCAAGGACGCGGTCATCGCAGCAACAGAGAGCCTGAAGAAGACTCCGGTAGAAGTAGCTGAGGCTCCGGGATTCGTTGTCAACAGAGTTCTGATCCCGATGATCAATGAAGCAGTTGGTATCCTGGCTGACGGCGTTGCTTCCGCAGAGGGCATCGACACAGCAATGAAGCTCGGCGCAAACCACCCGATGGGACCTCTCGCACTGGGCGACCTGATCGGACTGGACGTCTGCCTGGCAATCATGGAAACACTGTTCAATGAATACGGTGATCCGAAGTACAGACCGAATCCGCTGCTGAGAAAGATGGTAAGAGCGAACAAGCTGGGAATGAAGACCGGCGTTGGATTCTTCGATTACAGCAAATAAGATCGAATACATTTACACATCAGAGACCGCCTGCAGGACGACGCGCCCGCGGCGGTCTCTTTTTGTAATAATTTGTATTGGCAATTGCACGGTCTTTGGTGTAATATATACGCGTTAAATCTATTAAATAATCCCATTCAACCCATCTGTTTTATTCTGAAAGGACTCTTAGTATGTGGAAAACAATGGACGAGGCTACTTTAAAGTCGAAAAAAGTAGCTGAGCTTAAGGAAATTGCAAAGACCTTCGGTCTGAAAGATTATCAGAAGATGCGGAAGGCCGAGCTTGTTGCTGCGCTCATGATCGATGAGGAGAAGCCGGCAGCGGACGAAAAAGCTGCGGAGAAGAAACCGGCTGAACAGAAGGCTGCGAAAAAGCAGACGTCTGTGACACGGAAGAACACGAAAAAGAAAAGGGCCGCAAAAAAGCCGGCCGAAGAACCTGCAGAAGCACCTGCAGAAGAACCGGCAGTCGCCGAGCAGGCTGCGGAGCCGGCAGAAGTGCGGACTGCCGAGCACGCCGCACCGCCAGCGGAACAGGCAGCGACCGCGGAAGAGCCTGCCGCCGAACCGACCAAAACGGACGCCGAACCAGCGGAACCAGCAGTGACCGCGGAAGAGCCGGCAGCCGAGCCGGCAGCCGAAGAACAGGCGGAGCAGCCAAGGCACAGAAGACGCGGCCGCGGCGATAACCGCAGAGGCGACGGCCGAAAGGGCGATAACCGCAGAGGCGACAAGGCGCAGGACCAGGTGGTTCCGGACAAAGACGACCGCTATGAGGCAGAGGGCATTCTGGACATGGCCGATGACGGATTCGGATTCCTGCGGTTCAACAATTTCCTGACGAGTGATAAAGATATTTACGTGGCGCCTGCCCAGATCAGAAGATTCAATCTTAAGACAGGCGACAAGGTCAAGGGTATCTGCCGGCCGCCGAAGGGCGACGCCAAATTCGGCGCGCTGCTGTATGTGGTGAGCGTCAATGACGAGGAACCCGGTGCGGCCATCCGCCGTCCGGACTTCAACCGGCTGACGCCGATTTTCCCGAATGAGAAACTGGTCATGGAGGACGGCAGGCATGAACTGAGCCTGCGGATCATCGACCTGATCGCGCCGATCGGCAAGGGTCAGAGAGGCCTGATCGTCGCCCCGCCGAAGGCAGGAAAGACAGTGCTTCTGAAGAAGATCGCCAACAGCATCGAGAAGCACTATCCGGAAGTCGAGATGATCGTTCTTCTGGTCGATGAGAGACCGGAGGAAGTCACAGATTTCAAGCGCAGCCTGATCAACGAAAAGAGCGAGGTCATCTACTCCACCTTTGATGAGATGCCGCAGCATCATGTCAAGGTCGCCGAGATGGTCCTTGGCCGGGCGCAGAGATTGGCCGAGCAAGGCCGCGACGTTGTGGTCCTGCTGGACAGCATCACCCGTCTTGCCCGTGCATACAACCTGGTCGTGCCGCCATCCGGCAAGACCCTCAGCGGCGGTTTTGATCCGGGTGCGCTGCACAAGCCGAAGAAGTTCTTCGGCGCCGCGCGTAAACTGGAGGAAGGCGGCAGCGTAACGATCCTGGCCACGGCTCTGGTTGAGACCGGAAGCCGCATGGACGACCTGATCTACGAGGAGTTCAAGGGCACCGGCAACATGGAACTGTTCCTCGACAGAAGACTGTCCGAGAAGAGAATCTTCCCGGCCATCGACCTGGCGAAATCCGGAACGCGGCGTGAAGACCTGCTTATGAACCAGGATGAGATGCAGGCTGTATGGGCCATGAGAAGAGCCCTTGGCGGCAGAGACAATATGGAAGCGACAGAAGCGATCCTGGACAACCTGCAGATGACAAGGGACAACCAGACATTCATTGAAGTGATACAGAAAGTAAGATTCAAATAAGAAAATTCAATTTAGTAAGAGAATAAACGGACCTGTTAGATGGACCTGAAGAAGATTTTTATCAAGGAAGCCTGTCCTACGAAGATGGGAGGACAGGCCGTCATGGAAGGCATTATGATGAAGGGCGAGAAGAAGACCGCCCTCGCGGTGCGTGTTCCGGGCGGCAATATCGAAATCGAAACAAAGAAGACGAAGACCTACGGGAAGTGGATGAAGATCCCGCTCCTGCGGGGCGTTGTGGCGTTTGTCGATTCTCTCGTGTACGGAACGAAGACGCTGATGGATTCGGCAAACATCCTGGAAGAGTACGACGACGAAGAGTACGAGCCCGGCAAATTTGAGCTTTGGTTTGAAAAGAAATTCGGCAGCGAGGCGCTTTGGAAACTCCTGATCACTTTTTCGGTTGTTATCGCGCTGGCCTTTTCGATCGGCGTGTTCATCCTGCTGCCGACCTGGGTGGCGTCGATCGCCAAACTGGTGACGACCAACGTCATCTGGATCAACCTGGTGGAGGGACTGCTCCGGATCGCCCTGTTCATCGGCTACATCTGGGCCGTGTCTTTCATGCCGGACATGAAGCGGGTCTTCCGGTTCCACGGCGCGGAGCACAAAACCATCCACGCCTTCGAAAACCTGCCGCGGCAAAGCGGCGGTGAAGGTGATGGCGGCGCTTCCGCAATGCCGGATCTGAAGGGCCTGACAGTGGAAGAGTGCAGACAGTACCCGACCCTGCACCCGCGTTGCGGGACGAGTTTTCTCATGTTCGTATTTATCATTGCGCTTGCCTGCCATGTTCTGCTGGGTTGGCCTGTGCTTTGGGTCCGGATTGTGACCAGACTGCTTTTGCTTCCTGTGATCGCGGGGCTTTCCTATGAGCTCCTGAAGTGGGCGGGAAGAAGCGACAACTGGGTAGTCAAAATACTCAGTATGCCTGGTCTGTGGCTGCAGAAGATCACTACTGCGGAGCCTGACGATGAGATGCTGGAGGTCGCGATCGAGGCCGTCAAAGCCGTGTGCGACGATACACCGCCGCGGAAATATACAATCAAAGAAGAAACAAGATACGAGTACCCCCACGTGTGGGAGCTCGGAAGATAGAAGGATAGCAAATATAAGATAGATGAAGACAAGAGTTCTGATTAAAGAAGGCGAATACAGACTGTCGAAGGCGGGCGTCATGGACGCGCGCGTCGATTCGGAAGAGTTGTACTGCTTCCTGAAGGGATGCGACAGAGTCGTTTTGTTCCTGAACAAAGAACAGGAGGCCGACAAGGAGACCGAGGAAGCGTATTTCAAGCTGATCGATACAAGAGCGGCGCGGGTGCCTTTGCAGCATATTACAGGCACGCAGGAGTTCATGGGCTTCGAGTTCAAAGTCAGCCCGGAGGTGCTGATCCCGCGGCAGGAGACAGAGGTCCTGGTGACGGAAGCTGCCCGGACGCTGATCGATGAACGCAAAAGCGCAGCCCATGCAAAAGCACAAAAGCGCGGTAAGCTTTTCCGGATGTTCAGCTCCCCGCTGGAATACGATGTGCTGGATCTTTGCTGCGGCAGCGGCGTCATCGGCGTTTCTCTGGCGAAGATCTGCGAGGATATCTCTGTCACCGCATCGGATGTCAGCAGGGAAGCGCTCGCTGTGGCAAGCGAGAACGCGCGGAAGAACCGCGTCGACATTGAGTTTGTATGCGGCGATCTGTTCACGGCGGTCAAATCCGGCGACCAGATGGACCCAAAAGCGGACCCTGCAGCAGACAGTTCCGGAGAGGGCAGTTCGGGCAGGCCGCTGTGGCCGTCCAGGCTGCAGGGGAAGGGATCCCGTGTGCAGAGGTTTGACATGATCGCGAGCAATCCGCCCTATATCAAGCGCAGTTCCATTGCGGTGCTGCAGGAAGAAGTCAAAAGCCACGAGCCGATGCTGGCTCTGGACGGCGGCGAAGACGGGCTGGATTACTATAGAAGGATCATCGCCGATGCGCACAATTATCTGAAGAGCGGAGGATGGCTGTTCCTGGAGATCGGTTTCGATCAGGGAGAAGCGCTCCGCAAGATGATCATGGATACCGGAAGGTACAGCGTACCGGAAATTATACACGACCTGGCAGGACGCGACCGGGTCGTCAAGTGCATGAAAAAGAAACCGGAGTAGGGAACAGAAACAATGCGAAGGGCAGAGAAGCAGATCCGGGAGACGATCTGCGAGCACAATCTGATAGAGAAGGGTGACCATATCGTGATCGGCCTGTCGGGAGGACCCGATTCGGTTTGCCTGTTTCACGTGCTTCTTAAACTCAAGGAAGAGATGGACCTGACCATCCATCCGGTGCACGTTAACCACCGGCTTAGGCCGGGCGCGGCGGAGGCAGATCAGGATTACGTGGAAAGACTCTGCGCAGGCGCCGGGCTGGAAGCCCATGTGTTTACGGTGGACTGCAATGGACTGGCAGAGCAGCTTGGCATGACAAGCGAGGAAGCCGGACGGAAGGCCAGGTACGATGCGTTCTGGCAGGTGGCTGCGGAAGTCGCGAACACTTGCGGCGGTGAGGGCGCAGTTTGCGGAAGTCCATTGCGCAGCAGCGTGAAGATCGCGGTCGGTCACAACGCGGACGATCAGGCGGAGACAGTACTGTTCCGGATCCTGCGCGGTACGGGTATGGACGGTCTGGCAGGCATGGCGTACATGCGCGAGGAGAAGCGCCCCGGCGGTGAAGGCGAACCGGGCGGCACATACCGGATCATCCGGCCTTTGCTTGATGTGCGGCGGGAGGACGTTGAGGAATACTGCAGCGCGATGGAGCTGCAGCCCGTCACGGATCACACGAACAGCGAAGAGCTCTACACAAGGAACAAAATCAGACTGGATCTGATTCCATATATCGAAGAAAAATACAATACGAATTTCCGGGAGGGACTGATCCGCATGGCGAAAATCGCCGCGGCGGACAAGGCATACTTCTGGGAGGAGACAGCGCAGGCGTATGGGCGGCTGCGTATGCCGGCGGCATCGAAATCAGAAGCGGATCCGGAAACAGATGCGGCAATCGTCCTCGACTGGCGAGGACTGGCCGAATGCCATGAAGCGCTGCGTCACAGGATCGTTCTGAAGGCCTTCGGCGAGATTGGCCTGACGCAGGACATTACAGCGGAGCGTCTCGTCGCCGCCGACAAGATCATCCTGGGGAAGACCGGCGGCAAGACCGTGGAATTTCCGCACGGATATCTGCTGCGCGTCGGTAAAGGAACGGTCAGATTTTTGTTGATGAAAGTATAATTTTCATGATAAAATAACATGCTAATTTGTACGTTAACAACAAAGAAACAACAAAGGCGTAACAAAGCAAGGGGTAGTGCAAGCGGATGCCGCAGACGGCTCCGCAGAGAAATAACATGGAGGACATAATAATTTGAACAGAGGAAGATTAGGGAAAAACATCATCATTTATATCCTGATTTTCGCGGTCGTATTGGGGTTCTTCTGGTTCTTCAATTCAGACGGCGATCAGGGAATGAAGCAGATCAAAACTTCGACGATGATCGCTCACCTGAAGGCAAACGAAGTCGAGAGCATCAATGTCACAGAGACGAAACTGACGGCCAAGCTTCAGGATGGGGGCATCGTCTACGCTTATGTCAACAGCGCAGTCGATCTGAGCTTCATTTATGAACAGTACATCATCCCGCAGGTCGACGCGGGGACGCTCAAACTGGACAGTGACCCGCCGAAACAGGAGTCCATATGGCTCACGCTTCTGCCGACACTGCTGATGATCGGCATCATGGTCGCGTTTTTCGTATTCATCATGCGGCAGAACGGCGGCGGGGGCAAGGCAATGGCCTTCGGCAAATCAAGGGCCAAGCTGGCCAAGCAGGAAGACCTGAAGAAGATCACGTTCAAGGACGTTGCCGGTCTTAAGGAAGAGAAGGAAGAACTGGAGGAGATCGTAGATTTCCTGAAACATCCGGCCAAGTACAACAGTCTTGGCGCGAGGATCCCGAAGGGCATCCTGCTCGTGGGTCCTCCGGGAACCGGTAAAACATATATTTCAAAAGCAACCGCCGGTGAAGCAGGCGTTCCGTTCTTCACCATCAGCGGCTCCGACTTTGTGGAGATGTTCGTCGGCGTGGGCGCGTCAAGAGTCAGAGACCTGTTTGATCAGGCTAAGAAAAACGCGCCGTGCATCGTGTTCATCGATGAGATCGACGCAGTCGGTCGTAAGAGAGGCGCAGGACTTGGCGGCGGTCACGACGAAAGAGAGCAGACCCTGAACCAGCTCCTCGTTGAGATGGACGGCTTCGCTGAGAACTCGGGCATCATCATCCTGGCGGCGACGAACCGTCCGGACGTATTGGATCCGGCGCTGCTCAGACCGGGACGCTTTGACAGACAGATCGTCATCGGCATTCCGGACATTACGGGAAGAGAAGAGATTTTCAAGGTCCACTCGCGCAACAAGCCGCTGGCAGAAGGGGTCGACCCGAAGGTGCTGGCGAGACGGACACCGGGATTCACCCCGGCGGATATCGAGAACATGCTCAACGAAGCGGCGCTTTTGGCCGCGCGCAGAAACGGCATGGTGATCCGGATGGAGGAAATCGAAGAAGCCATCACGAAGGTCATCGCGGGACCGGAGAAGAAGAGCAGAGTCATCAGCGAGGACGAACGCAAGCTGACCGCATACCACGAAGCGGGTCACGCAGTCGTTGCCCACTGCCTGCCGAAATCCGATCCGGTGCACCAGATCACGATCATTCCGAGAGGCAGGGCCGGCGGATTCACCATGATCCTGCCGAAGGAAGACAAGTACTACGGAACCAAGGAAGAAATGCGGGAGCAGATCATCCATCTGCTCGGCGGGCGTGCTGCTGAGAAGCTTACTCTCGACGATATCAGCACGGGCGCTTCCAACGACATCCAGAGAGCAACGGATATCGCCAGAGAGATGGTGACCAAGTACGGCTTCAGCGAGAAGCTGGGACCGGTCAACTACAGCTCCTCCGACGAGGTCTTCCTGGGCAAAGACTTCACATCCAAGCAGGCTTACTCTGAAGAGACGGCAAACGAAATCGACGAGGAAGTCAAGGCGATCGTTGAAGAGGCCTATGACGCAGCCATCACCATTCTGGAAGAGCACATCGACCAGCTGAAGGCTGTCGCAGAAGGACTGCTTGAGATCGAGACCCTCGACGGCGATCAGTTCAGAGCCCTGTTCGACGGTGAAAAGACCCCGAAGGAACTGGGGGAAGAGTTCGCTGCGGCAAAAAAAGAACAGAAGGTCAAGGACAAGGAAGAAGCAAAAGCAGCCGCCAGGAAGAGAAGACAGGAAGCGAGGGAAGCCGAACAGAAGGCCAAGGAGGAGGCGCTCAGACGGGAACAGGAGAAGCTGGACGAATTGTCCGAAATGATAGAAAAACAGGGCGGCAAAGCCAAGTTCAAGCCGAGGATCATGACCTACAATGACATGACGCAGGATCCGACGCTGGTCGAAAAAGAGAAACCTCCAAAGACAGAGGAACCAGCGGAAGAACCGGCGGAAGAACCAATGGAAGACATGGCGGAGGAAGCTCCGGCCGAAGAAGAGATCGAAGAAGAGACCGAAGAAGCGAAGGCAGAAGAATCCCTACCGGATGCGGACTTCGAACCGGTCGAAAAGACCGACGAAGCCGAAGAGACCGAGGAATCTGAAGAGGCTGAGGAAACAGACGAAGCCGAAGAGACCGAAGACACTGAAGCGGCCGATGAGGATGAAGACGCTGAAGAGACCGAAGCGGCCGAATCAGAGGAGACTGAGGAGAAGAACGAGGAAGACGAAGAATGAAACTGACAGTGAAGGACTGCCTCGAACTGAATGCTTTTGCGGGAGCGGAGGTTCTCGCCCATGAAGAAGGGCTTACAGGTAATGTGAGCTCTGTTTCCGTATTCGACAGCGCCGAAGAAAAGGATCTGAATCTGTACGGCGCCAGCACGGACGAGATGCTCCTGACGGGATTTCTGGGGGCGAAGGAAGACGTTGCCAGACAGTGCAGGATCGTGGAGCGCATCGCGCGCAGAGGCTGCCCGGCGCTGGCGGTGTTCTTTGCGCGGGATATCGACAGCAAGGTCATCCAGGCGGCAGCGGATGCGGGCCTGGTTCTCATCCGCATGGCTCCGGAGGTCACTTATGACGAAGCCATTGCCGGGATCATGGACAGCGTGCTCTATGGCGAGAATTTCAACAACTCCCTTATCAACAACACGGTGTTCCATCTGCTGAATTTCGAAAGGCATTCCAGCTTTCCGGATGCGGTGCGGGAGGCAGCGATCAACAACGATTTCCAACTGATCATCCTGAGCGAAGATTTCAATCCGGTGCTCACAGTCGAGACGAGGCACAAGGCCACCATCGCCGACGCCATCCGCCTGGGCCGGGAGAAGAGCTTCGCCGGAAGCGCGGGCAAGGTCTACACGCAGATCGACGTGAACGGCGTTCTGACCTATTGGGGTCCGGTGAATATCGGAAACGAGAAATACTTCATGTTCATCGTGGACAATGAGGACGTATACACGGCGGGCGAGATCACGAAGCTCGCCGAGATCATAGAGCTGGCCATGGGCATGTGGAAGTACACGCCGGAGAGGGACGCCAAGTCCGACTTTATCAAGGCGTTGATCCGCGGCAACAAATCCTTGGCCTACAACCTGCAGGATGAGTCGCGCATCGCAGGCGGCGATATCATCAGCGTGTTTTTCTGCAAAGGCATTCCGAAAGAAGAAGAATCCCGCGCGTTTGCGGCGTTCGAACTGGAAAAGGACCTTGAGGTCATGCACATCACCGAGAGCGATGAGACCTACGGGATGATTTTGAAGACGGAGGGCACGGCGGAAGACCGGGACCTGCAGGCGGACTGCAACGGACTGTTTGCCAAACTCAAGGAGAACCGGTCCGCGAGGATCTTTCATGTGACGGGCATCAGCGGGATCGAAGGCGCGGGTGACGCCTACAAGCTGATCAACGAAAGCTGGACCTTCGCCCAGAATGTGTTCCCGTACAAGAGGGTCTTCACCAAGTATGAACTGACGCTGGTGAACAACTGCATCAACATCCAGATACAGGGTGGTTTCGTGTATAAGAATTACGCGGAGCTTCTGGAACCGTTCCGGCAGAGCGGAGGAAGCAAGGCGCAGCAGCTGCTGGAAACTCTGGAGACCTTTGTGCTGGACGCAGGCATGAGCACAGGCAAGACGGCGCAGATCATGGACATCCATACCAACACCGTGCAGTACCGGCTCAAGAAGATCAACGAACTGCTGGGTGTCGAGGTGACGGGCAGCAGGACCCTGCCGGGGCTCACCATGGCGCTAGCCCTGAAGCGGCTTGAACGTGCCGTAAGCTGATGGGCTGAGCCAATGGGCTAAGCCGACAGACTAAGCGGTGCTTGTTGAAGGACGACAGATTATGTATAATAACGGAGGTGGGCAGAAAGAATCTGCTGCCTTTGCATAAAGAACCTAATTATTAGTTTTATAAAAAGAAGGAGAGAGGTTATGTATTTCAACTATCTGGACAAAGCGGATCCTGAGGTGGCTGCATCCATCAGACGCGAGATCAACCGTCAGGAAACGAAGATCGAGATGATCGCATCAGAGAATTTCGTAAACTACGAGATCATGGAAGCCGCGGGAAGCGCGCTGACCAACAAGTATGCCGAAGGATATCCGGGCAAGAGATATTACGGCGGATGCGAATTCGTGGATGAGGTAGAGCAGCTGGCAATCGACAGAGCATGCAAGCTCTTCGGAGCAGACCACGCGAACGTGCAGGCGCACTCCGGAGCCAACGCCAACACGGCTGTTTATCAGGCAGTCCTGAACTACGGCGACACCGTGCTGGGCATGGACCTGTCAAACGGCGGACATCTTTCCCATGGATCCCCGGTCAACATTTCAGGTAAATCATACAACTTCGTCGCTTACGGGCTCGGCGAGGACGAAACGATCGACTACGACGACGTCAGAGCAAAGGCCAAAGAGCATCAGCCGAAGCTCATCGTTGCAGGCGCTTCCGCTTATCCGAGAGCAATCGATTTCAAAACGTTCAGAGAGATTGCTGACGAAGTAGGCGCGCTTCTCATGGTCGACATGGCCCACATCGCAGGACTCGTTGCCGCAGGACTCCACGAGAATCCGGTTCCGTATGCAGACATCGTTACAACAACAACGCACAAGACACTGCGCGGTCCGAGAGGCGGACTGATCCTCTGCAAAGAAGAATTCAAGAAGGCCATCAACTCCGCGATCTTCCCGGGACTGCAGGGCGGACCGCTCATGCACATCATCGCTGCCAAGGCAGTATGCCTGCATGAAGCGATGCAGCCGGATTTCAAAGTCTACCAGCAGCAGGTCATCGATAACTGCCAGGCGCTGGTGCAGGGCATGAACGATCACGGTTTCGAACTCGTATCCGGCGGCAGTGACAACCACCTGATCCTTGTCAAGCTGATCAACAAGAACATCTCCGGCAAGAAGGCTGAGAGACTTTTGGATGAGGCGAACATCACAACCAACAAGAACGCCATCCCGAACGACCCGCGTAAGCCGATGATCACATCCGGACTGAGAATGGGCACGCCGGCTATGACCAGCCGTGGATTCAAGGAAGACGACGTCAAGGCAGTGACCGATGCCATCGCGCTCGTCATCGACTGCAAGGGCGAAGACGAGGCCAAGATGGAAGAAGCCAGAGCCATCGTCAAGACCCTTACGGACAAGTATCCGCTCCACAGGAACTTCCCGTATTAAAAAGATGCAAAAGCATCATAAATCATAAGCTTTCAAAGAGCTGCCGACGGCAGCTCTTTTTTTGACACATTCATCAGGAAATATAATGTATACAAAGCTTTTTTCAGCTTTTTTTGGTTGAAATCAAAGGGGTGTTGGGATATAGTATTGGTGGTATGTTGTCGCTTGGCATCTGTTTTACGATGCGGGTGGTAACTCGTGATGAATACCAATATCCAAAATACTTTTATTAGGAGGAAGTAACCAAATGAACAAGCTTGAAAAACTCCTCGAAAAGAAAGAACACCTTTATAAGGGCGGAGGAGAAAAGAGGATCGAGTCACAGCACAAAAAAGGCAAACTGACTGCCCGTGAGAGACTGAACATCCTTTTTGACAAAGACACATTTGTTGAGATGGACACCTTTGTCAAGAACAGATGCCCGTTCTACGGAATGCCTGAGAAGGACATGCCGGGCGACGGCGTCGTAACAGGCTACGGACAGATCGACGGCCGTTTGGTATTTGCGTTTGCGCAGGACTTCACCGTAGGCGGCGGGTCACTGGGTGAGTACCACGGCGAAAAGATCGTAAAAGTACAGGGAATGGCTCTGAAGATGGGAGCGCCGTTCGTGGGTCTGCAGGACTCAGGCGGAGCCAGAATCGAAGAGGGCGTAGCGCCGCTTTCCGGATTCGGTAAGATCTTCCACAACAACACGATTTCTTCAGGTGTTATTCCGCAGATCTCTGTAATCATGGGACCATGCGCAGGCGGCGCAGTTTATTCCCCGGCGATCACAGACTTCATTTTCATGGTCGACCAGACATCACAGATGTTCATTACGGGACCGAATGTAATCAAGACCGTAACCGGCGAGATCGTAACATCAGAACAGCTGGGCGGAGCGAGAACACACAACACCGTCAGCGGCGTAGCGCACTTCATGGGAGCGAACGATGAGGAAACACTGATGCAGGTCAGAGAGCTGCTCACCTATCTGCCTTCCAACAATAAGGAGCTGCCGCCGACATATGCCTGCACGGATGACGTCAACAGACTCATCCCGGAATTCAATACGATCATTCCGGACAATCCGAACAAGGCATACGACATGTACGACATCATCAGAGGCATCGCAGATGACGGAAAGATCTTTGATGTAAACGCGATGTATGCGAAGAACATCATCACCTGCTTCATCAGAATGGGCGGATCCACGGTAGGCGTTATCGCCAACCAGCCGGCAGTCGGCGCAGGATGCCTCGACATCAACGCATCAGACAAGTCCGCAAGATTCGTCAGAAGATGCGACGCATTCAATATTCCGATCCTTACAGTTGAAGACGTTCCGGGATTCCTGCCTGGAACCAACCAGGAATTCGGCGGCATCATCAGACACGGAGCGAAGCTGCTCTACGCTTACTGCGAAGCAACTGTTCCTAAGGTTACGATGATCCTGAGAAAAGCATACGGCGGCGCTTACATCGCAATGTGCAACAAGGAATTGGGATCCGACATGGTACTGGCTTGGCCGTCAGCGCAGATCGCTGTTATGGGAGCCGAGGGCGCAGTAAACATCATGTCTTCCGTCAAGGCTGAGCTCAAGCAGGTCGAGGATGATGATGAACGTGAAGCACTGAGAAAGCAGAGAATCGACGAGTACGAAGAGCTGTTCAACAATCCGTACTACGCAGCAGGCCTCGGTTATGTAGACGACGTCATCGAACCGGCGACTGCACGTCAGAGAATCATCAGTGCTTTTGACATGCTGAAGACCAAGAAGGAAACACTGCCGCCTAAGAAGCACGGCGACATTCCGCTCTAAGGAGGTGACAGCATGGATACAAGCAACATGACCTTAATGGAGATATTCTCGAATCCGGACGTGATGCATACGCTGTCATTCGGGGAAAAGATGCTTGCCTCCACAATCACGATGATCATGGGACTGGGAATCACATTCACAGTGCTGATTCTGATATGGGTCTTCATCGCGATCATGGGCAAGGCGCTGGGAACCGGCAAGAAACCTGAACCGGCACCTGCCGCGGCAGCACCGGCACCGGTTGAGACAAAGGCCGCTCCGGTTGAGGAAGCATCCGATGATAGCCTGGTAGCAGTCATAGCAGCAGCTATTGCGGCCTATCAGGGAGCAAACGCAAACAACCTGGTTGTAAAGAAGATCACAAGACTTTCAGGCGACAACACACCTTGGGGTGTATCCGGACTGGAAGACAGGCTCGACACCAGAAGAAGATAATCTAAGTGAAAGGAATTAAGAAAATGAAAAAGTACAACATCACTGTAAACGGAACGACATATGCAGTTGAAGTAGAAGATCTGGGCGGAGCGCCTGCACCGGCAGCCGCGGCAGCACCAGCACCTGCACCTGCGGCAGCACCGGCTCCGGCTCCTGCAGCAGCACCGGCTCCGGCTCCTGCACCAGCAGCAGCTCCGGCAGCAGGCGGCGCAGCAAGCATCACAGCACCGATGCCGGGAACTGTTCTGGACGTCAAGGTTTCAGAGGGCCAGGCAGTCAACGCCGGCGATGTCGTCCTCATCCTCGAAGCGATGAAGATGGAAAACGAGATTTCAGCCCCATCAGCTGGAACAGTAGACAAGATCGTAGCAGCCAAGGGTTCATCCGTAAACTCAGGCGACGTTCTGATCACACTCAAATAATTAAAAGTATTTTGGAATTAAGGATATATAAACAGGATGTGTCAAAGGGACGGTTCTTTTGGCACATTCTGTGTCTAATGTGCCAAAAGAACCGACCCTTTGACACATTTCAGCACAGCGACTGCGACTTGTGGCGCGCAGCGGTCAAGCGGAGGAAAAGAATATGTTACTTGCTTTTGATGTAGGAAACACGAACATTGTACTGGGAGTTTTCAAGGATGGTGAGATGATCACCAACTGGAGACTCGAAACAGATAACAGGAAGAGCGCCGATGAATACGGCATGATCATCAACCAGCTCTTCCAGTATGAAAATCTTGATTTTTCAGAGGTCGAAGATGTGATCATCGCGACGGTCGTGCCTTCGATCCTCTACACACTGCAGCATCTCTCTCAGAAGTATTTCAATACGAGAGCGATCGTCATCGGACCGGGGATCAAGACCGGCCTGATCGTCAAATACGATAATCCGAAGCAGGTCGGCGCCGACAGGATCGTCAATGCTGTCGCCGCCCACGCCAAGTACGGCGGCCCGCTTATCATCATAGATCTTGGAACGGCAACGACCTTCTGCGCACTGACCCCGAATGCGGAGTATATCGGCGGCACCATCGCACCGGGTCTGAAAATCTCATCTGACGCGCTGTTCGAAAAGACGGCGAAACTTCCGAAAGTCGAACTGGAAGAACCGGGTCATGTAATCTGCAGAAACACCATCAACAGCATGCAGTCAGGACTGGTATACGGACACATGGGTCTCGTTGAATTCATCGTCCGCCGCATGAAAAAAGAACTGGCGGAATACTGCGTCTCTGAAGGTGTGCGCGAGGAGGACATCAAAGTCATCGCCACCGGCGGTCTGTCCACAATGATCGACCAGGGCGTGGACTGCATCGACTACGTCGACAAACTCCTGACCCTCGAAGGACTGGAGCTGATCTACAGAAAGAACAAGAAGTGCCGCAAGCAGGCGACCCAGGAAGAAATCGAGAAGGATCACATGCTGTACGAGGGGAAACTGTAACCCTTAGGAATCACATTGAGAATCAAATGAAGAGCACACTTCAAATCGGCGGAATCAAATTCGAAAACCCGTTTATCCTGGCGCCTCTCGCCGGGTATACAGACAAGTCAATGCGCGCCCTTTGCGAAGAGCAGGGGGCGTCTCTTGTATTTACGGAAATGGTCAGCGGCAAAGGCCTCAAATACGGAGACCGCAAAAGCCGTAGGCTCCTGGAACTAACAGACGAGGAAGCCGCCGCCATGGATGCGCTGCGTACCTATGGCTTGCAGCCGGCAGGGAAGATCCGCAGCATGCAGGCAGTGAAGGGCGCCGCAGGTTTCCAGCTGTTCGGCGACGAGCCGGAAGTGCTCTACGAAGCAGCCCGTGAGCTGGCGTCCTGCGACAATGTGATTCTCGATCTGAACTGCGGATGCCCCGTGCCGAAGATCGTCAGAAACGGAGAGGGTTCAGCCCTGCTGAAACGGCTGGACGTACTCTACGAATGCGTCGCCGCTATGGTGGCAGGCGCGCAGATGGGCGCCGGCGAGGCCTCCGATGCTGACGCCGCGCCGAAGCCTGTGACCGCGAAGATCCGGATGGGCTTCGCAAGAGGAGATAATGTAGCGGCCGAGGCCGCAAAGGCAATCGAAGCAGCCGGCGCGGCGGCGGTCACAGTCCACGGCAGGACCAGAGACCAGTTCTACGAAGGTGCCGCCGACTGGAACGTCATCGCGGAGGTAAAGAAAGCCGTCAGCATCCCGGTCATCGGAAACGGTGATGTGCGCAGCGGGGAGGATGCGATCCGGATGATGGAGGAAACCGGATGCGACGGGGTGATGATCGCCCGGGGCGCCCTCGGGAATCCGTGGATCTTCCGGGACGCACGCCTGCTGTATGAACTCGGGTGGAAGCCCGGAAGTCCATCGCCATTAGGCGATGCTGCTTCTGTCCCAAGGGATGGCGGCTCTGCTTCGACTGGCGGCGGCGCCTTTGCCCGCTCGCGGGAGGAGCGCATCGACATGCTCATCCGCCACCTGGAAATGCTCTGCGAGGACAAGGGCGAAGACATCGCCGTCAAGGAGATCCGTAAATTTGTCGGCTGGTACACCAAAGGCATGCGCGGCGCGCCGGCCCTGCGGCGGGAAATCAACCAGATCACAGATGCAGGTAAAATGATAGAAGCATTTCGCAGCATGATTATTTAGAGGAGACTGGATCCATGAAAAAAGCGAGTAGACAACTGATCATCAAAGGTGTGTTGGTAACGCTGGCGATCTGCTGCGCCTGGGCATTGGGGAACGGCCCTTTGTCACATCATGGTTTTTCTGATTTTGCAGGAGGCATTGTCTATGCGGGGCTGGGCGAAAACGGCGAAGTGGAAAATCCTGCGCCGGATCCTTGGTTGGAGGATGAGGATGACCCGACTGTCGGCGCGCAGAAAATGATCATGCAGCCCGGTCAGACGTATAATATTTCAGATTACAATAAAGCGACATGGCTGCTCGCATCGCAGCCGGGAACCTACATGGTCACCGGAGAGTCCACCAAGACTCTGATGGAAATCTCCGCCCCCGCGAATGGCGAAATCGAAATTATTTTCAGCAATACGCGCATGATAGCAACGAAAGACTGCCCGGGGCTGCCGGCGGACAGACGGTCGGTAATCAAAATCCGTGATCAGGGTGATGGCGGCACAGTCAGACTGAAGTCAGCACCCCGTTCCGACAACTATTTCAGGGCGAAGGGCGGCGAGCCGTGCATCAGGAAAGATTCGACGAAGTCGAAACTCATCTTTGATACTGAGAATCCGGATGACCCGGGAACCATGGAAGTCCATGCCGATGCAAAGGCTGTCAAGACGAGCGCCATCGGTTGTTTTTCGACCGTGGGCGAGTATCACACGTTCGGAAACGTCGTGTTTGAAGCGGGAATCGTGGAAGCCTATGGATCAGAAAACAGCAGCTTTGGCGGCGGTCCGGGGATCGGCGCGGACTTCGGTGGAGAGGTCGACGGCATCACCTTCAATAACGCTAAAGTCGCAGCGATCTCGGGCTGCGGTTCCTCTGCTGCAATCGGCACTTCTTCGGGAGATGTTCTGATTGCCAACACACAGTCGCACTGCAATAACATCACAATCAACGGAGGAACGGTGCATGCGATCAATGATAAAGACGATGATTATCATTATGGCGGCGCAGGAATCGGTGGAGGCGCAGGGAGCAGTGTTGAGAACATTCAGATCCACGGGGGGACGGTTGAGGCAGTAGGTTCCTTCTGCGCCGCGGGAATTGGAGGCGGGGAAGATGGAAACGCCATCGGAATCAAAATCACGGGCGGAACCGTGACGGCCCGCGGAGGCTCCAGCGGAATCGGCAGCGGATTTGCTCATGACAACATAGAAGGCGGAGACGATTACGCCAGATACGGTGATTGTGAGATCACGATCAGCCAGGATGACCCTGCTGTAGAAACGAATGTTGAAGCTTACGGGGGATGCATTGCGGGGGAACCAAACCAAACCCCCGGTGTCGGGATCGGCGGCTGGATGAACCGGTTTTATTATGACAGCCACACAGAAGTCCCCGGCAAGCGCAGCATCACAATCACCGGCGGGAAGGTGAAAGCTGCCGGCTACTCCAGCGGTGCCGGCATCGGAGCCGGACAATATGGATACATCAAGAATATTACGATCACAGGCGGCATTATCAATGCCACAGGCGGGGAAAGCTCTGTCGCGATTGGCGGATACAATGCAGATAATGCGCAAGCGTCCTGCGGAACGATCCGGATCAGCGGCGGAACGATTCTGGCAGGAGGCGGCAACGGCAGAATCGGCGGTGTCAATTACAAAAACAGTTTATATACAACCCATAATCCGACCGATCTTATTATCAGCGGCGGAAATCTGCATGCGGCGCCTTTCAAGACGTCTCCGGTCGATGAGAATCAAGTCGAATTGGCCTGCAGCCCGATTGCGATCAATACGTTCGGACTGGGAAACGACCGCAGCAAAATGCATCCCATCGAATCGTTCCAGTCGGAGTGGAATGGACGGACCTATGAGGATTATGGTCTGCATGATGTCTACACATTCCCGACATCAGTCGATACGGATCCAGCCCTTTATTTCTGGCTTCCGCCGAACTACACCGTGCGGGCAGTGAAAACGAAAGATACGCTCCTGGACAAGGGACTCGATCTGCAGGAAGCTGACATCAGGTATTTCTCAGGGCTGAATCTGTCTGCGATGCATGACCCTGATGGAACCGCTGTGGTCTATCCGCAGTTTTATTTCCTGTTCGATGACAACTACAACGCGAAGGACCTGAATGTCAGCAATGCACTTGTTTATATTGGAGACGCGGAAGCGTCATCGATCATCAATGAAACGAAAACCGTCGGCGAAAAAACCTTTACTCCCGAGTACTATTCTGTCGATCCGGAGGGGAACTATCCCCTGTTGGATCCGGATGGCACGTTCCGCAAGGGAGTGGCAACCGGGGAAACAGTCTGGACAGACGCAAACGGCCATCTCCAGATGACCGGCAATGAGAGTGGAAGCGGCGATACACAATCCAGAGACGACCTGAAATGGTACAAATACGGAATCAAACTCTACGCCTTCTGGGATGAGTACGAACTATCCTATGACGGGAACAAGCCCCCGGCGGCAAGCACTCAGCTGAGCGGATCCATGGATCCGGAGGCGCGCCAGTATGATGAGACGATAACGCTTCCGGACTGCGGATATACGCTCCCAGGCTATGCGTTTCGCGGCTGGTCGGTGAACCCTGCTGCGGAATCCGGCGACAAAATCTACCGGCCGGGAGACCAGGTCAAAGGAACGGATCTAAGCGACGAGCGGGGCGGCGCGGTCAAACTCTACGCCCAATGGGAACCGCTGAGATATGTCATTGAGCTCGATTCCGGGGACGCCAACCAGGGCGCCAGATACCAATCTGCCGTATTCGATGAGCCGGGGACACTCCCGTTGAATAACTGGAGCAATACACCGTTTGCATTCCATGGATGGACCGGCGACGCGTTTGGGTCGTTCTATGAGGACGGAGCGGAGTTCTGCAACTTATGCAGTCTGAACGCAGACGGCGGCATTACAGGAAAGAAACTGACCGCGGAATGGGTCGGGGAAGGCGTTATTGCAATCGCAGTCACCCGGGACGGCCGTCCGGTAGAAGGGTTGAAAGAGAAAATTCTCTTCAGCGACGGAGCTGCGGACTACCGTCTGACGCTGGAATATAAACGGGGAAGTTATGTCTTCAATCCTTCCGCCAATCTTGACGGGGGATCGCTCCCGACAGGCAGCTACACTGTCATCATTGAGAATTCGGATTACGCAGAGCTGCCGGAAGGAAAGGAATCCTTCTTTTACGGAAATGAAGGTGTGTCCATTGTGCTGGAGTACAACACAGTACAGGTCGCCAAGGAGAACGATAACGTTACGGAAGTCTTTGTCGCCGAATCAGAAACAGGCGAATCGCAGACACAGATGGTGGTTCCGGATCATAAAAAACTGTTCCTGTCCGCTTCCGTGAAAGACAGGTACCACTTCACAGGATACACAGTTGCGCCGATGGTGCGGCCGGACTACACCGCGGCCGGCGTCGCCCCGGTCTGGGGCAAGGACCCTGCGGCGAGCAAACAGACGATTACAGTAACCGGTCCGGTCAAACTCATCGCCCATGGCGAGCCGAACACATACACGGTGCAGTATAACGCCAATCGGGGAAACGGATCCATGGGGGACCAGGTGATGACCTATGATCAGGCGGCCCGTTTGTCTGTGAATTCGTTCAGCCGCCGAGGGTATGTGTTCCGGAGCTGGAATACGAAACCCGACGGTACCGGAACCGGCTTCGATGATCACGCGCGGATCAACGCAGACAATCAGAACGATCTGGCACCGGAGAAGGACGGCGGGAAGGTTACGCTTTATGCGCTCTGGGAGCCGATCCCTTATGGCATCAGCTATGATCTGAACGGCGGCCGGCTGCCGGACGGCAAAGACAATCCCGCCACCTATACCGCTGAATCCGGTGACATTACACTTGTGAACCCGGGAAAGAAGGATTACGATTTTACCGGCTGGACCGGAACCGGACTGCAAAAGCCGACAAAGAACGTCACCATCAAGAGGGGTTCCACCGGGAACAGGACATACAAGGCAAACTGGAAACTGAAGGAATTTAAGGTAACCTTCGTCACGAACGGCGGCAGCAAGGTAAAGACGCAGACGGTGAAGATCCACCAGACAGCGCAAAAGCCCTCCAACCCGAAGAAAAAAGGCTGTACATTCAAGGGCTGGTTTGCGGACAAATCTCTGACAAAGGCATTCGATTTCAATGCGGCGATCGAGAAAAACACCACGGTCTACGCCAAGTGGTCGGCGCAATCCATCCCGGTCCTGCTGGCACAGGGGAAACCTTCCGGCAAGACGAACATCAGAATTTCCTGGAACAAGGTGCCCGGCACAGCCAAGTATCTTGTTTATGCGGCCAGATGCGGCAGTGATGTGCAGCGGATCACCGTGACCTCAAGAACAAGTTTCAATGTCAAAAAAGTCATCGGCAAGAAGGGTCAGAAAGGTCAATGGAAGAAACTGAAACCGCATCGGGCGTACAAATTCGTTGTGGTGGCGGCTGACAAGAACGGCAACGTGCTGGCAATCAGTAAAGCCTTTCACGTAATCACCACAAACACTATGAACAAATATGCTAATATCAAGACGATAAAAGCGAACAAGAAGACCGTCACGCTGAAGAAAGGAAAGACCCTGAAATTGGGAGCGAAGTACACACTGCCAAAAGGCAAGAAACACATCAACGAGGGTCATGGCAAATATCTGCGTTTCACCTCAGACAACCCGCAGGTTCTCAGCGTCAGCAGCAATGGAACAATCAAGGCCAAGGATACAGGCAAGGCAACGATCTACATTCAAGACACCTGCGGCAAGTACTGTAAAACAATAGTCATAGTCAAGTAAAGCAATGGGAGGATCACTATGAAAAAGAAACTGTTTCTATTACTTATGAGTCTCATGATGGTATTTGCTTTTGCGGCATGCGGTAATTCTTCTGAAGAACCGGCGGAAGAAGAGACGACCGCAGCGGAAACAGCAGAAGAGCCGATGACCGGAGGATGGGAGATCGATACGGAAGCGGCGGCCGTGGAGCTGCCGGAGGAAGTGCAGGCGGCTTTTGAGAAAGCGGTAGCGGAGCTGGACGGAAATGATCTGACACCGCTCGCGTACTTCAGCAAGCAGATCGTCGCAGGCACAAATTATCAGATCCTGTGCCGGAGCCTTCCGGTAACGGAAAATCCGAGTCCGAAGCTGCAGGTAGTTGTCATCTATGCCGATCTGGAGGGCAATGCGGAGATCACGAACATTGCGGATTTTAACATCGCAGACTACACCGAGGGTGACGGAGCGGACCTTCACGCAGAAGATGTGACCGGCGGCTGGGAAGTGCCGGAGGATTACACAAAGGCCGAGCTTCCCGATCAGGTGAAAGCAGCGTTTGAGAAAGGTATCGAGCAAGTCGGCGGAAGCACCTTCACACCGATGGCTTATCTCGGATCACAGGTCGTGGCAGGAACGAATTACGCTGTCCTGGTGGAAGGGGAACTGGCCTCGCAGGAGCCGGTCAGCAACATTCAGGTCGCGGTCATCTATGAGGACCTCGACGGGAATGCGGAACTGACAAATATCTGCACCCTGGATCCGGCGGACTTCACAGGGCAGGCGGAATAATGCTGCGGGATTATTATGAAAAAAACGCGGGTCTCAGTGACCCGCGCTTTTTATATTGTCTGTTATTTAGAACGTGACCTTCGATGTGTTCTTCCAGATTCCCATCTTCTCGGCATCCTTGATCAGTTCATCTCTGAAATCAGGATGCGCGATGTTGATCAGGAGTTCTGCTCTCTGCCAGGTGTTCTTGCCTTTGAGGTTGGCGATGCCGTACTCTGTGACGACGAAATTCGTAGCCGTACGCGGCGTTGTGACGATGCTGCCCTCGGAGAGCATCGGCTTGATGAGAGATTCTCTGGAGCCGTCTTTGAGTGTTCTGGTCGACGGTGTGCAGAGGAAGCTTTTGCCGCCCTTAGAAGCGTAGGCGCCAAGTACGAAGTCGAGCTGACCGCCGGTTCCGGATACCTGCTGTACGCCCGCTGACTCAGAGCAGACCTGCCCGTAGAGGTCGACCTGGATGCAGCTATTGATGGAAATAAAGTTCTTGATCTTTGATACCGTTTCGATGCTGTTGACGTAATCTACCGGCGCGCTGCAGCAGATCGGGTTGTCGTCAATGAAGTCATAGAGGCGTTTCGTGCCTCCGGCGAATGTGTAGACCGCCTTTCCTTTGTCGACCGGCTTGTTGCCTGTCAGCTTACCGGCTTCGAACAAATCCACATATGCGTCAACGAACATCTCCGTATGCGCGTTGATGTTTCTGACGTCGGAGTCGGCCAGCATCGATCCGATGCACCCCGGCAGCGCGCCGATTCCCAGCTGCAGTGTACTGTGGGATTCGATCTGCGATACGACATATTCCGCTATGTACTTATCGATCTTCGTTGGCGGCTTATTGAACAGCTCGTCCATCGGAGAGTTGGAACCCTCGACGACATAGTCTACGCCGTACAGATTGAGCTGCGTCTGGTGACCGTGCGCGATCGGCATGTTCTCGTTGACCTCAACGATGACCTTCTTGGCGCTCTTGATGACACCCCAGATGTCCGCGACCTGCGGTCCGATGTTGAAGTTTCCGTGTTCGTCCATAGGTGCGACCTGGAAGAATGCGATGTCCAGTCCGCTGTCATTGTGCTGCCAGTAAACAGGGAGCTCGTTAAACATCATCGGGATATACCAGCAGCGTCCGGCCTTGCACATTTCACGGTCGAAGGAACTGAAGTGAGCTGACGAGAACCGCACTTTCTTATTATCATCGGTTGCCAGATACGTTTCAAACGGCGCGTTCCGCACACCGACAGTACTGATGATTTCAACATTCCATAGTTCATCCGCGCGTTTTGCCAGTGCCTTGTCGATATCCTTAACTGTGCCGAGACCCAAACCGAAATGAATTCGGTTGTTGTTGTGAACCATTTCGGCGGCTTGTTCCGCCGTGATCAGTTTTTCCTGATACTTTTTCTCAAGCATTGAAGTTCTATACATTACATTATCCTCCCCGGACTTAATACATTTTATGCTTCATTCTACCACCGTGAAAAAACGTAGTAAATAGAAAATTGTTATTTATTTAACGAAAATGCAAAAGCAAGAGATTGCTTTTGCAAAAAATGAAAAACATTGCGTAAAGTGGTTGACGAACAATATTATACGATGTATAGTATCAGACAAGAAATAATATTGCATGACGAAAGGAGGCACGAATATGGCATTCAAAATCGAATCAAGCCTGCTCGATGCGTGCGCCCTGGCAATACTCAAAAGGGGAGACACTTACGGGTACGAGATCACACAGGAGATGAAAAGCGCGATCAAGATTTCAGAATCGACGCTTTACCCGGTTCTGCGGAGACTGCAGAAAGAAGGACTTTGCAGGACCTATGATCAGCCGTATCAGGGCAGGAACCGCAGATACTATTCCATCACCGAGAAGGGCGAGGCGCAGCTTCTCGAGTACAGGAAACAGTGGGAAGATTACAAGAGAGCAATCAACAAACTAATGGACGGGAATGAAAGGGGTGGCAAGAATGACTAGGCAGGAGTTTATTGTTACGCTTAGAGAAGGCATCCGGAAACTGCCGCCGGAAGAGATCGTTGCGGCGACGGAATTCTACGAAGAGTACTTCGACGAAGTTCTGGAAGCCGGAGAGAAAACAGAAGAAGAAATCGTCAGCGAATTGGGAAATCCGAAGCGCATCGCGTCGCAGATCAAAGCGGAATACGCGGCAAGACTTCTGGACGGAGACGAATCGCTGCTGGGCGAGAAACCGACGACAAAGAAAAAACTGTCCGCTGCGTGGTGGGTCGTGATCGGAATCGTTTCCGCGCCGGTTTCCATACCGGTAGCGATCTGCGCGGTCCTGGTGCTGTTTGGCGCCGCCTGCGCGGCGGTCGGCATCGCAGCCGGGATCATCGGCGGCGCGGTCGGCGCGATCGGAGCCGTCGTATTCGGCGTCATCGCTCTGGCAGATGCGGTTTCATCCGGCATCATGATCATCGGTGCCGGGCTGATCGTTCTCGCGGTGATGGCAGCTGCGGGCGCCGGACTGTTCCTCATCGTCAGGGCGGCGGTCAGAGCCATCGCGAAGGCGATCCGCCGCAGCAGGGAAAAGCACAGAATCAGAAGGCTCGCCGCGGACCGGTCGGCCGCAGAAGAATGGGTCTACGTATCGCAGGACGATGCGGATGAAAAGGCGTTTATGCTGGAGCTGGCCGCAGATGCGGCGGAAGCAGAACATGCATTTGAAGGGGGTGCAGGCAATGAGTAAAATGGCTAAGTTTTTTATAACCTGCAGCGCGGTGTGCGTGCTGGGAATCATCCTGACGGCGGCAGGCTACGCTATGGGCGGCGTTCAGGATATGGAGAAAGTCGAGCAGAGCCACGGATGGTTCAACTTCGGACCGGAGAACAAAGTGACAGACACGGTGGAAACTGCCGAGTATGATTCCATCCGGGTGGACGGAAATATGGATGTGGCGGTGATCGGTCAGGGATTCACGAGGGATATGGTCGCTGATTTCGCGAAAGACTGGCTCGCGGACAACTATGACGAAGAACTGGCCGGCAAGGTCATCGTCAGATGGAAAGAGGGAACGGTTAAGCCGGAAGTAAAAGTTGAAAAGGGGGTTTTGATCATAAACAGCGGCGGAGCAGATCCTGATTTCGAAGTCAATCTGTCAGCGGAGGATTCCAGTCCGGACGTGGTCGTGCTCTGCAAGTCAAAGAAGCTGGAAAGCGTCGATATCAAGACAGGGTTCGGTGATACTGCCGTGGGCGGCGTCGAATGCAAAAGCATGACGATCGACAGCGGTTCAGGAGATATCGAAGCGGATAGCGCAAAGGCAGACAGAATGACGCTTCGTACAGAGGCCGGTGACATCGGGATCACAAACTGCGAAGGAGATATAAGTGCAGAAGTGAACTCCGGAGATATCGAGTTCGACTCAGCGCTGGCGATGGACCAGTTCACGGTATCTCTGCACGCAGGATCCGGTGATGTCCAGGTGAATGACTCAGACGACGAGGTCAAAGAATTCAACTCCGAAGGCGGTCCGAACAAGCTCACCTTGAAGACAAAAGCGGGCGATATCGAAGCGGATTTCGCGGAAGCGGGACATTCGCAGGAGTGATGCGCGCGATCGACTGGCGGATGAAAATCAACGGAAGACAATGAAAAAAGGCGGCTGCACGGCCGCCTTTTGCGTTTGTGTCATCAGCCCCAGAGTTCTTCTTCGGACGGTACATAATTGTCCGGCATGAAGCGGGCGACTCTTGAAATGTTCATCAGGTGATGGTAGTTCAGGTTCTCGGAAATGGAGTTATGTCCCCATGATCCGCAGCCCAGTGTGTTCGTCGGGTTCAGACCATTGAAGTAGGAACCGCCGGCTGAATTGGCGCTGCACTGATTGATCACGAATCTGGAAACACAGAGACTCTCGGCGACTTTCGCTATGTGCTCTTCGCTGTCCGTATGGAAAGAGACGCTGTGACCTTTGCCGTCGCGCTCCAGATTCTCCGCTGCGATCCGGATGCCGTCGTCCAGATCCTTATATGCATAGGCGCTGATGACCGGCGCCATTTTTTCTCCGCCCAGGGAATCCGTCAGTCCGGTTCCCTCAGCGACTGCTACGATGACTTTCGTATCCGCCGGAATCTCCATGCCGGCCAGTTCACCGATCTTCTGACAGTTCTGTCCGACGGAGTGCCGGTTGGTTTTGCCGTCCTCGAAGAGAGCGCCTCGGATTCTCTCCAGACCTTCCTTGTCGCGGACAACGACCGCGCCGTTCGCTTCGAATTCTTTCAGGATATCCTCGAACTCCCCTTCCGGGCAGATGACGCTTTGCTCCGCGGAGCAGATGATGCCGTTGTCGTAAGAACGTCCCTTGATAATCTTCGGAATAGCTTCTTTGAAATCATATCCTTCATCGATGATGCACTGGACATTGCCCGCGCCGACGCCCAGAGCCGGACGCCCGGAGCTGTACGCCGCGTTGACCATGCCTGCGCCGCCGGTAGCGACGACCACATCAGCGCTGGAAATCAGGTTCTTCGTATTCTCTCTGGAATGCTCATCGAGGATCTGGATCAGGTTTTCCGGATAGCCCAGCTCAGCCAGTGCCGCGTTCATCATCTCCACGACTTTCGTGCTGCATTTCACCGACTTGTGGTGGGGCGTGATGATGATGGCGTTGCCGCACTTGAGGGCAAACATGGAGTTGCTCATAGGTGTAACGATTGGATTGGTGCATGGCGTGATCGCTGCCACGACGCCCATCGGTTTTGCCACCGTTGTGATGCCTGTTTTCTCGTCCGTTTCCAGAATGCCGCGTGACTTCTTGTTCCGCAGGTTGTTCCAGACAATGCCCGCCTTCTGTTTGTTCTTGGCGCATTTGTCTTCCACATTGCCCATGCCCGTTTCTTCGACTGCGATCTCCGCGAAGTACTGCGCGTTCTCGTAAACCACCTTACCGATGGTCTGTACCGCCTTGTCGACCTGCTCCTGACTCAGCTTCTCAAATTCAGCCTGCGCTGCGCGCGCTCTGGCGATATAACCGTCAATGTATTCTCTGCTGTCCATCTAAAGCCTCCCGCTGTTATGTGTTGATCTATCCTCTGTGATTCATTATACAAACACAGATGAGCCGTTTCAAGGTTCGGCCAGGACCGCAGGGAGAAAGAAAAATGCAAAAACAGATA
>JBGUKV010000054.1:0-20065 GCA_045114655.1 Candidatus Allocopromorpha sp. | reverse complement strand
GCCTGGATAACGCGACCATCCGCCGCCGCGTGGCGGAAATGGCCAGCTATTTTGATATCCAGAGCTGGTTCCGAAAGAATGTGAGCGAACTGTCCGGAGGCCAGAAGCAGCTTCTGAATCTGGCATCCGTCATGGTGATGCAGCCAAGGCTCTTGGTGCTGGACGAGCCCACCTCACAACTGGACCCGATCGCGGCGTCAGAATTTCTGCAGACGGTGCGCAGGATCAACCGGGATCTGGGCGTGACCGTCATCCTTTCGGAGCACCGCCTGGAAGAGGCGTTCACTATGGCGGACCGCGTTATGGTCATGGACCAGGGAGGCGTGCTCTCCTGTGATGCTCCGAGGAGCATCGGCGCGAAGCTCGCGCAGCTGCAGCACCCGATGTTTTACGGGCTGCCCGCCGTAACGAAGATTTATCATACCGTCATGACAGACAGGGGGGAGCATCCGGAAACAGCGGAGACATATGCCGGCGAGGCTGGTCCGCTGACTGTCCGTGAGGGCAGACTATGGCTGAAGGAAGAAGCCGCTGCCGCAGAACTTGACGCGCAGACGGCAGAGCAGATCCTGCTTGAGGTGCGGGAAGAGAAAACAGAAACGCAGCCGTCTGCACCGCGCAACGCGGACGCAGATCTCGCGATCCGGACAAAGGACCTATGGTTCCGTTACAGAAAGGATGCGCCGGATGTGCTGCGGGATCTGAACCTGCAGGTGGAGCGCGGCACGTTGTACTCTCTGCTGGGTGGAAACGGCGTCGGCAAAAGCACCCTCCTGAAGGTTTTGCAGGGAATCCTGAAACCGCGGCGGGGATCGGTGCAGATCAGCGGCAGGGCGGCGATGCTGCCCCAGAATCCGCAGGCCCTGTTCTCAGAGATCACGGTAGAGGATGATCTGCTGGAGGCGCTGCACTACGCAGAGAAAACAGATGAGGAAAAAGTGACCGCAGTAGAGTCCATGCTGCAGCTGCTGCAGATCGAACATCTCCGCCAGGTCCATCCCTATGACTTGTCCGGAGGAGAGCAGCAGCGGCTGGCGCTTGGCAAGGTGCTGCTGCTGGAACCAGAGATTTTGCTTCTGGATGAGCCGACCAAGGGGTTGGATCCTTTCTTTAAGATCACGCTGGCAGAGATCCTGAAAGATCTCGCTGCACAGGGAATCACTGTCCTGATGGTCTCCCACGACATTGAATTCTGCGCTGAGTACGCAGACCGCTGTGCCATGTTCTTTGACGGAGGTATTATTTCGGAAGGCGAAGCGGAGACCTTCTTCACGGGAAACAACTTCTATACGACGACAGCCAACCGGATCGCGCGGGAATACTTCCCCGGCGCGATCACCTGGGAGGAGGTGGCGGCATGCATCCGCAGGATCCGATGACAGCGCCGCGTGCTTCCCGGACCGCGCTGCAGGCCACGCAGTATGAAGTCTTCCGGCGGAAGCGTGCACTGATGGCGTCCTTTATGATCTTTGTTCTGATTCCTGCGACCATGGTGTTCGGCGTTGTTGTGCTGGATCAGAATATGTATATGATCATCAGCCTCTTAGTGGTGATCTACACCCTGATCCCGTTCTTCATGGTGTTTGAGGCGCGCAAACCGAAGGCGCGGGAAATCGTTCTGATCGCCATGATGGCAGCTCTGACAGTGGTACTGCAGTTGTTCTTCCACATAACGGTCCCGATCCAGGCAGGCACGGCGATGGTGATCATCTCCGGTATCGCCCTGGGTCCGGAAGCGGGATTCCTGGTGGGCGCTCTGGCCAGACTGGTCTGTAATTTCTACATTGGGCAGGGACCATGGACACCGTGGCAGATGTTCTGCTGGGGGCTGCTTGGATTTCTCGCAGGACTGGCGTTCAACAAAATCGACCCGGAGGATCTGCGGAAGTATCGGCAGCTGGCGTCCGAAAAAATCAACGCCGGTGCCCGAAAACTACCGGGGCCTCTGATGAAAGTGAATTCCAGAAGTTTCCGAGTTGTTATGGGACCGGTGATTTGTATCCTGTTCGCCATCGCGCTGGCCTACGTGTGCTGGCTCATCTGGCCGGGTTCAGGTGAGAACAGCGGCTTTATCGGATGGCGCCTGTATATCTTCGGCGCAGGAGGACTTCTGGCGGGGGTGCTTTTGCAGCGAAAGCGGCTTCCGGCAGATGGACTTACCATGGCTCTGTTCACGTTCTTCGTGACCTTTATCGTCTATGGCGGAATCATGAACGTATGCGCCATGGTCAACGCCTCGATCATGCCGGGTGGAGATCCCATCAGTCTGAACACACTGCGGCTCCTGTACATCACCGGCGCTCCTTACGACGCCGTCCATGCCGCTACCGCAGCCATCTTTATATTCCTCTTCGGTGACTTGATCATCCGCAAACTGGAACGGGTGAAGATCAAGTACGGAATATATCGATGAGAGAATGATTCAATCAGAATCCGAGTTTCGATTTGAGTGCTTCCTGCAGGACGCGGGAGACGTTGAGATTTGCTTTATCTGCCGCGGCGTTCAGCCAGCTGGGCAGGGTAACGTTGCGGCGGACCATCTTCTGGTCGAGTCTCTTACGATAAACATCAAAGTCCACATCGACGAGTGTAAGTATTCCGGGACCATCCTTGGCAAATGTTCCTTTCTTGATTTTGATGCTTTTGCATTCTGATGGTTCAGGGATCTCGTCACCATGATCCTGGATGGAGATTCCGGCTATTCCAATGGCGTCTCTTGCCATTTCGATTGCATTGCTGATGTCAGTTCCCTCCGTCAGTATTTCCAGATCAGGCACTTCTACGAGAACCGCGTCATCGGTTACAGTGAGAATCGTTGGATATACTCGTTTCATCATCGGTCCTCCTTATTATGCGTTCCACTTCTTCAGTATGGCGTTTGCCAATCGTTCGTTGATTTCAGAATGCCGGGGTATTGATTCTATATACTTGCCTTTGCGATAGATATCGTGCTCGCCGCCGTGGCGTTCAAATACAAAGCCGACTTTCTTGAGCCTTCTGATAAGATCTCTGCGTCTCATCCCGGATACTCCTCATTGATAATACACATTAAATACACACTTGTCAACTGGCGTGACAACCTTTTAATTACAATATTGTTATTATATGGAAAATCATGGTATCATGAAAACAAACTGTTTGTCAATGAATAGAGAACCATAAGCGACGTATCGTAATTGCTGAATTGAAATGATCTTGAAACTATGACTATTCGCTCTTTGCAAATCTAAAAAGGGACTCGCGACAGTTGATTCTATACGATGTTTGTATTGACAGAATGCGTCTTTGTCAGTACAATATTAATGGGTTTATAGGAGCCCGCAGACAATTCAATATACTAGATCTGGACATTATCGGAAGCCGGTGGAATTCCGGCACTGTGTCTCAGCAACCGTGATATCGACGAACGGGCTGGCATCAAAGCAAGTCACTGGAGCCAAAGCTCTGGGAAGGCGCCCAAGTAGGTTATAAAGATTAAGTCGGTAGACCTGTCAGATTGAAGGAGTTAGTCTTCTGAGGTAGGACGGCGGTGTTTTTTGTGTAAGAGCAAAAAACGATTTATACGAAACGTACACGCACTCAGAAGAGAGTGCGTTTTTTATTCCGGTCCGGCCGGAATCGTGGAGAAGCCTTTTCATCCGCAGGCGCAGATATCCTGGTGGCCCGCAAACGCCGGATATCTGTTCCTGCTTTTCCTTATTTATAGGGGCTTGAACGCAGTCGGAAACAGGCCCGGTAAATTGACGGTTCGGGCTGATTATGGTAGATTATCATGGGGTAACAGGGGCATATAGGAGAAGTTAACAGTGGCGTTTGAATACTATCACAGAAGCGGAACAAAGCTGCTCAGATATGGATATACAACAGGTACCTGCGCTGCGCTGGCGGCTGCCGCGGCAACGCGGCTTTTGCTGTCTGGGGAAGCGCCGGAAGCCGAAGAGCTGATGACAGGCAAAGGCATCCCGGTCCGTGTGGAAATAGAAGTCTTCGGATCCAATGAGACCGGAGCGTGGGTGTCTGTCTTCAAGGACGCGGGAGACGATTCGGATGTTACGGACGGGCTGGAGATCCGCGCCCATGTATCCCGCCGCGAGGAGGGCATCACCATCGACGGCGGCAAGGGCATCGGCAGGGTCACGAAGCCGGGGCTGAACCAGCCGGTGGGAAACGCTGCCATCAATTCCGGTCCGCGGGAGCAGATCAGAGCGGCGGTCGAAGCCGTCTGCAGCGAGCTGCGGTATGAAGGCGGGATCGATGTGCTGATCACTGCGCCGGAAGGAGAGAAAGCTGCGGAGAAGACATTCAACGCCAAGCTGGGTATTGAGGGTGGCATCTCAATCCTGGGGACATCGGGGATCGTGGAACCGATGAGTGAGCAGGCTCTCGTGGATACTATTGAAATAGAACTGAAGCAGACAGCGCTGGAGTCAGACCGGCTCATCATCACGCCGGGCAATTACGGTGAGGATTTCATCGCGGAACGCGGGCTGGATCAGCTGGGTGTGCCGATCCAGAAGTTCTCGAACTTCCTCGGCGAGACGCTGGATATTCTGTCGGGGCTGGATGTTCGCGAAATCCTGCTGGTTGCCCATGTGGGCAAACTGTCCAAAGTGGCGGCAGGCATCATGAACACCCACTCGAAATACGCGGACGGACGAAACGAAATCTTCTGCGCTCATGCGGCTATCTGCGGAGCGGACACAGAAACCTGCAGGAAACTGATGGACGCGGCGACGACGGACGCCTGCATCGAGATCCTCGAGGACGCGGGGATCCGCGAACAGGTTCTGGAGAGCATCCTACGCGCTGTCCAGCAGAAACTCGAGCACAGAGTCAAAGGCAAATTTGATATTGGAGCGGTCATGTTCTCCAATGTATACGGATTGCTCGGCACAACAGAAAAAGCAGATATCATTCTTAGCAAATGGGAGGAAGACAAATGATACATTTCGTAGGAGCAGGCCCGGGAGCGGCCGATCTGATCACAATGAGAGGCGCCCGTCTCCTGCAGGAGACAGACGTCATCATCTACGCAGGAAGCCTGGTCAACCCGGCGCTTCTGGAATATGCGAAACCCGGATGCCGGATCTTCAACAGCGCTGAGATGACTTTGGAAGAGGTCATCGAAGAAATGAAGGACGCGGAGGGCAAGGGCTTGGATACGGTCAGGCTGCATACGGGCGACGCCAGTCTGTACGGCGCCATCCGGGAGCAGATGGATCTGCTGGATGAACTCGACATCGAGTACGAGGACGTCCCCGGGGTCTCCAGCTTCAGCGGCGCTGCTGCTGCCCTGAACGCAGAGTACACTCTGCCCAGCGTGAGCCAGAGCGTGGTCATCACGCGTATGGCAGGCAGGACGCCGGTTCCGGAAAAGGAAAGCATCCGATCCTTCGCAGCCCATGACTGCACCATGGTCATCTTCCTGTCGACCGGACTTCTGGAAGAGGTCAGCGCAGAACTCATGGAGGGCGGCTATGCGGCCGACGCTCCGGCAGCCATCGTCTACAAAGCGACCTGGCCGGAGGAAAAGGTCGTGCACTGCACCGTCAGCACACTGGCGCAGGCTGCAAAAGAAAACAACATCACCAAGACTGCCCTGATCCTCGTCGGAGGATTCCTGGGCGATAAATATGAAAGAAGCAAACTCTACGATCCGGGATTCACAACGGAGTTCCGGCAGGCGAGCAAATAGGAACGAATCATGAAACTGGCGTATCTGGCGTTTTCAGAAACTGGATATGAGCTGGCGGTCAGGCTGGCGGCGGAGCTGGGCGGAACCGCCTGCCGCAGCGGGAAGGCACAGAGTCTGTCTGAGTGGACGGAGGAGCACTTCGCATCGGACGACGGACTGGTGTTCGTAGGCGCGGCGGGCATTGCCGTGCGCGCGATCGCGCCATATGTCGCGGATAAGACGACGGATCCCGCCGTTGTGGTCATCGACGAAAAAGCCCTGAACGTCATCCCGATTCTGTCGGGGCATTTGGGCGGCGCCAATGATCTGGCCCGTGCGATTGCAAAGGCATCCGGCGCGAACTGCGTTATCACGACAGCCACCGACATCAACGGCGTCTTTGCCGTGGACGAGTGGTCAAAGCGGCAGGGATGCAAGCTCATAGAGAAAGAACGCATCGTGCGTGTCTCCGGAGCGCTGTTGGGCGGCGGCACCGTGACCGTGAAAAGCCCTTGGGAAATCACAGGGGAGGTTCCGGAAGGGATCCGCGTGATCGACGCCTGCACGGACGCGGACGCATCTGCGGATGTGACGTTGGATGCCTTCAGCAAGGATACAGACACCCTGCACATCATTCCGCCGGTATGCACCCTCGGCATCGGCTGCCGCAAAGGCACACCGAAAGAGGCCATCGAGCTTTTGCTTGAGAAACTGATCGAAAGGACTGGTCTCCGGCCGGAATCCGTGACGGGCGTGGCTTCGATCGATCTGAAGAAAGAGGAAGCAGGGCTGCTGGAATTCTGTGCGGACCACGGATGGGAAGCAGATTTCTATACAGCGGATGAGCTGGCGGGCCTCGGCGGAAAATTCACCGCATCGGATCTGGTGAAGTCTGTGACGGGCGTGGACAACGTCTGCGAACGGAGCGCCTGCGCCAAGTCAGGCGGTGAGGTCGTCGTGCGGAAGATGTCCGGCGGCGGCGTGACCATGGCCGTGGCAATGATAGATTACAGACCAACATGGGAGTGGAAACAAGATGAATAAAGTATATGCAGTAGGAATCGGTCCGGGCGGAGAGGAGTTCTTCACCCAGGAAGCAAAGGCAGCGTTGGAGCGCGCAGACGTGATCGCGGGCTACACCGTGTACGTGGATCTGGTGAAGGATCTGTATCCGGACAAGGAAACGTACACGACGCCGATGAAACAGGAAATCGAGCGGTGCAGATGGGCCATTGAGAAAGCAAGCACGGGAAAGACCGTCGCCATGGTCTGCAGCGGCGACGCCGGCGTGTACGGAATGGCGGGGCTTTTGTTTGAACTAGCAGACCAGTACGAGGACGTGGAAATCGAAGTGGTCGCCGGCGTGACAGCGGCAAACTCCGGAGCAGCAGTCCTGGGCGCGCCCTTGGGACACGACTTCTGTCTCATCTCGCTGTCGGACCTGCTCACGCCGTGGGAACTGATCGAGAAACGGCTGCACTGCGCAGCGGAAGCGGATTTCGCCATCTGCATCTACAATCCGCGTTCAAAGAAACGGGCAGATCATCTCCAGAAGGCCTGCAGCATCATCATGGAATACAAGAGTCCTGACACGGTCTGCGGATGGGTGAAGAACATCGGCAGAGAAGGACAGGAATTCAATATCGTGACTCTCGCGCAGCTGGAGCAGGAACCAATCGATATGTTCACGACCGTGTTCATCGGTTCTGCTTCGACGAAAGTCATCGCGGGGAGAATGGTCACACCAAGAGGATACGAAAAGCATGAAGACAGTTATTTTCGGGGGAACATCTGAAGGACGGGAACTGTCCCGGGCTCTTGCAAAGGCAGGCGCTGACGTTGTGGTCAGCGTGGTGTCGGACGTCGGCGCGGAGGAACAAGGCGTACTTGCCGGCGTGCAGGTCGAGGTCGGTCCGAAGGAGGAAGACGGGATACGCGCTATGATTTCGGATGCGGATCTGGTCATCGACGCGACCCATCCTTACGCAGTGATCGTCACGGACAATATCCGGCGCGCTGCGGAAGCGGAAGGCGTAGAGCGGCTGCGGCTTTTGCGGGACGAATCGGACAGCGAAGCACAGGACGGTGAGGACATCTTTTATGTCAGGACCGCGCAGGAGGCTGCGAACGTCGCGTACACGGTCGGCGGACGAGTGCTGCTGACCACAGGCTCGAAGGAACTGGGCGTTTACGCGAAGATCCTCGATCCGGAGTTACTGTATCCGCGGGTGCTGCCCGTCGTTTCGAGCATACAGGCCTGTGAGGAAGCAGGCATCCCGCACCGGAACATCATCGCGGTGCAGGGACCGTTTTCGGAGGAACTGAACAAGGCGGTCATGCGGGATTACCGAATCGATCAGATGATCACCAAGGACAGCGGCAGAGCCGGCGGGTTTGCCGAGAAGATCAACGCCGCCCGCAGCTGCGGCGTATCGATCATCGTCATCCGAAGACCGGAAGAAGAAGGTATGTCCTTTGATCAGATACTTGCGTATTGCAGGGAGATAATACAATGAAAGTAACACTTGTTGGAACCGGATGCGGCGATCCGGGCACAATGACCGAAGAAGTGAAGCGGACGATCGCGGAAGCGGACGTTCTCATCGGCGCACCGCGTCTGCTGGAGGCAGTGGAAGGTTACGCAGATCCGGGCATCTTGAAGGTTGCGGAAATCAAGCCGGCAGAGATCCTGGATGCGATCCAGAGAACCGGTGCAGCCGAAGACGCCGTCGCAGCCATCAAAGGAACGCAAGACGTAAGAATCGAAATCAACGTCTGTGTAGCCTACAGCGGAGATTCCGGATTCTATTCAGGAACACGGAGCCTGCTGCCTTTGCTTCATCAGGCAGGCATCGAAGCGGATGTGATGCCGGGTATCTCAAGCATCCAGGTCATGGCTGCCCGCCTGCAGGTGCCGTGGCAGGACTGGAAACTGGTATCCGCGCACGGAACGGACTGCGATCCGGTATGCGAAGTTATGGAAGGAAAAGAAGTGTTCTTCCTGACAGGAGGAGCATTGGGGCCGGCAGAGCTTTGTGCGAAGCTTACGGACGCGGGACTGGGTGAACTCCGGGTCATCGTCGGCGAGCGTCTGTCCTATGCGGACGAAAAGATCTCAGTGGGCAAGGCGACCGACTTTGCAGAGCGGCAGTTTGATTCCCTGGCTGTGATGCTGGCGGAGCCGGCGGAGTCTACAGACAGGACGCCGGGAATCGATGACAGCGCGTTCATCCGCGGAGACATTCCCATGACGAAACAGACGGTTCGCGCAGCGATCCTCTCGAAGATGGCAGTCAAAAAGACAGACACTGTTTGGGACGTGGGCGCCGGGACGGGCAGCGTGTCCGTGGAACTGGCCATGAAGGCAAACCGGGGCAGCGTCTGGGCTGTGGAACGGGAGCAGGAAGGATGTGAGCTGATCGAGGAAAATAAAAAGAAATTCGGCGTATGGAACCTGCATGTCGTTTCCGGCAGCGCGCCGGAAGCGCTGGCCGACCTGCCGGCACCGGACCGGGTATTCATCGGCGGATCTGACGGAACGCTGGAAGAGATCATGGACACTGCATTGGCGAAGAATGATGACGCATTGATCTGCGTTTCCGCCATCGTCCTGGAAACCATGGCGGACACCGTCATGGCCATGGCCGATCGCGGCATGGATACGGACATCATACAGGTGTGCGTCAACACATCGAAACAAATCAAGGACCGCCACATGATGATGGCAGGCAACCCGATTTACATCATAACAGGTAAGAAGAATGCTTAAAGTGATGATCACAGCAGCGGCATCGAACAGCGGCAAGACCGCCGTGACCTGCGGGCTGCTGTCACTGCTCAAAAGAAAAGAATACGACCCATGCGCATTCAAGTGCGGACCAGACTACATTGACCCCATGTTCCACCGTTCTGTCCTAGGCATATCCAGCAACAATCTGGATGTGTTCCTGGCAGGAGAAGACGGCGTGCAGGATGTGTTTGCCAGGAACAGCAAAGGCCACGGCGCCGCTGTGTGCGAAGGCGTGATGGGGTACTATGACGGCGTGCGGCGCGGCGAGGGAGCCGGTGCTGCGCAGCAGGACGAGACAGCCAGTGCGGCTCTGCAACCTGCAGGGGCTGCGGGCGATTATGCCAGCGCTTATCACGTGGTAGGTCTGCTGGATATTCCGGCAATACTTGTGGTGCGTCCAAAGGGCGCGGCGCTCACGCTGGCGGCCGTCATCAAAGGTGTTGCATCATTTCGTGAGGACAGCCGGATCTGCGGTGTCATCTTCAACGACTGCAGCGATATGTACTATAAAATGTACGGCGCCGCCATCGAAGCAGCGAGCGGCGTTCCGGTTCTGGGATACGTTCCCCACATGGAGGAGGCGAACTTCGAGAGCCGTCATCTGGGTCTGATGACCGCAGAAGAAATCACGGACCTGGCGGAGCGCATCGACCGGATCGGGCAGAAGATGGAAGAGACCATCGATCTGGAGAGACTGCTCGCGCTGGCGGGGTCAGAACCGGAGGCGCAGGAAACTGCAGGTGCAGGCGCTCAAGACAATGCGAAGGTGGCCGGTCCGGCAGATGTCCGCATCGCTATCGCCCGTGACGAGGCCTTCAACTTTATCTACGCAGAAACACTGACGGCCCTGGAGGATGCCGGCGCGGAGATCGTGTTCTTCAGCCCGGTCCATGACGCAGGGCTGCCGGAGAATATAGACGGACTGTACCTGCCGGGCGGATATCCGGAGCTTTACGGGAGGCAGATTGCAGAGAACGCATCCATGCGGGAGCAGATCTGCGAAGCCGTCACTGCCGGACTTCCGACCATCGCAGAGTGCGGCGGGTTCCTGTATCTGTCTTCGCAGCTGGAAGACACCGACGGCAACAGCTGGCCTATGGTCGGCGTGCTTCCGGGCAGCGGAAGCAATGCAGGCAAGCTGGTGCGCTTCGGATACGGGACCATCAGCGCAACGAAGGATACCATGCTTTTGCGGACTGGGGAACAGGCGCCCGTCCATGAATTCCATTACTGGGACACGACTGCAGGCGGAACCGACATGACCCTGACGAAACTGTCGACCGGCGCCAAGTGGAACTTCGGTTACGCAAGTGAAACACTGTACGCAGGATTCCCGCACCTGTATCTTGGCGGCGGGCAGCTGGCAGAGCGGTTTATTGAAGCGTGCAGAAGGTGTAGAAGATAACGTATAGAAGATAATGTTGTTTTTATTGCTGTTTGAGTTATCGATTATATTCGGCTTCCTGCTGGACCTGCTCTTCGCAGATCCGGCGAAGCTGCCGCACCCGGTGGTGATCATCGGCAAAGGCATCACGCTGTTGGAGCGGAGCCTGCGGAACATCTTTCCGAAGTCGCCCGGCGGCGAACGGGCAGCGGGACGTGTGATGGCGGCGCTGATCGTCTTGACGACTTTCGTCTTGACGATAGGTCTGTGCATCCTGGCCTGGATCGTGCATCCGATCGTGTTCCTGCTTTTGCATACGCTGTGGTGCTGGCAGGCGATCGCTGTGCGGGGCCTTGCCAATGAGGCGAAGAATGTCTATTCGTACCTGAGCCCGGAATGCGATATCGAGGGCGCGCGGAAGGCGGTGTCCAGGATCGTCGGACGGGACACGCAGGAGTTGACAGCGGAGGGCGTGACAAAGGCTGCAGTAGAGACCGTGGCGGAGAGCTTTTCCGACGGTGTGGCGGTGCCCTTCTTCTACATGATGATCGGCGGCGCGCCTCTGGCGCTTACTTACAAGGCAATCAACACCATGGACAGCATGGTGGGATATAAAAACGAACGGTATATCAACTTCGGGCGCGGACCGGCTCATCTGGATGATGTGGCGGGATATATTCCGGCGCGGCTGGCGGCGCTCATGTGGATCGCAGCGGCGGGACTGTGCCAGCGGCGCGCGAAGAACGCCTGGAAGATCTGGCGGCGGGACAACCGCAATCATCCGAGCCCAAACTCGGCCCAGACAGAATCCGCCTGCGCGGGCGCGCTGGGCGTGCAGCTGGCAGGGCCGGCGTACTACTTTGGGGAACTCTATGAGAAACCGACCATCGGAGATAAGACCCGCGCCATCGAGCCGGACGATATTTTGAAAACAAACAGAATGATGTATATGGCGTCGATCATCGCGCTGCTTCTTGCTATGGCGGTGAGTACGTGCCTCATCATCGCAGGAATTTGACTATGACCAAACAAAAGAATAAACACGGAGGCGACTGGGCTTCCTACGAAATCGAATACGGAAAAGAGCCGCTGGACTTCTCCATGAACGTCAATCCTCTCGGCATGTCCGAGCGCGTGAAGCAGGCGATCGCGGAGGCGGCGCAGACAGCGGAGCGGTATCCTGACCCTGAATGCCGGAAGCTGCGCGCAACCATCGCGGAAGCAGAAGGCGTGACAGCAGAGCAGGTGTTCTGCGGCGCGGGCGCGGCGGATATCATCTACCGCCTGGCCAAGGCGTTAAAGCCGGCAGAACAACCGGAAAAGCAACAGGAAGAGGAGCCGCGGCTTCTGGTAACAGCTCCGACATTCTCCGAGTACGAGGAAGCTTTTGCATCCGAGGGTTGGAAGGTGGAGCAATGGCTTCTGCCCGAGGAGGCGGATTTCCGGATCGGCGAAGATCTTCCGCGCGCGATTGAGATGATCGACCGCGAAAAAGACGGCGGTGCGGATGTGCTGTTTTTGTGCGAGCCGAACAACCCGACCGGCGTCGCTACAGAACGTGCGCTTCTGGAGGAGATTCTCAAGGCGTGCCGGCAGGCAGGCACATTGCTGGTCATCGACGAGTGTTTCAACGGATTCCTTGATGATCCGGAGGAGCACACGATGAAAGGGTACCTGCAGGACTACGACAACCTGATCATCCTGAAGGCCTTTACCAAGATCTACGGCATGGCAGGCGTGCGCTTGGGATATTGCCTTTGCGCAAAGGCAGAAACCGCGGAAGCGCTTTCCCAGGCAGGACCGCCGTGGAACGTTTCAAGCCTGGCGCAGGAAGCCGGACTGGCGGCGCTGCAGGATCGGGAGCACGTGCAGGAAGGGCGGAGCATCGTTCGCGAAGAGCGCCAGTGGATCAAAGAGGAACTGACAGGACTGGGATTTGCCGGCGTCTGCGGCGACGCGAATTACATTTTGTTCCGTGGGCAGGATGATCTGGAGGAGCAGATGCGGGCGCAAGGGATTTTGATTCGCAGCTGCGATAATTATGAAGGACTGGGCGACGGATGGTTCCGCATCGCAGTCAGGACCCATGACGAGAACGCGCAGCTCATCGAAGCGCTGGAACGCACAAGGGAGACAGGCAGATGAAAACAAGATGCATCATGATACAGGGCACTATGTCCGATGCGGGCAAGAGCGTTGTCTGCGCGGCGCTGTGCCGGATCTTCAAGCAGGACGGCTACAAGGTCGCACCGTTCAAGAGCCAGAACATGGCCCTGAACAGCTATATTACGAGAGACGGTTTCGAGATGGGAAGGGCACAGGTCATGCAGGCCGAAGCGGCCGGCATCGAGCCGGACGTGCGCATGAACCCGGTGCTCCTCAAGCCCTCCAGCGATACAGGAAGCCAGGTCATCGTTCTGGGCGAGATCAGGGACGAGATGTCCGCCATGGAATACCACAACTACAAGAAACAGCTGCTGCCGGAAGTCCGGAAAGCCTTTGACGAGCTGGCGGCAGAGAACGATATCATCGTGATCGAGGGCGCGGGCAGTCCTGCGGAGATCAATCTGGCGGAAAACGATATCGTCAACATGGGACTCGCCGCGTACCTGAACGCGCCGGTCCTGCTGGTCGGCGATATCGACCGGGGTGGCGTCTTCGCGCAGCTGTACGGAACGGCGGAGCTCATGACGGAAGAAGACCGGGCCCGCATCGAGGGCATGATCATCAATAAATTCCGGGGGGATGTGAAGATCCTGGAACCGGGACTGGAGATGCTGGAGGAGAAGACAGGCATCCCTGTGCTCGGCGTGATTCCCATGCTCCACGTGGATCTGGATGATGAGGATTCACTGTCCTCACGCCTGACGAAAACCGGCGGCCATAGCCCTATCGACATTGCGGTCATCCGGCTGCCGCGGCTTTCCAACTTCACCGACTTCAACGCTCTGGAGATGGAAGACCTGTCCGGCGTGCGTTATGTCCGGGAAGTCAAAGAGCTGGGCGACCCGGATCTGATCATCATCCCCGGCACAAAGAACACCATGGACGATCTTTTGTGGATGCGGCAGAACGGACTGGAGGCGTCGATCCTGAAGCACGCGGCGGCAGGTAAGCCTGTTCTGGGCGTGTGCGGCGGCTACCAGATGCTGGGCGAGCAGCTTTTCAATCCGGACCATTATGAAGGCAAGACAGAATACCTCAAGGGCATGGGTCTCTTGCCGGTGGACACGGTGTTCACGGCGGACAAGTCCAGAACAAGAGTGCAGGGAACCGTTCAGGCGCCCCAGTTCGCGGGCGTGCAGCTGGACGGATATGAAATACATATGGGCGTCAGCACAGTCAAAGGCGATCCTTTCTGCGAGCTGACGGACGGCACAACGGACAGAAAGACAGACGGCTGCGTGAGAGGCAATGTGTTCGGTACGTATCTTCACGGGCTGTTTGACACAGGCGAGCTGACGGAGACGCTGATCCGGTGGCTGGCCCGGAGCAAAGGGATCGATCCCGGCGAGATGCAGATCATCCCTCATGAAGTGTACGTCCAGCAACAGTACGACATTCTGGCGGATGGCGTACGGAAGGTGCTGGACATCGGCAAAATCTACGAGATCATGGATCGGTATGAGATCACGGACAGATAAAACAAGGCACAGGAGAAAAAGCAATGAGTACTTATGAATACGTCCGTCCGGCGGACATCGAAAAAGAAAGCATGCGGATCATCGAGGCAGAGCTTGCGGAGCGCGGTATCGAGATCCCGCAGGAGAATCTGACAGTGGTGAAACGCGTTATTCATACGAGCGCGGACTTCGATTACGGGACGAATCTGAAATTCACGGAAGGCGCGGTCAAGCGGGCCGTCGAGGCTTTGCAGAAGGGTGGCTGCACCTTCATCACCGATACGAACATGGCCCTTTCGGGGATCAGCAAACCGTCTCTTCAGAAACTGTCCTCGCAGGCCGTTTGCTACATGGCCGATGCTGCAATCATGCAGCAGGCAAAGGAGGAAGGGACGACGCGTGCCTACGCATCCATGCGGAGAGGCGCAGCGGAGTATCCGAACGGGATCTTCGTTTCCGGAAACGCGCCCACGGCGCTGATCGCACTGTCAGAGATGATCCGGGATGGCCTGAAACCGGCCCTGGTTATCGGCGTTCCGGTAGGATTCGTCAATGTCGTGGAGAGCAAGGAAGAGATCTTTGAGATCTGCGTAGAGCATGATATCCCGGCAATTGTTGCTTTTGGAAGAAAAGGCGGCAGCAACGTGGCGGCGTCAATCTGCAACGCGCTGCTGTATTCAGCTGTAGACATGGTTGACCCGATGAAGAGAGGATGGCAGAAATGAAGAGAGGATGGCAAAAATAATGAAGTTTGACTACAGGAGAATTGCGGCGCTGATGACAGTTCTGTGCATGTTGGTGCTGGGACTGGCAGGCTGCGGCGGAAACGGCGAAAGTGAGGACACGGGCGGCGCGCCCCAGATCAGTGGATTGACTTACGAATCGGAGATGCAGCTTGAACGCGCGACAGAGTACAGCATTTACCACTATGAAGGCGGCTACGATCTGATCGACATCCATGAAGGCGAGAAGTTCCTGCTTGTTCCGGAAGGCGGGGAGGCGCCGGAAGAAGTTCCGGAAGGCATCATCGTACTGCAGAAGCCGGTCGACAGGATCTATCTGGCGGCTACGGCGACCATGGCTATGTTCTGCTCCTGCGACGCCCTGGATCACATCCGGATGTCCTCCATCAAGGAAAACGATTGGTCCTTTGACGAGCCGCGGGAGGCCATGGAGAAGGGCGACATCATCTACGCCGGCAAGTACAGTGCGCCGGACTATGAGACACTCTTTGATGAAGAGTGCGATCTGGCCATTGAATCGACCATGATCGACCACACCCCGGAAGTCAAAGAGATGATCGAGAAACTGGATGTGCCTGTGATGATCGATCGGTCCAGCTATGAGGAAGATCCCATGGGCAGGGCCGAGTGGATCAAGCTTTACGGTGTGCTGACGGACCATCAGGAAGAAGCGAATGCGTTTTTCGATGAGCAGATGGAGAAACTGGCGGATCTGGATGACTTTGAAAATACGGAGAAGACAGTTGCGTTCTTCTATCAGACAGCGGACGGTAAAATGGTAGTGCGCAAAAGCACCGACTACGTTCCGAAGATGATCGAGATCGCAGGCGCCAGATATGCGTTCTCGGATCTGGACGATGACACCGACAGGACGTCCATCGATATGTCGGTTGAGACATTCTACGAAACGGCGCGTGACGCCGATTACATCATCTACAACGGGAGCATCGACGGTTCCGTCAAGACTATGGCGGACCTTCTGGAGAAGGATCCGATCATGAAGGAACTGAAGGCGGTCAAGGACAATAAATGTTGGGTGACCGGCGACTCCATGTACCAGAGGACAGATATCGTCGCGGACATGATCCTGGATTTCCATAAGGCATTCACAGAGGATGATCCGAGCGACCTGAAATATCTGCAGAAACTGCAGTAAGTGACAAACTATAGAAGTGACAAACTATGAGTGACAGCAAGACAAAAGAAGTAAAAGTAAATCAGCAGGAACCGCCGGCAACTGCATTAGGCGGTTACCATGCGGAAAATTTCCGACGTCGTACACGGTGCGCGATCGTGTTTGCGATCATGATCGCTGCGTTTGCAGTGGTGATCGTGATCAACATCAACTCCGGAAACGTGCACATCAGTGTCGGTGAAATCGCAAAAGCCATCTTCCTGCGGGAAGGTCAGGACAAGGTCCTGGATATTATATGGACGATCCGGCTGCCTCGGATCATTGTATCCATGCTCCTCGGCGGAGCGCTGGCGCTGGCAGGATTTCTGCTGCAGACGTTCTTCGAGAATCCGATCGCGGGGCCATATGTGCTGGGCATTTCCTCCGGCGCCAAGATGGTGGTTGCGATCGCCATGATCCTGTTCATGCAGAACGGACTGCACGTTTCCTCAGTCACACTGATTGCAGCAGCATTCATCGGATCGCTCATTGCGACCATGTTCATTGTGGCCGTGTCCTTCAAGATCCATAACATGGCGGCGCTCCTAGTTGCCGGCATCATGGTCGGATACATCTGCAATGCTGTAACGGAATTTATCATCACCTTTGCGGAGGATTCGGATATCGCCAATCTTCATGTATGGTCAATGGGCAGTTTCTCCGGAATGACCTGGACCAACGTCGGCGTGTGTTTGGTCGTTACAGGCGGCGGATTCATTCTGACCATGCTGATGAGCAAGCCGATCGGGGCGTTCCAGATGGGCCAGAACTATGCGGCGAGCATGGGTGTCAACATCAAATGGTTCAAGATCGCGCTCATCACATTATCGAGTCTGCTCACAGCCTGTGTGACCGCTTATGCAGGACCGATCTCATTCGTCGGCATCGCTGTTCCGTTCCTGATCAAGGGAGCGATGGGAACGGCCAAGCCTCTGGTGGTGATTCCGGGATGCATGCTGGGCGGCGGCGTGTTCTGCATGGTGTGTGACGTCATCGCGCGTCTTGCCTTTGCGCCGCAGGAACTCAATATCAGTACGGTGACCGCGGTCTTCGGCGCACCGGTCGTTATTTACATGATGGTCAGCAGAAGGAGGCAGATGTAATGAACAAACAGAATGCCTACATCAGCATGGACAATCTGGCCGTCGGTTATAACGGCAAGGCTATTATCAGAGATATCTGCATCGATATCGGCAAGGGGGAGATCGTCACACTCATCGGCCCGAACGGCGCCGGTAAATCCACGATCCTCAAGAGCATCACGCGGCAGCTTTCCCTCATCGGAGGCAAAGTATGGTTCGCCGAGAAAGATCTGCACAAGATGACCTCGAAGGACGTCTCGACGAAGATGGCAGTGGTGCTGACGGAGCGCCTCAAAGCGGAGCTCATGACCTGCTACGACATCGTCGCCAGCGGCAGATACCCGTACACAGGCAAACTGGGACTGCTGACGGAAGCAGATGAGAGAATGGTCGATGATGCCATGGCAGCGGTCAACGCAACGGAACTGGGACCGCGCGACTTCAACGCCATCAGCGACGGGCAAAAGCAGCGCGTCCTGCTTGCACGCGCCATCTGCCAGGACCCGGAGATCATCGTTTTGGATGAACCGACCTCATTCCTGGACGTCCGGTACAAACTGGAACTGCTGTCGATCCTGCGGAACATGGCCAAGAAGAAGGGCATCACCGTTATCATGTCCCTTCATGAAATCGATTTGGCGGAGAAGATCTCCGACAAGATCATCTGCGTCAAAGGCGACCGCATCTACCGGTACGGAGCTCCGGAAGAAATCTTCGAGGAAGCAATGATCCGCGAGCTGTACTCCATCGACAACGGATTTTTCGATCCGCTGCTGGGCAGCATCGAACTGCCTGCGCCGACAGGGACTATGTTTGCCGCGGATGAGGCGGACAAGGCGGCAGGAGAGGAACCGGCAGCAATCGAGCCGAAAGTTCTGGTCCTCTCGGCAGGCGGCAGCGGCGTGCCCGTCTACCGCAGACTGCAGAAGGAGGATACACCGTTTATTGCAGGCGTTCTCGCAGAGAACGATATCGACTACCAGCTGGCCAGACTGCTGGCAGCGGAAGTGATTTCCACACCCGCATTTGAACCAATCAGCGAGGAGGCTTTTGCACGGGCAATGCAGGCAGTGGAGTCCTGCGAGCGCGTTATCGCGACAGAATTCCCGATCGGGACTGCAAACGGCCGGGTCAGCCGGATCATTGAGGCAGCAGAGAACTCCGGAAAGCTCGAAAGGATATAGTTTATGGGTAAAGAAGTATAATCAAGAGCAAAAGCAAAAGAGGTTCACTTCAGCTGAAGCGAACCTCTTATTCTTTGTGGTGTAATAGGTTCTAATCCTCTACGAGTGTTACAGTGAGTTTATACTCGATCTCATGCGGTTCGCTCATGGCGGTGGTGTCCGCGACGACGGTGAATGGTTCGTTCATAACGGTGACCGGGATCTCAAAGATGGAACCGATTCCGCTGTCTTCGTCCGCATCTGCGAGCTCATCTTTATTGATTGGCTCGTACTTCTCGCCGTCTACGATCATGTAATCGTAATGAGGACTGGACCATTTGACAGTCAGAGTCGCCTGGCCGTCTGCCACCTTCAGAGCAGCAGGACTTTCGATTTCAGCCTTGCCGGTGCCGCCTTCCTTGGCGACTTCTACCTGATAGTCGCCGTCCTCCAGATCGATTTTAGATCCTGCGTGGATGTCATCGCCTTCGACGGGGTTGGAAACTTTGACCTTGTGGTCGTACCAGTTGCCGTGGTTGCCAATGAGCGCCAGGTCGAATTCCTCATCGATGGCGGGGACAGGGATATCGAAACCGTATACTTCATCGACATAGCCGTCGCTGTAAGTGACCTTATCTGTGGTCGGCTCGATCAGCTCGGCGCCATCCTTCTGGGCGTCCTCCGCCAGACCGTAGTAGAGATTTACTATTTTCTTCGACTGCAGGCTGATGTGCATTGTCATCTTTCCGTCTTTCACGGTGAGGATGCCTTTGTCGTTGTTTGCTTCGCTGATATGGAACATGGGGCTGTCCGTTGTAAACGTTGCCACATAGGTTCCATCCGGAATGCCGGGATCCGCAGCCTCTTCAGTACTGCCTGAGCCGCATCCGGTAAGTGTGAAGGCTGCCATGATGAAAACAGCCAGAATTGCTAATAATGATTTTTTCATGATTGCTGATCCTTAAATATTGATCCTTAAGATTGCAGGAGCGAGAGCGAAGATACTTCGCGCCCGCTCCCTGAGTTTTCTGATTTAACGGCTCCGGGATAGGAGTCGCTGTTTCACATGTAATGATTATTTGATCACTGCTCCGGTGTGCTCTACGTACATCTTCTGGATGTCAGCGATTCTTCCCATTCCTTCGATCTGGCTTGATACATTGTCTTTGCCAAAGCCTTCGCCGAGGTCAACCGGTGCGTCAGCGCCTTCGACTTCGAATTCGCCGCCGTTTGCCAGAGCATCGCCCCAGTCGCCGGCCATGTCATTATTGGCGTGGTCACCGGCAACAACCATCATCGGGCGGAGGATGATCTTAGTGTAGCCCTTTTCTTCAACAGCTTTCTTGACTTCCGGAAGTGCTGTGTCAGGAGGGTTGCCTTCAACAGTTCCTACGAATACGTTCTCATATCCGAGCTTTTCCATCTGTGTCTG
>JBGUKV010000053.1:0-19498 GCA_045114655.1 Candidatus Allocopromorpha sp. | reverse complement strand
AGATGATTGATTCATAGATAGGACAAAAGAAGACTAGAAAAAAGCCGGACAGGTATTGTCAGAACAAAGATGATACCATGCCCGGTTTTTTGATGGTACCGGAAGTCAAGCCCATCTTGTAGCAAAAAAAGCAAAGTGGTATACTTTTCGTGATAACACACCGGGGCCTGACAGCGTCCGGTTTAAGCGGAGTGTGGCGACCAGTATCAACGGAGGAAATTGACAATGATGAGAAAGCATATATGGACAATCATAATCGGCATTGGCCTTTGCATGGTCTGCCTTTGCGCATGCGGAGGTTCGGGAGGCGATACAGAGAATGCCGGAACGCAAGAGGCTGAGACGCAGGCTGCGGCAGACGACAGCGCCTGGAAGGCGGCCTACCTTGACGTTCTGCAGGCGGATCAGGAAGCGATCGACGCCTATACGCGGGATGATGTCTCTGGGAAGGTGGCGCTGAGCGATCTGAACGGGGACAGCATTCCGGAGCTTTTGTATTTCGTAAGAGAGCAAGGGCAGCCGTTCCCGTACATGAAGGTCTGGACTTATGCGGACGGCAGCAGCAGGCAGCTGTCCTATCAGACGGCGCTGGCCGATGACGAGTATTCGGATCTCCCGACCGACGCACTCTACGATTATGAGGTCCAGGGCGGAACGGATTACATGGTGTTCAAGACAGATGACGGAAGTCTGCAGATGATATCCTTTACTTTTGGCGCGGAAAACAGCACTGGCGCGATCCGCAGTTATCAGCTGGATTCGGATACAGAGCTCACGCAGACCCAGTGGGTCGGGTTTGTTGATGAATTTATGAACAGCTTTTTGGAGCAACCGAGTGATCTTCGCATCATCTACCGCAAGGACGGCGAAGAAATCTCAGAGGACGAGTACGGAGAATTTTGCGCTGCCTGTACGGAAGGAATGGACGAAGTGATCTTTTGCAGCAGAAGGCCGAATGAAGTCGAGGAACTCAAGGCGTTTTGGGATGCGGCAGAGACCAAGGATCAGACAGGGCAGTCCTACGATGAGATCGCGCAGCAGCTGATGTAAGCCAAAGAAGTCAGCCGGGATCTTGTCCTGTGAAGTAAGGAGAAAACCAATGAAAAGAATAGGCAGGTGGATTCAATGCCTTTTGTTCGCGGCGGCGATCATGTTCGTCACCGGCGGGACTTCGTATGCGCTGGATGATGAGACCGGGCTGCCGGACAATGGGCTGCCGGTCGTGACCATTGAAATCGACGAAACAGAAGGACATACGATCGACGATATGAATGGCAGCAAGGATCACAGCGTAGAATGTTCCGGAACGATGCAGATTTCCGTGCCGGAGGGGTTTCAATACTGTGACCTGGACGAGGAACCGGAAAGCCTCGGCCCGGTGGAACTCGATTATATCCGCGGGCGCGGCAATTCAACCTGGAAGATTGAGAAAAAACCTTACAAGATCAAATTAAAAAACGCGGCAGATATCTTTGGCCTGGGTGAAAACAAGCACTGGGTGCTTTTGGCAAATGCACTCGATCCGACGGCAATTAAAAACAGATGGGTCGGCTGGCTGGGAGATGAACTGGGATTTGCGTTTACCCCGAGAGGAGTTCCTGTGGATGTCGTCATGATCGGCAAACGGGATGGGGAAGAAATCAGCCGGGATCATCTCGGAAACTATCTGTTTGCAGAGCATCTCAGAATCGATAAAAACCGTTTGGACATCACGGAACTGAAGCCGAAGCACACAGACGCGAAAGATATCACCGGCGGCTATCTGATCCAGCAAGGGAATCAGGTCAGCAAAAGTTCACCGAACAGATTCTATACGAATCGAGGATTTTGTCTGGCCAATGACACACCGACCTTCGACCCGGCAGACAGCGATTACACAAATGAAGAGCAAAAGCAGTACATCCGGGAGCGTATCCAGGATATGGAGAACGCCATTTACGGTGAGGGTGTCGATGATGGGGAGGGGGATTTCTTCATCGACACGAAAGGAATCCGATATAACGAATACATGGATATGGAGTCAGCCGCCAAGTACTGGCTGATCCAGGAACTCTCCGTCAACGGCGACGCTTATATAACCGGCAGTACTTATTTCTATAAAAAACAGGACACTTTCGACGAATCCGGACAGCTGACAGAACAGGGTAAGTTTTATTGGGGGCCGCTATGGGATTTCGATCTTGCGTTTGCAACAGAAGATCCCGATGTCAATGTAAAAGATTTCACCATCGAATGTCCATGGATCAAAGCGATGCTTTACGACAATGATGGAGATGGTTTCCGCGAAACAGTGAAAAGAGTTTGGCCCCAGGTCAGGGACAAAACCCTTGCCGCAGTGGAGGATGGCGGCCTGATCGATCAGTACTGCGGGGAAATAGAGCAATCCTATGCGGCGGATTATGAAATCTGGGCAGACCGAATAGATGATGTGTACGAGGAGCGGACAGATGGTTCTTTGCTTGACAGCGATATGATCAGCAATCTGAAGCAATGGACCATAAACAGAGTCAACTGGATGGACGCTCATATTCTGGGTGAACCGGAGGACAGCTATCCGACTTTAGATGAAATTGTCCGAAAGGTCAGTTATGTTGCGGATGGACGTGTGGTCCGGCGGGATTATTGCCGGGACAAATCTTACCTGCCTTTGCGCGATTCGGTTCAGCAGGACGAAGGCTACGCGCCGGAAAAAGAAGGATATGTGTTTGCCGGCTGGCTGAAGGAAGATGGAAGCAGCGCAGGACGGGGAGTGCAGATCATGGAAGATATGACCCTGACCGCACAGTTTATCCCGGAAGATCAGGCAACCCATGCGGAAGAGCTGCGGTTCAGGATGGATAAAGAGTGGTGCAATATTGACGAGACCAAGTCCTTTGACAGCAAATATACGGTCATCCCGTCTACCGCACAGGAGAAGACGATTACCTGGAGTTCTTCAGACGAAAGCATTGCTACCGTGGATCAGGAAGGGAAAGTGACGCTTCATGCTGCCGGAGTTGTTTTGATCACCGGCACGCTGCGCAGCGGGGCAAAGAGCTCCTATGAACTGACGATCACCAGCGGGACGCAGCCGGTGCTGGAGGACATGACGATCGTTCCGGAAGAGATCACGTTGGAAGTAGGGGAGCATGCACATATCGATGCGACGATTCTTCCGGAACTGGCGCGGACCGATGGGATGTGGTTTTTCCCGGAGGATTTCATTATCGCCTCGGTCGATGAGAACGGTGTTGTGACCGGCGAGTCTGCCGGAACAACCAGGATCGTAGTTGAAGCGGATTATTACGATGAAGAGACAGATCACGATATCAGTGTGAAAAAATACTGCACCGTTACAGTCGTCCCGGCGTCAGGATCTGCTTCACAGCCGATCCACATCAAAGAGGCTAGAGTAAAACCTGCGACCCGCACCGGAGAAGAACTGGAACCGGAGGTAGTCTATCACGGCGAGACACTGAAGGCAGGTGTTGACTATAAATGGGTGAAAGAGAAAGACTGGAGTCCGGAGCACGGGTTTGAAACGCCGGCTTTCGTCGAGCCGGGCGACTACAAGATAACGCTGTACGGCAAGGGCCGGTTCATAGGGACTAAGCAAAATGCCGTCTTCAGCATCATACGCAGCGAGGAGGATGTGCAGGAGCTGATCGATCAGGCGCAGGCTCAGCTGGAAGCCGCACAGGCAGCCTTAGCAAATCTTGATCCGAACGATACCGAAGCGATGAAGCAGCTCTTCGCGAACCTCTTCAGTGCCCAGAACGCTCTGACGGACGCACAGAACGAACTGACCAGAACGAAAGACATACTGAACAAGGAACAGCTTGCAGAGCTTGAAGACCAGATCGCCCAGCTGGAGCAGCAGGTCGAGAATCTGAACGATCAGGTGGCGGAGCTTTCTGTCGTCGACATCAGCAAGTACACGGTCACGATGAAGAAATCCTTCCCGTACACCGGCAAAGCCATCAAACCGGCCGTCAAGGTGTCCGGCCTGAATGAATTCTGCTATACCGTGTCCTATTCCAACAACAAGAAGATCGGCACTGCGACAGTGACCATCAAGGCTAGGGGAGACAGGTACACAGGCACGATCAAAAAGACCTTCAAGATCACCAAGGGAATCAACACGCTGAAAGTCAAAGGCAAGACAGCGACCGTCAAATACAAGAAGGTGAAGAAAAAGGCACAGGGCCTGAAGGTCGCCAAAGTGATCAAAGTCACCAGGAAGGGCAAGGGCAAATTGTCTTATGCAAAGGCGTCCGGCAACAAGAAAATCACCATCAACAAGAAGACAGGCAAAGTCACGGTGAAGAAAGGCCTGAAGAAGGGCACCTACAAGGTCAAGGTCAAAGTCACGGCCGTAGGCAACGCCAATTACAGGAAAGCCACGAAGAAAGTGACACTCAAGATCAGGGTCAAGTAGCAAACATTATTCAGCAAACATCGAACGGAGGTATCAGACGGACATGAAACGAAAAGCAGCAATTACCTTATTGAGCATGTTATTGATGGCGGCGCTGTGGATGGCCGCGTTGTGCGGCTGCGGTTCCAGTTCGGCCGCGAACACGATCGGCCCCTGGGATACGCAGGACCAGCAGACAAAAGCCGCTATCGAGATCCTTTCAACCGGAGGCTTTTCTGCCTTTGCAGGATTTGAAGTTGACGAGACTTATCAGTCCGCGAAGATGGGAATAGAATATTACAAGGACGGCAAGCTGGTAAAGGATGAAGGACAGGGGAGCATCGTGCTGGGAGAGACATCCGAAGGCATTGCGGGGTTCAGCTGCAAAGACGGAACAGCAACCATAGGCGTATCCGTTGACGGCAGCACCAGCTGCGCTTCAGACATTCAGCTCTCGGGTTATCCGAAGGACGGAGACAACATACTCTTCGTTCCTCTGTCTGAGTCCAAGGATATCGCAGACGGCCAGAAGGTATACCTGGGGATCCTGAACACCGGCAGCGACGGACTGGACACAGCCGTGTTCGACGCCTCCTATGACAAAAGCAAACTGAAAGGGAAGAACTGGCTGTTCTATGTGGAGTTCTCCACGGAGCCATTGGAGTAAGAAAGATGAGTATATTTAAGAAAAAACACAACGACATCCCGCGCATTTCCCTGGAAGAGTGCGTGCCGGTCCTCCGGTGCAGCATCTGTACAGGCGAACAGGTGCTCTGCGGCAAAGACAGGAAGACGGGACAGCTGACGGAACTGATGCTGATCAGGAGACCGTCAGATCTGTTTGATTTCTGTGAGGCGAATGGGATAAGCGCGGAGGACGTGCAGAAAATCTATTGAGTGAATTATTCTACTGAGTGAATTATACGGAAAGGAGATACATGCTGCTGCTTTCAGAGAAAGATATCCGCAGGGTCGTCACTATGAACGACATGATTGAGGCTGTGAAAAATGCCTTTGTCATGATGACCGAAGGGCCTTGTGAAGTGCCGCTGCGGACAGTGATCGACAACGCAGACGGGCGGAGCACGTTCCTGTTCATGCCGGCATATGCTCCCGAGATGAGCGCGGTGTCACTTAAGGTCGTGAACATCTTCCCCGGGAATATCGACAAAGGATTATCATCCGCGCCTGGGCAGATTTTGCTTATCGATGGGGAAACAGGATATATAGAGGCGCTGATCGACGGGACTTGCGTGACGCAGTTGAGAACCGGAGCATCGACAGGCGCGGCATTCAGCGTACTGGCGAAGGAACACTGCCGCAAGGGCGCCCTCATCGGGACAGGAGGACAGGCCTCGGCACAGCTGGAAGCCATGTTGTGCGTGAGGGATCTGGAGGAGATATCCGTCTACGATATGAACCAGCAGAGATGCAGAGCCTTTGCGGCAGAAATGACTGAGAAACTCGCATGCTACGGCGTACCGATCACTACCGCCGGAAGCGCTGACGAATGTATTGAGGATGCGGATCTCATCGTCACCGTCACTCCATCTGCAACCCCGGTGTTCGACGGAAGCAAAATCAAGGCAGGCGCGACGATCAGCGGCGTCGGAACATATGAGCCGCACAAGCACGAAATAGACGCGGAAACCGTTAGGCGCGCATCTAAGATCGTCTGCGATTGGAAGGACGCAGTACTCTCCGAGAGCGGGGATCTGCTGATCCCGATCGCGGAGGGAATCATCAAAGAATCCGATGTGCAAGGCAGCCTGGGAGATGTGCTCCTCGGCAGAAACCCGGGCAGGGAAAACGACGAAGAAATCATCCTGTACGAGACCGTAGGCGTCGCGATGCAGGATCTGGCAGCGGCGAAGATCATATACGACAAAGCTCTGGAGTGCGGAGCAGGGACGAGATGGGAATAGGCTTATATCATCATTCTGGCTTTGAGCTTTGTGGAAATACTGCTTATGTGCCTGTATGACATCAAGATCGGAAAGCAAATAAAGAAAGAGGAGAAACAATAGTGGATTCTGACCGGTACACACTGAAACGATTTGAAGCTGAAACAGACGTCAAAACTTACGTCAGGGACTTTGTAGACGTAGGGGGATTCCTCGAATGCTGCAAAGCCTGCCCAAACTACAACAATGTCTGGTCCTGCCCGCCTTATGATTTTGATCCGATGGACTACTGGAACTCATTCGAGAGGATCCTTGTAGCTGGTTACCGGATCACATTCCGGGGCGAACACACGCAGGAGACGATGACGGAGACACTGTGGGACGTTAAGCAAAAGCTCGCCGAAGAGTTGTATGAGTTGGAGAAGGAGTTCCCCGGATCACAGTCCTTATCCGCAGGAACCTGCCAGATCTGCAAAAGCTGCAGCAAGCAGGAGGGGGCACCGTGCAGATTCCCGGATAAAATGCGGTACTCCATAGAGTCGATTGGCGGCAATGTAGGAAAGACCATATAAACCCTTTGCGGCATAGAAATAGAATGGATCGAAGACGGGAAACTACCGGAGCACTTTGTTCTGGTCGGCGGACTGTTGAAACGATAGCTAGCAGGAGGAATCCTTGAAGAAATACAAAGGCGAAGCATGCCTGTTTTTGACAGCACTCATATGGGGATCAGCCATGATTTTTCAGAAGATGGGGATGGATCACATTGGTCCATTCCTGTTTGGCTTTTTCCGATTCACGATCGGAGCACTGGTCCTGATCCCGGTCATCCTGCTCTTCAGCAGAAGCAGCGGTGCGGGGGGACAGGACCGGACCGCCGGGCAGATACCGATCCTGAAAGACAGAACCTTGCTGCTCGGAAGCCTGCTCTGCGGGCTGACACAGTTCGGGGGAGGGTCGTTCCAGCAGGTTGGACTGGTTTACACGACCGCCGGAAAGGCAGGATTCATCACGTCTTTGTACATCGTCATCGTGCCGATTCTGATGATCTTTCTCAAACGCAGGCTGAATCTGATCACCTGGGCCGGTATCTTCGTTGCCGTCATTGGGCTGTATCTCCTGTCAATCACAGAAGCATTTACGATCCAGCTGGGGGATGGTCTGGAAATCGGAGCAGCGATCGTCTATGCCGTGCAGCTTCTGCTGATCGATTATTATGCGGTGCGCACGGAACCTCTGCGGCTTGCCATGCTGCAGTTCCTTGTCGCCGGAATCCTTTCTGGACTTGTTGCCGTGGGATTCGAAACCTGGACAGTCGCGGCGATTGCCGCATGCATGATTCCGATTCTATATACGGGAATCCTGGAGGTGGCGGCAGCGTATACACTTGAAATAATTGGCCAAAGGACCACCGCGCCCCATGTGGCGGCGATCATCATGAGTCTGGAGGCGCTGTTTGCAGCCGTGTGCGGCGCGCTGTTTCTGGGGGAGCACATGAGCGGCCGAGAGATCCTGGGCTGTGCGCTGATGATGGCTGCCTTTGTGATCGTGCAGCTCGCTGATCTGATCCCTCTGGGCAGGAAAGGAAAACCTTAGAAACCCTATAAGAAACTTTGATTGGCGCTTCCGTTCATGCAGCAATATACTAAAGCCAAGAGAGGAAACGGCGAATTAGTATATTGTTTTTTTGGAGGAGCGGTCATGATCAAATATCATGCTTTTGCAAAAGCCGTCGAAATGAGAAGCATCTCGAAGGCTGCCGAAATCTTAGGGTATTCGCGTTCGAAGTTATCAAACATCATAGGATCCCTTGAGGATGAACTGGGCCTGCGGCTGCTTGAAGAGGAGGACGACTCAGTTGTCCTGACAGAGAGCGGGAAAAAACTCATACCATACTGTCAGCAGATCGTTGATACAGAACGAAAGCTTAAGTTCGAAGCGTTGTCAATGCTGAACCAGTCCGAGGATTCTATCCGAATCGGAACGCCTAACAGCATGCTGGTTGGATTTGTATCCGATCTGATCGCCCGGTTCACAAAGGATCAGGAGGACATCATTCTCAGTATCCAGGAGGACACACTGGCAAACGTCGGTCGGCAGTTGATCAGCGGGGACATCGACGTCGCGTTTCTGACAGAGGAGTTCGCCGCCAACACAATGTTCTACCCATTGTTTGAGGACGAGATCTGCCTTGCCGTGAACAAAAGCCACCCGCTGGCTCAGCAGGATGCCTTGATGGCCCACGATCTGCGGGATGTCCCGATCATATACAGCCCGCCCGGATGGGACGATATCACACGAATCGTCATCAACAGACTTCCGTTCAAGCCGAACATCAGATGCTACAGCGCCAGCGACCTGGCAGCCCTGGCGATGGTCCAGAGCAATATGGGCGTCTACGTAATCTCAAACCTGCAGAAAAGCCTTCTGCCAAAGGATGTCGTCGCGATTTCATTCCAGGAGCACTACCGGCGAACCGTCGGCGTAGCAGTCCGGTCGATGAAGGATCTCACCGACAGCCAGCGCACATTCGTCGACGCATGCATAGAATCATTCAAATAGACATACCCGGTCGTTCATTGCGGGTCGTTCAGCCCGAGTCGTTCGTCCCTAGGTATTCATACCAGGTCGTTTAGCCGGAAAAGCCCTTTGTAGCAAGGGCTTTTTTAGTGCTGGTTCTATGTGATGGTTCTTCGTGCTGCTTCTTCGTGAACGTGGCAGAAGCGTTAGAGTTTCTTAAATTGTAGCTGGTCCAAATCTTCGAGCCTCAACCAACAGCCCAACGAAGTATCAAGGGTTTCAGGAGGCGACCAGTGGTTGAGACAGACATAGTCGAGCAATCTAACCAATGACCTAACGCAGCATCAAGGGTTTCAGGAGACGACCAGTGGTTGAGACAGACATAGTCGAGCGATCCAACCAACGACCTAACGAAGTATCAAGGGTTTCAGGCATCAACAAGTGGTTACACAGAAAAAGCTAGCCCCCAGCCCCCTGGCCTTCAGCCCCCAACTTGCAGCGGTGCTTGAAAAACGAATTCTTATTTGTATCGCTGCGTGCGATATGATAAAATAACGACGTGAGAAGTCAGAGTTTTCAAGAAGACTTGAGATTGCCACCCTATGCGGGTGGCAATTTTTTTAAGTCAGCTGAGCGATGAAGTCGGGTGTATTATGAAGGAGGACAAACGATGAGTATGATGTGGCCGATCGCGCTGGCAGTAGGTGCGGATGTGTTTTACCAGATATGCTGCAAATCCATGCCGGAGAATTTGAATCCGTTTGCGTCGCTGACGATAACGTACTGTGTCGGCGCAGCGGTGTCACTTGTGATATACTTGATGATGACAAAAGGCGGCAATATCATTGCGGAATGGCATAATGTGAACTGGACGGCGTTTGTTCTGGGCATTGCCATTGTTGGGCTTGAGGCCGGAATGATCTTCATGTATAAAGTCGGCTGGAATGTGAATACGGGATATATCGTCAAATCCATTTTTCTGGCTATTATGCTGATCATCGTAGGTTATCTGCTCTACAAGGAACCGGTCAAGGCGACGAAGGTCGTCGGTGTGGCGGTGTGCCTGGCGGGATTGTTTCTGATCAACAAATAGCGCGCCGCAGGACCAAGCAACGAGGCCGCAGAAAGCAGAAAGGAGTGACGAGCAGTGGCAACTGGAAGAATGGAGTTTCATGCAGAATCGACTATGCAGCATATGAACTTCTCCTTTGTGTTCCCGAATGATGTGGAGATGGAAGAGGTAAGGGATCTGCGCCACTATGAGCGCGGTACCCGGAATATGATTTTGCTTCACGGGCTGACAGGAACGGATACGGACTGGGTCTATGGGGGCGTTGCGCAGCAAATCGCGATTCAGTACAACTTGAATGTGTTCATGCCGACCACAGGAAATTCGTTTTATTTGGATCGCGGATATGAAGGAGGCAATTACTGCACATTCATCGGCAAAGAGCTGCCGGGGTATATAAAGTCGACATTCGGGATCGAAATGAAGCGGGAGGACACGATGATCGGAGGTCTGTCCATGGGCGGATACGGCGCGGTCCATGTGGCGCTGGCCTTCCCGGAGACCTTTTCGGCGGTCATCGCGCTTTCCTCGGCGATCCATACGGAGGACATGGCGGCACAGATGCGCGCCGGAGCGGAAGACGCCATACCGCTGAAGATGGCAAAAGACATTTTCGGAGATCCGGATCAGCTGCTGACATCGGATATAAATCCTAAAGTCCAGCTGCAAATGCTGAAGGCTGCCGGACAGCAGATCCCGTTCATATATATGGCTTGCGGAACGGAGGACGATTTCTGCGGCGCCAACCGCGCCTTTGCAGAGTATCTGGCAAAAGAGGGCGCAGACCACTTCTATGAAGAAGGCCCCGGGAAACATGACTGGTTCTTCTGGAACGAATATCTGGACCGCGGAGTCAGGTATGTATTGGATTGAATGACGTGCAGAAAATAAACTGAAAGCCGGATCAGTATCGGAGTGATACCAGATCCGGCTTTCTGTGGTGTGGCTTGGATTTTGTTCCTTTAGTATTATTAGAATCTGGTTTTTCTTTCTGTCTGTCTGTATTATAATGCGCATAGAGAACAAAGCAAAACGGTGGTTTCTTTAGAATAAACCAAAGAAAACTTTCAAAGCAAAAGCAACAGAAACAGCAAAAGCAACAGGGAGGAGGACGTCGAATGGACAAGATCAACGCGGAGGTATTCGTCACGGTCGCAACGCTGGGAAGCTACAAAAGGGCGGCGGACAAGCTCGGGTATACGCAGGCGGGGATCAGCTACATCATCAACGCGATGGAAGAGCAGGCCGGCATGAAATTCTTCGAACGGGAGTACGGCGGCGTGCGGATGACGCAGGAAGGCAAGGAATTGCTTCCCTCAATGCAAAGGCTCTACCAGGACGAGCTGATCGTGCGCGAGAAGGTCGATAAGATCCGCGGTCTGGAAACGGGGGAAATCAGAGTTCTTGCGATCAATACCGTGATCGTTTGCTATCTCCCCGACATACTGAAGGAGTTTAAGGAACGGTACCCGGGGATCACGATCGAAGTATCTGCCTGTGATTCTGCGGAGCGCGCAACTGAATTGCTCGCATCCGGCAGCGCTGACTGTGCGTTTATTCAGATCGTTTCCTCCGACATAATTGAAATCATTCCACTTGGGAAACAGGAAGATATGCTCGTCGTTGCAAAAGACCATCCTCTGGCAAAAAAGAAAGTCTTCCCGATCAAAGACCTGAAGGACTATCCTTATATCGGATGGTCGGAGGATCAGGACTCGTACAACTACGATCTGGTCCGCAGGTTTGACGCGTCTCTGAATCACGTCATGAAGGTCAACAATGATTACGGCTGCTTCGCCATGATCAGCAAAGGCCTTGGAGTCGGGATCCATCCGAAGATCATGGTGGAGAACAGTATGTTCCCGGTCAAAGGGATTTCCTTTGATGTGGAATCCTATACCGACATTACGATCGGATTCAGATCCTATGAAACACTGTCGCTGGCAGCGCAGACCTTTGTTGATTTTGTGCGGAACCGGAAATTTTGAATGAAACCGCGATGGATTTTGCGATTTCCCTGGATATGGATTTTGCAGATTTTGCAGATATGGTACAATTGATTTCAGAATATTGTGCGTTAAGTGTTTTGTGTGTAATTGCGTATAAATAAACAAGGAGAGAACAGATGCTGTACGGAGAGAAAAACAAACAAAGGCTTCAGCACGCGAGAGGGCTGGCGATCGGGATCGGACAGAAAAAGCACCAGTTGGAGATCCCGAAGTACAGACTGAATAAACTGTCCATGCCTGCAGAAACTGCGAAGGGGCTGATCGAGAGCCTGCTGCTGGACGAAGGAAATTCCAGAATGAATATGGCGACCTTCTGCCAGACCCATATGGAGAAGGCGGCTACGGAGCTGATGGCGGAAACGCTGGACAAGAACGCGATCGACAAATCTGAGTATCCGCAGACAGCAGAACTGGAAAACCGCTGTGTAAACATTCTGGCGGATCTGTGGCATGCGCCGAAAAAGGGCGAGTACCTGGGAACGTCTACTGTGGGTTCCAGTGAAGCCTGCATGCTCGCAGGAATGGCGATGAAGTTCCGCTGGAGAAACCAGGCAAGGAAACTGGGAATCGACGTAGACACACTGAAACCGCGTCCCAATCTGGTGATCAGCGCCGCGTATCAGGTCTGCTGGGAGAAGTTCTGCGTTTACTGGGATGTGGAACTGCGCACCGTCCCGGTCAGAAAGGATGATCTGATGCTGGATCTGGAGCATGTGTTCGATTATGTGGATGACTACACGATCGGAATTGTCGGAATCCAGGGAACGACCTATTCCGGCGATTACGACAACATCAAGAAACTGAGCGCGATGGTGGAACAATTCAATAAGGAGCATAAAGAACGTCCGGAGCTGGTGATCCACATCGACGCGGCATGCGGCGGAATGCTGACACCATTTACGGAGCCGGAGCTGCAGTGGGATTTCCGTCTGCCGAATGTAGTCTCGATTTCGACATCCGGGCATAAATACGGCCTGACCTACCCGGGCGTAGGCTGGATCATCTGGAGAGACAGAGAGTATCTGCCGGAGGAACTGATCTTTGAGGTCAGCTATCTGGGCGGCGAGATGCCGACCATGGCCATCAACTTCTCCCGCAGCGCTAGCCAGATCGTCGGGCAGTATTACAATTTCCTCCGTCTAGGATGGGAAGGTTATAAGCTGACGCACTTAAAGACCCTGGAGAACGCCGGCATGATTGGCGACGCCATCGCCGAAAGCGGATTGTTCGATATGTATAATCAGGGGAAACGCACGCCAATCGTGTGCTACACCCTGAAGGAGGACGCGAAGTACAGCGACGGAACGCCTGTGGTCTGGAACCTGTATGACCTGGCAGACCGGCTGCAGATGCACGGATGGCAGGTGCCTGCTTATCCGCTGCCGAAGGGCGCAGAAGACGTAACGGTTCAGAGAATCGTTTGCCGGGCCGACCTGACCTATACTCTGACAGAAGCCTTCGTGAACGATTTCCATAAGTGCCTGGAGGATCTGAAAGAGGCGCATATCCTGTGCAACGAGAAGAAGTCAGGACGTTACGGATTCACATATTAACCAGAAAGAACCAGAAGGAAGGACCAAAATGATTCTGTATATCAATGCATGCGTGCGCCGGGATTCCCGGACCGAAAGACTCGCGGAGGCGCTTTTGCAAAAGCTTGACGGCGAGGTTCAGCAGCTGCGGCTGGAGAATATCCCGTTTGAAATCTCCGATGAGGCGTTTTTGGACAAGAGAGATCAGCTGATAGAGGAGGGCGCGTTCGATCATGAGATGTTTGCGCTTGCCAGGCAGTTTGCCGCGGCGGATACGATCGTGATCGCAGCCCCGTATTGGGATCTTTCCTTCCCGGCGACGCTGAAGCAGTACATGGAGAAGGTCACGGTCAATGGGATCACGTTCGAATACACCCCTGAAGGAATTCCGAAAGGGCTTTGCAAGGCGCAAAGGCTGTACTATGTCGAAACGGCCGGCGGAGATTATGTGCCGGACGAATTCGGATTCGGCTACATCCAGGCGCTGGCCGCAGGCTATTACGGGATCTATGACGCACAGCTGATCAAAGCGACGGGCCTCGATATCGTAGGCGCAGATGTCGAGAAGATACTGAGGGAAACAGCAAATATCAAGAACATTTGAAAACACTGAGAGTCGGACATCTGAACCGGCTCTTTTAATATGGTCTTGAGAAAAAGCCGCCAATGTGCTACGATATCTATTTGTGCGGGCGTTTTGGGATAGAACAAAAGAAAAGGACAAGAAGAAAAGGACTAGAAATGAAGCGTAATATTGGATTGTATTTTATTGTTGGCCTGGCTCTGTTCTCGATGTTGTTTGGATCGGGGAACCTGATTTTCCCGCCGGAGATCGGCATTACCGGCGGAACGGAGTGGTACCTAGGCTACATCGCATATTTTCTGGCGGATGCCGTGCTCAGCATCTGCAGCGTTTTCGCTATGCTGAAGGTGGACGGGGATCTGAACCGTCTGACGGGTACGATCGGACCCACGGGCTCGATGATCATCAACACGGTATGCATCATCTGCATCGGACCGCTTCTGGCAATTCCCAGAAACGCCGCAGTCACCTTTGAAATGGGTATCTCGCCTCTGTTTGGGTTAGACCCTGAGAGCAGGATCCTCCGGCTGGTGTTTTCAATCATATTCTTTGCAGTCGTGCTTCTGCTGACGATTAGACCCTCAAAGGTGGTCGATATTCTGGGCAAATACCTGACGCCGATCCTGGTGGCTGCCATCGCGATCCTGATCATCATTGGAGTCGTGAGCCCCGGCGCGCAGGCCGGCGCTCCCGTATCAGACAGTCTGATCAAGGATGGAATCCTCAACGGTTATCAGACACTGGACCTGATGGCCGGGATCTATTTCTCCGTTGTCATCATCCAGTCTATCCGGAGCAAAGGCTTGGAGAGTTTAGGGGAACAAAAGAAATACACTGCCGGTGCGGCATTGATCGCGGGCACGCTCCTGTGTCTCATATACGGCGGATTGGCGTTCCTGGGGGCAACCACAGGATCCCAGTGGCTGGACCAGTTCACCAGCGGAGAAATCAATCAGGCGGGACTGGTGATCAACATCACCGGGGCGCTGATGGGCAAGTTCGGCGTTGTGTTCCTGAGCGTGATCGTTGCACTGGCCTGTCTGACCACAGCTGTCGGACTGACCTCTGCCGCGGGAGATTATTTCAGCGGGATCATTCCTTCCCGCAGCTACGCGTTCATGGTGGTGCTCATCTGCATCGTCTCTGCAGTGCTATGCAACTTCGGGCTCTCCGCGATCATCAGCATCGCGGCACCGATCCTGATGCTGTTCTATCCGCCGGTCATGTTCCTGACGCTGTCATGTCTGGGACGCAGCATCTTCAGAAAGAAGCGGTACTATCAGTGCGGCATCGTCATCTGCTTCCTGATCAGTCTGCTCACTGTACTGACCGATACCTTCGGCGTCACGGCGCTTTCATGGATCCATACGGCGCTGCCGCTGGATACCTTCGGATTCAACTGGTTGATCCCGACCGCCATCGCGGCCGCGATAGGGCACTTCCTGCCGGGACCGGAAATTGAAGAGAAGTGAACCGGGATCCGAAACACTTAATTGACAAAACTGTAAATAAATGGTAAAATGGCGCAAGCGGTATCGTTTGCGCTATTTTGATTGCGGAAACGACCGATGGGTTAGACCGGAAAATTAATAACATGCCGAATATTGCGCATTAACCATTAATAATTATGATAAAGTGCAATATATTGCATTTTGTCTGTACTTGTGATATCATTCTTCCAGGCCAAGAGCACAAAACAGGGAGAAAAGAAATGATCACATCACAAGAAGGAATCAGAATCATAAGTGAACGAGTGAGAAATTACAGGATAGACTTTCCATTGACGCAGAAACAGCTTTCCAATCGTTCAGGAGTGTCTCTGCGTTCTATACAGCGTTTTGAAAACGGAGAGGACATTCAGTTGGGGAATCTGATCAAACTGCTGAGTGCCTTGGGGCTGGACAATAATGTGGAATTGCTCGTTCCGGATGTTACAAGAAGGCCGGCAGCTTTTGTGGAACCCTCATTCAGAAGACAGAGAGTGCATGTAAAAAAGGGAAACAAAAGCGAAACAAATGAACCGTTCCAGTGGGGTGATGAGAAATGATCAGTACAGCGGAAGTATATCTGTGGGGAACGCGCATCGGCGTGATCCACAAAGATGAGGATATGCCATATGCTTCATTTGAGTACGATAGGGATTTTGCGAAAAGCGGAATCGAACTGTCGCCGATAATGATGCCGATTTCCAGAAGGGTGTTTGCATTTCCGGATCTTGCAGGAGGCGCATTTCGCGGTGTGCCCGGATTGGTTGCAGATTCGCTTCCTGACAAATTCGGTAATGCCGTGATCAACAGATGGCTTGCTTCTCAGGGGAAAACGGACAATGATTTCAATGTTCTGGACCGCCTTTGTTATACAGGCAAACGCGGAATGGGGGCGCTTGAATATGTGCCTGCCACGGGGCCTGATGCGGATGCAGCCGAAGAAATCAATGTTAAGGAGATGGCTGATTTTGCATCTAAGGTACTCCAAAGCAGAGAAGAGGAGAAGCCGCTGAAAACTACAGGAGCGGGTTTTGAGCAGCTTTTGAAATTCGGAACATCTGCAGGAGGCGCACGTGCAAAAGCAATCATTGCCTGGAATGAAACAACGAACGAAGTCAAATCAGGACAAGTAGAAGCGGGTGAGGGCTTTGACTACTGGCTGATGAAGTTCGACGGGGTCAAGGGTAATGGGGATCACGATTTAGAAGATATCCCCGAATATACGCTGATAGAATACGCTTATTACAATATGGCTTTGGCAGCCGGGATAGAAATGAGTGAATGCCGGATCTTCGAAGAAGGCGGCAGACACCATTTCATGACGAAACGGTTTGACAGAGCAGACGGCAGGAAAATGCATATGCAGACCCTCGGCGCGATTGCGCATATCGACTACAATTATCCGGGTCTTTGCAGTTATGAACAAGCCGCCGGTTACATGAGGCAAATGAAGCTGCCGGCAAGTGACGTTGAGCAGTTGTACAGGAGAATGGTGTTCAATGTCTTGGCGGTGAACCAGGATGATCATGTGAAAAACATTTCGTTTCTAATGCATAAGACAGGTGCCTGGAAACTTTCGCCTGCTTATGATGTGACATTTTCGTATGATGCGTCAAACCTGTGGCTGTCAGCGCATCAAATGCTTGTGAATGGCAAGAAGGAAGGAATCACTTACCGCGACATGATCGCGTGCGGAAGGAGCATGGATATTTCAACAAGTCGATGCAACCGTATTGTTTCGGATGTTGTCAACGCGGTGGAGAGATGGCCGGAGTTTGCTTCTCAAAACAAGATCAGAGAAAAAACAGCGGCAATGATCAATCAAAAAATAACTGAAACAAAAGACATGAATGCCACTTGAGTGCAAGTGGTCTCATGTTTTTTTGTGTACTTTTTTGCTTTTGCAGTGGGTATTATCTGAATAATTGTATCCTTGTTTTTAGAAGCGTGATAATATGATGCAAAAGCATGCCGGCGCAGCTGCCCGCATAGGAAAGAGAGGAGCAAACTATGACACAGGTTAAGAGAAGAATTCCGGTGATTCTGCTGGCAGGACTCATGGCAGTCGCTGCTGCCTTTGCGATAGGAGCCCTTACGGCGCAGGAAGCGTATGCGATAGAGGGGGATGGGGCAGGATTAGGATCCGAGTATAAAATCGCATCATATGAGGATCTGAAAGAGTTCGCAGACATCGTGAACGGCGAAAATGGAAAGACTCCGAATCCAAATGCTTGGGCGATATTAACGAAAGATATCGTTTGCAGCGATGCGACATGGGTGCCGATAGGGCGTTACATTAACAATAGTCAATATAGTCAATATACCGGACACTTTGACGGGAGAGGCCATACCATTAAAAATCTCAGCAACACAGGCATTGATAACATTGAAAACGCCGAGTACCAGGGGCTGTTCGGATTTATTGGCGACTATGGAGAAGTAAAGAACGTGTTCCTGGAAGACGGAAAGATCACAGGCAATCAAAATGTCGGCGGTATTGCAGGGAGTATTATTGGCTTCAGCGCAATAATCGCCTGCTGCCGCAACACCGGCGTGGTGAGCGGAGCCAATTATGTCGGCGGTATATCAGGAGCTGTTGATTCAAGAAGCAAGATCACCAACTGCTGCAACACCGGCGCGGTGAGCGGAGGAGGTTATGTCGGCGGCATTGCAGGGAATCCTGGTGGAGAAATCACCAATTGTTACAATACCGGCGCGGTAAGCGGAAATAGGGGGATCGGCGGCATTGTGGGATGGAACGTTGGAAATATTTCCAACTGTTACAACACCGGCGCGGTGAGTGGAACAGGAGACTCAATCGGAAATATTGGCGGCATTGCTGAAATGCGTACTGATGAGACTTGTCCAATCACCAACTGCTATTTCGATACTGCATTATGTACAGGTGTGAGTGCTTTGGGAAGTGGTGATGATCCCGATACTGTCAAAGGACTTGATACCTCTCAAATGACCGGGAGCGGAGTGATAGGCTCTGATTCAATGGACTTCCAGTATGGTGAGGGGGAGGAATCTCCCTGGCTCACGAGGCAAGGTGGATATGATCCGGAAAGCGGAAATTACTATTGGTACTATCCGCACCTCAAGGGCTTTGATTTTGACAGCAACGGGTCCCAGACAGACGCTTCAGAAATCGAGCCGGAAGACTGGCCTGCCAAAGTGATCGTCAACACCACCTGGAGGGAATTGGCGGCCTATACCTACAATGGGTCAGACCAGGGACCGGAAGTTTTGAAGATCACCGTTTCAGAGGAGTCTGTTGACGTCCCGGACGGCGTATCTGGCGTGTATTCCAAGTGGAACGACTCCGATTGGGCCGAGCTTTCATCTGATGAACCTACAGACCCCGGCGTCTATAAGTTGAGTTATACTGTTGGCGACGACAGCCATGTCATTATATTCAGAATCCTTGACCCGGAAAGTGACTACACGGTTGAATATTTGTTGAAGAAAGAGACAGGAGGATCAGTCTTAGACGCAATCGATGCAGGAGATCATAAAGCAATCGTTAAATTTAAAAACGGGGACACTTTGGAAAAGGATTTCGAGATCGAACCGGCATCGGTAGCCGCCACCGTCAACGGATCCAGCACGGAAAAAACCTATAACGGCATAGAGCAGACCTATACGGGTACCGTGACTGCAGCAAGCAGCGATACTGCTTTTGATGCTACGAAGTTCCAATACACCGGTTCTGCAGAAGTCAAAGGCACCAAATTCGGAGAGTACACAGCAGAGCTGGCCGCAGGAAACTGCACCTATGGCGATCCCAACTACAAAGTCACCTGGACGATCGGCGACCCGGTCAAGCTTACCATTGAGAAGGCCCCGCTGACGATCAAGGCCAAGGATCAGACGTTTACCTACAACGGCAAGACCCAGGGCGAAGGCGATACGGCTTACGCGGATCCGGCGGAGATCGCGGAGAAAGTCACGGCCAGCGGCCTGCAGGGCAGTGACAAGCTGACCAGTATTGTCAT
>JBGUKV010000052.1:0-6043 GCA_045114655.1 Candidatus Allocopromorpha sp. | reverse complement strand
TATAGTTTGATAAATCGAGTATATCGTGTGTCAAGAAAGAAGTCAAGAAAAAGACTCTCAATGCCCCTGTTTTACCAAGATTTGATTTACACATAAGAAAAAGGCTCTGGAGCCTCCGCTAATTCCAACAGCCCGCTTGGTTCACGGAGTGTTCCATGGTCTTTCCATGGGGTATTTCGCCGGCTCAGATGGGAGATTATCTTTGATTTATCGATGCCTGTCTGATAAAATAAACGGGAAGTAGATTCTTATGGTGAATGCCAACCATCGGTAAGATGCAGGAAAATCTTTTTGGGGGATTTATGGCCAGATATCGCTACAGTGAATCGGACTTCAGACTGATCGAAAACAGCTGCCTGGCATTTGGTGTCTATCAGTTCCTTGATCGGCGCGTAGTGACTGTGGCGCTTTCGGAGGGTCTGCTTGAACTTTTTGGCCTGCCGGACAGGGCAGAAGCTTATGCGCTCATGGATAACGATATGTACCGGGATGTACATCCGGATGATGTCGCCAGGATCGAGGATGCGGCGCTCCGATTTGCGACGGAGGGCGGCGGCTATGATGTCACGTATCGCACAAAAATCCGTGACGAGTACCATGTGATACACGCACATGGCAAACACACCTATCCCGACGCCGGTGTCAGACTGGCTGTCGTCTCCTATGCCGACGAGGGCGTCTTTTCCGAAGATCACAGGGGATCTTTCGACCGGGCATTACAGAACGAGTTCGAAAAAACCTTAAATAATCTTAAGGGTCATTTTGATCCCATGACCGGACTTCCGGGACTGAATTATTTCTTTGAATTGGCGGAGACGGATCGCAGGGGGATGCTGGAACGGGGAGAGCAGCCTGTTGCACTGTATTTTGATTTCACCGGAATGAAGGGCTTCAATCTGCGCTATGGCTTCGCGGAAGGCGACAAGCTGATCCTGGCAATGTCAAGGGTCCTGATACGGGCCTTTTCCGTTGAGAATTGCTGTCGTATCGGTGGCGACCGGTTCGCTGCGTATGACAAAGCGGAAGGCCTGGAAAACAAGCTCAACAAAGTGATCGCCGAGTGCAGGACGATCAACGAGGGGAAGAACCTCCCTGTTAGGATCGGAATCTACCAGATCCGCGCACAGGATGTCGGGATCGGCATCGCCTGTGACCGGGCCAAGATGGCCTGTGACAGAAACAGAGCGAGCTACTCCTCCGGATACAGCTATTTCAGCGACGAGATGCTCAAGGAAACGGAGTTTCATCGTTACATCATAGAGAATCTTGACCGTGCGATCAGAGAGAACTGGATCCAGGTCTATTATCAGCCGATCATACGGGCAGCCAACGGCAGGGTTTGTGATGACGAGGCCCTGGCGCGCTGGATCGATCCCGAAAAAGGGTTCCTGTCCCCGGGGGAGTTCATTCCCATTCTGGAAGATGCCGGTCTGATCTATAAGCTGGATCTTTTTGTCACGGAACAGGTTCTCAGCAAGATGAAGAAGACTAAGGAACTTGGCCAATATGTGGTTCCCAGCTCTGTGAATATCTCACGCTCTGACTTTGAGTCCTGCGATATCGTGGAGGAAATCCGCAAGCGTGTCGATGAGGCGGGGATCGACAGGAGTATGCTGACCATTGAGATCACGGAGAGTGTGGTCGGCAACGATCTCACTTACATCCGTGAACAGGTGGAACGCTTCCATGATCTGGGCTTTAAGGTATGGATGGATGATTACGGGAGCGGTTATTCATCCCCGGATATCCTGCAGACCATCCCTTTCGATACGATCAAGCTGGATATGCAGTTCATCCGTCAATATGAAAAGAATAAGACCAGCGGCATCATCATCAGCGGACTGGTCAAGATGGCCATCAGCCTCGGGATCGAAACGGTGGTGGAGGGTGTGGAAACTGAGGCACAGGTCGAGTTCCTCAAGGAGATCGGCTGTACCAAGCTGCAGGGCTTTTACTATTCCAAACCGATCCCCATGTCTGATCTGCTGAAGCGTTATGAGGAAGGAGCTCAGATCGGCTTTGAAAACCCTGCAGAAACGGAGTACTATGCCACCATCGGCAAGGTCAATCTGTACGATATCTCTCTTGCAGTGAATGAGGATCAGGCGCTGCAGAATTACTTCAACACGATGCCTATGGCGATCCTGGAGCTGGGAGAGAAGGAACTCGCCATCACGAGGAGCAATCAGTCCTACCGTCGGTACATGAAGGAATATCTGGGGATAGAGGATGTGAATGTCACGGCGCAGATCAGCGAGATGGAGTCGGGGCCGGCAGCCTCTCTTATGAAGAAAACGATCCAATGCGCCAGGGAGGGGCGTCAGGTACTTACGGATGAAGTGACGGCGGATGGCAATATCAGCCATCTGCTCATCCGTCGCGTCGCTGTCAACCCTGTCCAAAAGCGGGCAGCACTGATCGTTATCGTGCTCGGCATGACGGACGGGCAGCTTGCCGACAGTCTGACCTATGCGCATGTGGCGCAGGCGCTGTCGGCCGACTATATCGATCTTTACTATGTGAATCTGGATAATGAACACTATATCGAATACCTGCCCGATGCCGACAGCGGAGAAATGGCAGTAGAAAGGCGAGGAAAGGATTTCTTTGCCACGGTACTTGCAGATGCGGAAAAGTCTGTCTATGAGAGCGATATAGAGATGTACGTATCCTCATTTACCAGAGAGTATGTGACAAAGTCCATTGCGGAGCATGGTGCCTTTACGCTCACCTATCGGTGTATCACGGAAGGTAAGCCTGTCTACGTCCAGCTGAAGGCGATTCGCATCGGGACAGAGGGGAACCGCATCATCATCGGGATCAACAACGTGGATGTGCAGATGAAGCATAAGGAGGCGCTGGAGAGGATCAGAGAAGAGAGGCTCACCTATTCCCGGCTCAATGCGCTGATTGGGGATTATTACTTTTTCTATACTGTGGATCCCGAGACCGGCAGCTACTACGAATACCATTCCTCGCAGAGAGCCGAAAGCCTTGGCGCCTCCCCTAAGGGAGAAGACTTCTTCGCAGATACCCTGGCGATCAACGAACGTGTGATCTATCTCGATGACAGGGAATATTTCCGGGAGCATTTCAGCAGGCAGGCCATCCTTAATAAAGTCATGAACAACGAGATCTTTATGATGACATACCGCCTGCTGTTTGGAGATGAGCCCCGATACGTCAACCTGCGGATCGCTATGGTGACGGAAGACGGTACCAGACAACTGATCGTTGGCTTAAACGATGTGGATGTCCAGATCCGGCGGGAACAGGAATATATTCACAACCTGTCTGCGGCGAGAGATCGTGCGAATATTGATGCCCAGACCGGAGTGAAGAACAGGCGGGCCTTTGTCTATATGGAGCAGCAGATGGATCAGCTGATCGAAAAGCACAGTGCCCCGGCTTTCTCTATCGTCACATTTGACATCGATCTGTCCGGTATGACCGGTTTGAGCGATCAGGAAAAATCGACACTCATCACGGAGCAATGCATGAAGATCTGCAGGATCTACCGTCACAGTCCGGTCTATCGTCTGAGCGAAACCGGCTTTGCCGTCATATCCCGAGGGGAAGATTATACAAAGATTGATCATCTGATGGAAAAGCTGGCAGAGGAGAATAAGAAGCTGCACGCCGCAGGGCTTCCCGCGATCCATAGCGGCATGGCGAGATATCAGAGTGAACGATCCACCGAGGATCTTTACCTTAAGGCAAAGGAGAACATGGAAATCCTTCATCAGAACGTGATGAAGACAAGAGAGACAGACCCATAAAGGAGCGGATATGAAACAGATACAGTTAGCTTTCAGGGATCAGGAGACGCTTGAAAAGGTTCTGGCGGAGTTGAGAACCTGTTATGACGAACATTCCTACCACGGAATGCTCCTTCACATCTATACCGAGGTGATCGAGCGGGAGCAGATCGAAAGGGCGCTTAAAAGGATCGAAGAGGTCCTGCCGGAGGCTCTCTATGTTGGCTGCTCCTCCAACGGAAATATCCAAAATGGCAACTTTCTTGGAGATTCCTTTCTATTGACCTGTACGTTCTTTGAGAAGGAGTCCACCAGAGTAAACATCCTGCAGTACCGGCTCACCGAAGAAACCCAGGAAGAGGTGTCACGCGCGCTGGTGCAGGCGGTGGATGAGAATCCGTGGGTGAAGGGGGTGGAATTCCTGCTCACGATACGCGGAATGTCCTTAACCGGCCTGTGTGATGGACTATCAAAGGTCAGAAAGGATGTTCAGATCTTTGGGGGCGGCGCCTTCAGCGGAGATATCAATGCCAATGAGGCATGCGTCTTTTCCAAAGAAGGGGGTTATCAGGAGAAAGGAATCGTATTCGTGCTCATGGGAGGCGAGGATCTCCATATCACGTCCTCCTATGTCTGCGGATGGAAGCCGCTTGGCTCCTTCCTCCGTATTACATCGGCGGAGAGATCGATCCTGAAGGAGCTTAACGGACAGCCCGCCTATAACACTTACTATAAATATCTCCATATTAAGAACGACAAGAACTTCTTCTATCACACGCTGGAATTCCCTTTTCTGTATCGGGACAAGGGGATCGACATTATGAGAGCCCCGACCGCCTGTACGCCTGAGGGATACCTTGTCATGACCTCGGACATGGTGCCGGATACCATGGCGAGACTTGCCTATGGGGATCCCTGGACGATACTGGAGTCCGCCAAGGAATTTGCGGAGCTTTTATCTGGTTTCTCGCCCGAGTGCATCGCTGTTTTCTCATGTGCCGGAAGAAGAACCTTCTGGGGTAATGAGGGAGTGGGAAAGGAGACGGAGTTTTATCAGAAGCTGGCTCCAACCTCCGGGTTCTATACCTCCAGTGAGTTTATACGTCATGGGGAGTACGTGATCCAGCACAATGTGACGCAGGTTGTCGCAGCGTTCCGGGAGGGTGAGCCGGAGAAAATCGAACCGCTATTGATTCCCTCCGATGACAAATCATTTGAGGGCAAGGTGCCCATGGTCAGTCGTATGGCTGCGTTTATCAAGGTGACCATGGAGGAGCTTGAGGAAGCGAATGCCAGATACAGCAAAATGGCTATTACAGACGGACTGACGGGTCTCTTAAACCGGGCGGAGATTCAGCGGATCATCATGGAAATAGTCGAGAGCCGTCTATTCGAAGACATTTATCTTATCATGATGGATCTTGACAATTTCAAGCATGTGAATGATCAGTACGGCCACAAGGAAGGCGATAATGTATTGATTCGCTTGTCGGGTATGATGAGAGAGGTGGTCGTGGATCTGGGAGATAACTGCTTCTGCGGACGGTGGGGCGGTGAAGAATTCATGATCCTGGTCCATTCCATTGGAGAAAGCAAGGTACTCCGGCACGCCGAGCGAATCTGCAAAACCATGGAAAAAATCCGCTTTGAAAAAGCCGGCAGAGTCACCGTGAGTATCGGTGTGGTGAAGACCCTCCCCGATGAATCTGCGGATCAGGCATGCTCAAGAGTGGATGCAACACTCTATGAGGCGAAGAATAACGGAAAGAATCAGGTGGTGTTCCATCACTGAGGAGAGTATCATCATAGCGAGAAAACGCCAGATTATTATTGATTTTTCAGGGAATATGGGTACATTGAAGATAGAAGCAGAGATGCTTCCGATGTAAGAACATCGTAAAAGTTGGGCTGCAGATGGGGCAGGGTAAATCCCATCTCATTAGATATCTTAACTGGGTATCGCGCCAGGCAGCAAAAAACTCTTTTTTGAAATACAATATAAGAGGATTGATACAATGATAAAGATGTTGATAAAGATGAATGAAGATAGAATTAATACAATGAATGATTATACTCCGGAGCGGGTTTATTCCGGACTGGATAGTATTTTTGCAAGATATGGAATAAACGGTAAGATCGTAAACGGTTATCATGAATACCGAGGAAATGATAATCCTGCAGATTTTGGGAAATTCGGACGAATTTATAACGGGTTGAGGAAGCAAAACTGGTTTATTGATAATGTTCAGGAATGGCTTCTGTGCAACAGCGATGATGTTGATAAT
>JBGUKV010000051.1:0-10813 GCA_045114655.1 Candidatus Allocopromorpha sp. | reverse complement strand
GTTGTCTTGCCGTGGTCAACGTGACCGATTGTTCCGATGTTGATGTGTGGCTTAGTTCTTTCGAATTTTTCTTTTGCCATTTTGATTTTTCCTCCTGTAAAATAACGTTATTGTACATATACTCGCCGACCCGGGCGTCCCCGGGCCGACACTTGTTGGAGCTGACGAGCGGACTTGAACCGCCGAACCTCCTCATTACCAATGAGGTGCTCTACCGACTGAGCTACGTCAGCACGCTCATACACCGGAATTTTACTACAAAAGCAAAAGCATTACAAGCAAAAGATGCACTGTCTATCAGAATGATGATGCAGCTTCCGCCAAATCGAACGATTTCTATCAATTAACGTATAGTATCGTTCGATTTCTATTGTAACCACATCACAAATCGATTATAATATGCACACGAAAGGAGGTCTCTCATGCAAATCACAGCAACTGAACTCAAACTCAATCTCGGATACTATCTGGAACACGTTTCCGAGGAGGATATATGGATCTCAAAAAACGGAAAAACTATTGCGAAGCTGGTCAACGCCAACGTATCCGCAGTAGATTCCATATCCGGTATTCTGAAAGAAAAAGTGCCTGCCGATATAGACAGACACTCTATGCTCGAAGAAAGGATCACCCGCCATGCGCCGCACCACGACGAACTACATGATTGACACAAATATCATCCTGGATGTACTGCTCGAGCGAGATCCTTTTTATACTCATTCAAAAGCAATCTTAGCGCTTTGCGAAGCCAAAACGATCCAAGGTTTCATCTCTGCTTCGACTGCGACAGATCTCTTTTACCTTATCCGCAAATCCCTCGGAAGTACTGAACGCGCCTACGAAGCGCTCGGGCACATCCTGAACATCGTGAAAGTACTCACGGTTACAAACAACGACGTCAACGCCGCCTTTCTCCAGAAAGCGAACGATTTTGAGGACTGCCTTCTTGCAACCTGCGCGAAATCAAATCAATGTGATGGCCTTATCACCAGAAATGAAGGCGACTTCCGTTCTTTCGACATCCTGGTCTATTCCCCGGAAGCCATCCTTCGACAATACACATAACTGGTTTTTCAGCACTACTATTTCACTGTTACCGGTATCTTCTTATACACGCCGTTCTGGGCGTAAACGAATACGTAGCATGAGCCTTTGCTCACGCCCTTGATGACGCCTTTGCCGCTGACGGTCGCGACTTTCTTATTCGATGTCTGGTAGCGCAGCTTCACATGAATCTTTGCTTTTGACGATGCCTTGACTGCCTTTGCACCAAGTGTCAGGGATTTGCCCTTCTTCAGTTTCTTCGCCTTTGTCAGGACTGCTTTTGTAACGGAGACTTTCTTGAAGTTGCCGTACTTGCTACCTTTGGTCGAGACGTGGATCATCTTGGAGATCGATACCGTCCGGGTCCCGATGACAGTGCTCTTGACCGCAACGACGACATACTTGTAGTAAGTCTTCTTCTTCAGTTTCTTGTGAGTGTAGGTGTTCTTCTTGACGGTCGCGATCTTCTTGATCTTGTTGCTGTTGCCGCACTTGCTGGCGTAGATCACATAAGACGTCGCGCCGGACACCTTCTGCCATGTCAGCGTGTTGTAGGTCTTGCCCTGCTTCGTCGATCTGAGCCGCAGGATCCTGAAGGAAGAACCGCTCGGATCCTTGTCGGTCTTCTGTGCCAGGATGGCCTTCTGCGTTGCTGATGCGGCAGGCAGTGCCTTGAGCTCCGCGAGGTGAGTCTGCGCTGTCTTATTCGCGTTGTTGAGAGTTGTCAGAGCTTTTTCCAAAGATGCTGCAGATGCATCTTCGTTCTGCAAAAGTTTCTTCGCTGCGTCGAGCGCGTTTTGCACTGCTTTCTTATCTGCTGCAGTGTAATTGCTGGTTCCTGCCTTCTCTATCGCATTGACGCGGTCGGTCAGAGCCTGCTTCGCATAAGCTTTTCGTTCAAGGATCTTGAAGGTTTTTGAGGCGGTCCCTGTGTATTTCCCCTGGCCTCTGACCGTCATCGTCGCCGTACCGACCTCGACGTTGTTCGTGTATGTGAGATAGTAGTCAGTGCCATTGGCCAATGTCGTCCCGTTCAGTTTGACTGTGGGCGACTGGGTGATGGAATCCCCTGTGTACTTCTTGTATGTCACGCCGGAGATGGTCGCGGTGGAAATGTCCTTTATCCCTGCTGCATTGTTGACGCCGACGTAAATTGTACGACTGTCAGTGGCTCCGAAATTACTCTCTTCAAGAGGGTTGTAAATCAGCGATGTTCCCGAGTGGGTATATGAGCTGTGCCAGCATACCTCTATCTTGTACGTTCCCTTAGCCGGAGGGGTGAATTCGGCTTCGATTATATCGGAGGTCGATGTGTATGGGAATCTTTCGTAGGCTACGGACTGACCACCCTTGGTGATCCTGACGTAGATATAGTTATTCACCTGCACGCCGCTTTCATACAGATACATCCTGGCACTAGCCCTTATAACGATCTTCGTCCCAACCGCGTATTCTGTCTTGTTTTTCGGCGTCATGAGGTAAGCCGTCCTGCTGGAATCATATTCCACAGGTTCTATGATGTTGAAGGTTCTCGTCAGGGTTCCTGTGAAATTGGTCTTTCCTTTGATGATGGCCGTGGCGGTGCCCGGCTTGACATTGTTTTTGTATGTTACTGTATAGTCAATGTTCTCATAAAGCCCGTAGCCTTTGTACTTGAGGCTTAAGCGCCTTTCCAGCGTGACCGGTTCGCCGGTGTACGCCATATCTTTGATGCCGGTCACCACAGCGTCCCTGATCGATCCCGGGATGATCTGGAACGGAACCCTTACCTCTCCCGTGTAATGGTCCTGACCGAGGATAATAAGGGTAGCCGTCCCCGCTGTGTTAATGTTCTCGAACTGTATCTTATAGTCCTTACCGCTCTCCAATGTCCGGCCGTTCACCACGACGACCGGATTCTGGCGACCTGCCATTGCGGCTCTGGAAAACGGCAGGTCCACGACTCCGCTAACGCAGTCTTTTGTAATTGTAGCGGGAGTGATCTGGAATGGTTTGGTGACGGAATTCTTATAGAATCCCTGTCCAGTAATCGTTACCTTGGCTTCTCCCAGCTCAGTGTTATTGGAATAGGAAACAGTATAATCCTGATCCTTGACCAGCTGTTTTCCGTCGACAGTCACCACAGGTTCCTGTTCAATTGGTTCACCGGTGTATTCTTTATCGATGATCCCTGTCACATCTACGGTTACTTTTGTGTTCGTGAAACTCTTCCAGACTTTGATCGTTCTGATTTCATTCCGGTCTGGTATGAACGGGTTTTCCTCAGATTCTATCTGTGCCCAGTCCACATCACCCATGTCTTGCCGGACCGAGATATGATATTCACCTTCTTCGTTGGGAATGAATGATTTAGTAATTGTCTGCGTGGTAAAAAGAATCTTTCTCGTTATCCGTTCTTTTTCATAGAAGACATCGCCATTCCCTTCAATCCTAAATGTAATAGTGTTATAGTCACTATCGCTTCCTCCTTCGGGTTTTTCCCATTTCGCAGTAGCTTCAAGTGTAACGGCAGTTCCACATTCAACTTCCTTATTGTTGCTAGGTTTACTGATCGTTGCTCCATCCGCAGCATACACAAGTCCCGCGGTAAACGCGAAAGCAACGAGGGCCGCTGCAATGATCAGGGTCCTTACGCCCACCCGTTTTATTCTTCTAGTATTCATAAGACTGCCTCCTCTACCTTTCCTGCAGATATATGGACGTGATTCTTGTACATATCATACCTTTTTCGCCTTGTCGCGGTACAGCAAAAGACATAACTTTATGAATAATGCAAAAGCAATACATTCTGGGAGTGTGCTGTCGAGAAGTCCGGCGAGCGGATGGCCGCAGATATTCCTGACTTTGCACCTGATTTCTGCGGGATTTCACCCGTGGAAGCCTCAATGCAAGTGGCAAGTCGCAGATTATTCCGATTCAACAGCTGATTTCTGTGGGTCTGACCAGGCGTATTCACTCTGCGCCCTTTAATCCCGCAGAATTTGATGTGCTTTTGCCATTTTTCTGCGGTGGTTCGCTCGCCAGAGAGTCAAGACCCCCAACATTCTTTACAGAGCCAAAAAAAAAGCAAAAGATGCAGCAAACGCCGCATCTTTTCAAATTGCTACTTCGCCTTCACGGTCACGGTAACGGTCTTGCTCAGTGCTTGATATGCAGTCGTTCCGGCTGCGGTGACTTTCACCTTGATCTGGTATTTCCCTTTCTTGGTCTTTTTCTTCACGGTGACTTTGCCGGTCTTCGTGTTCAGGCTCAAAGCCTTCTTTGATTTTGCATTGCCGCCGACTACCTTATATGTCACTTTTCCCTTGGCGTAGGTCACCTTCATCGGCATCACGACCAGAGCCTTTTTCTTAAGCGTTTTGACTTTGACCGTCTTCGTCGTGACCTTCACCTTCATGGGGTTAAGCATCCGGATATTCGTTACTGTCTTACTTGCTTTGAACGCCGGATTCTTAAATGCCGCCGTGTAGGTTGTCTGGCCCTTTGCAGTATAGGTTGCCTTCCGGGTGATCTTGGATGTTGTCTTTGCGGTCTCCGTCTCTGTGCAGCTGTCACCCATTTGGCGGCTGCACTCACGCTTCGCTGTGACTTTGCCGTAGCCGGAAGCCCAGGTATAAGTCGGCTTGCCCCAGTCATGACCCAAGGCCTCAAGCGTCACGTCTTTCGGTTCGACGGAGAAGTCCGGATCCGCAAATGTCGCTGAATAGGTCCCCTGCCCACCTTCTGTGCAGGTCGGCCTCGTTCCCTGGAACGTGGTGTCCACCGTTTCCACTTCGGCTATTACATTACAGTTTGGCGCCTCACAGATGCGGTCAGCAGATACCTTGCTGTTGTCCGGAGCCCAGGTATACGAAGGAGTGCTCCAGATATGGGTATGCTCATCAAGGTTCAGCGGAGCAGTTGAAAGGTAGTAGTCTTTTCCTTCATATGATGCCGGGAGGAAGTATAAACCGTCCCCGCCCAGTTTTTTGTCAATGATACTAAAATTGTCTGTATCCGGACACAGAATAGATACCCATCCACCGGAACGCGCTGCTTTTGCTTTGGCAGCAGTGACAAACTCGTCGGCATCCGTACTGCCGTCATAGTAGAAGCCGCCTCTATAATAGTACGTTCCTTCGAAACCGTCACAGAAGTCTCCCTCAATTAAATACAACCAATCTTCGCCCATTTGTGCGCTTGGTACCTGCTCTTTGTGGGACACCTCGAAATCTGTCCTCGGCATTCCAAAATATTTGTACGAGTACCCATCCTCTTCGCCGAGATCATCCCAGGTGAGATCCATATAGAAATACAAGTCGATATCTTCGTCGTAAACTGCATTCCACGCGTGTCCGCCTCCGCCGCCAGGACCGCCCGTCGTGGCAGTACCGACAATGTAGTAATTCGGAATATCCATATAATTCATGATCAAAGCAAAAGCATCCGCGTATCCTTCACACACTGCATGTTCGTACTGCGGATCAAAAACACCATGGACACTGTGGGCCCATTTGGCCGACACCGGCTGTCCATTACTATCATATGCATAATCGATATCATTGACGATCGTATCGTGTACCATCGCAATTTTATCCAGCGCACTCTCCTCGGCTCCCGCCATTTCCGCATACGCCTTCACACTGTCGCTTACAAGTGTATCAAGGACCCGCCGTGTGCTGACACTGGCGTATTCTTCCTCTGTACAGAGATACAGATTCTCCCCGTTGAACAGCACCTGATTGCTGATCCAGTAATCGGCAGGATGATCATAGTCATAAGCATAAAAAACTTTCAGTGCTTCCTGATCATCTGTGATTCCCAATTTAGAGTAATTTGCGACGCCAAAAATATAACAGTCAACAGTCCCGTTTTTCATTTTGACAGGTGTAGGTCCCAGATCCGACTCTTCTTCCATGAATTCGCAGACTTCTTTATGGATCGCATCGTATAATTCCCGTCCCGTCGAATTCAGCGCTTCATAACCTCTCGAAGCCGCACCCTTCGCGAACACAGAGTCCGGATCCGCATTGATCCGTTTTTTGCTGCTCTTCATCTCATCCGAACTGTCGCTGCCGTTCACCACAATATCCGTTGGAACATAGATCGGCTCCGCCGGCGCCCATCCGCCAACAGGCAGATCCGGTTCTTCCATCTCGACGGGCTGTACGAGCAGTTCCTCGTCCGTCTCCTCTGCAAATGCTGCGCCGGCAAATGCAAAAACAAAAAGTGCCGAGATCATTGTCAGCACTGAAAATTTTCCTAGATTCTTCAACATGTCTGAATCTCCCCACAAAACCTCATCGGATGTCGATATTATACCCGAATCATGCTCGCTCCTCAAGCAGTTCCGCCAGTTCCGTCTTCGCCTGCTCATAGTCCTCAAACCGGATCGCCTGCATTCCGAGATCCCTGGCTGCAACGACATTGTCCTCCCGGTCGTCGATGAACAGACAATCCTCGCCCTTGAGGTCATACTTTTCCATCAGCGTCCGGTAGATATCAGGATCCGGCTTGATCAGATGCACATAGCAGGAGAACACGCCCCCGTCCATATGCGGCAGGAAATCCAAAACATCCGGGTTCGCCTGCATGAGGTGCTCGGAGTAATTGGACAGATAGTAGACCTTGTATCTGCGCTCCTTCAGTTCTTCGATCCACGGGATCGCATAGTCACAATGCGTCATGCATTCCCCGACCCGGTCGAACGCTTCCTTGATCTCGTTCTTCAGATCCGGCTCGACGCTGTAGAACAACTCCAAGATTTCTTCCTCGCTCAGCACCGCCCGGTCCAGCTCCCACCAGTACTGCGTCTTCCAGAGTGCGTCCGTCACTCTCTGTCCTGTTTCTTCATCGAACAATTTATGGATGTAGTCCATCCACTCAAATCCGATCAGCACCCTGCCGATATCCAAAATCACATTTCTGATCACGCTAGTATTCCCTCTCCTGTCAAAACTTCTCTCGTCAATGCTCCTCTCGTCAACGTTTCCCGTTGCTTTCCAGCGCCGCCTTGAACCACTGCTTCACTTCCACGAGCGAACCGAACACTTCGTCCGCCATCGCCCGGATTTCCTCCGTCGGTTCCAGCAGGTCCGGCACCATAAACACAGTGGCTCCTGTGCGCCGCGCCGCGATCACTCCATTGAACGAATCTTCAATGATGATGCAGTCTGCGCGCTTCTTCGGTTCAGGCTGGTCCTCCGGTCCAAGCAGCATCTCCGCCGCCAGCAGGAACACATCCGGTTCGGGTTTACTGTGTTCCACCATATCCCCGCAGGCCAGCACATCGAAATATTCAAGGAGCCCCGCATCACGAAGCTCCATTTCAACTATATCATGCCTTGTGGAAGAACCAATCGCGATGCTGGCGCCGGCTGCCTTCAGATATTCCAGCAGTTCTTCCGCGCCTTCCTTCATAGTCAGGCCTTCCTCCTGGTACCGTTTCTGAAAGATCCGGACCGCTTCCTGATCCATTGCTTCCAGCGGCGCATCCTCGCCAAAGCGTTCCCGCATCAGCCGCTTCGTTTCCACCTCCGTCAGCCCGATGCACTCGCGCGCCACGTCTTCAATGCCGACGAGCCCGAACTTCTCAGCCGCCGGCTTGACACATTCCAGAAACATCCGCTCCGTGTCAAAGATGACACCGTCCATGTCAAAAATTACATTCAAATTCGTTCCAGTCAATTCATCCAACCTCATCCTGCTTGTCAATTGCCAACGCTAGCGAGTTCTTATTTCTTAGTTGTAACGGTCTTTGCCTTTGACCAAGGCGAATAGAATTTCTCGCCGTTTACCGTCGTGTATGTGCGTATGCGGACATAGTATTTCTTCCCGCCTTTCAGCTTCGAAACTTTCTTTGATGCCTTTGAATAGCCTTTGACTGTTACCGCCTTCTTGTTTTTCTTGAACTTGCTGTCAGTCGCCAGCTGGATCTGATATCCGGTAATGCGTTTCTTCGCCATCTTAGCGAACTGTTTCTTCCATTTAACGGTTACCGACTTCTTGCCTTTCACAAGTTTACTCAGTGCTGTACCTTTAGGATTGATCCTGTATTTCGCTTTGGTTTTTCCGGTATAGTTTCCTTTTCCGGTAATGGTAACAGTGTACGAACCAACATTCTTTGAAGATGCATTAGACCACTTGACGGAATAGTCAGTACCGGATTTTAGTTTTTTGCCGCCGATGGTTTTGATGGCAGGCTTCCGGACTTTGCCGTTAAATGTGTAGGCCTTTGCAGAAAGAACAACTTTTGCACCCTGTATGCTGACTGGCTTAGCCGGTGCATTCTCCTTCCACTGCGCGGTCACTGTCAGGTCAGACGTGATGTTGCTGAAATCCTTATCCCAGCCTTCGAACGTGAATCCTTTTCTGGTCGGATTTGCAGGTGGTTTTGCCGCCTTGCCTTTCTCAACAGTCTCTGTCTTCAGCGTATTGCCCTGTCCATCGACGAAAGTAACTTTGAATGTCTCGGCTACAGTGAAATCACCGGCAGAAAGATCTGCTGCCGGCACCGAACTGTCTTCTATGACATTGCTGTTGGCGAGATAGCTTACATTACCGCTCACGTCTTCCGCCACAAACCCGAGGATCCTGTACAACCCGGTAGTATCTTGTTCCAGACTGTCAATTGTAGCCGACCACTGCCACTTTCCTGTTTTTGCGTTATATACCATAGGTATCGGGTCTTTTGTATCTTGGCTTTCAGGAGGGTTTATATACAGAACGACATTTTTCAGATCCGATGCGTCCGTTATCTCAATTGAAATCGTAACTGTGTCACCAACTGTTGCAACTTTTTCCCCACTGGAAATCTCAACTGTAAGCGAGCTGACGTTGAATACCGGCGGTTCGGTATCCGTAGAGGTATCATTCTTATCCTTGAATACCGCGCAGAGCACTACGTCTTCTTCTGCAATGAACAGACCTGATGGATCAGTGGAACCGGCATTACCGATCGGCCTTATTTGGAGCTCATCAATTCCCGCTACAATCTGACCCATGAACCATCCGACGAACTCATATCCATCATCAGGTGCAGCTGTCAGTTGCGCAGATGCTCCCTTCGTCATAATATGCTTATCGATGGTGTGGGTCATGTCCTCAGCACCGAGGGTGTATGATCCGCCCTGTCCGCAGACTTTATTCGTCCGATCGTAGACACCGATAGATACAGTTACATCTGAATCTTCCTCCGCAAACACCGTCCCCGCCGTCACAGGCATCATGGCAAACACCATCAGCATGACCACAATCATTGCCCGTAAGTTTTTCTTCTTCATATCAAACCTCCTGTACCCGAAACACATATTAATACACAGGGTTTCTCCATTCTCATCCTGCTTATCAACGTCTAGCGTGCAAGAGATCCCAAGTTGATCCGCGTTTCTTGGACATGTTCTACGCCCAGAGGATGATCTCCGTTGCTAGCGTGCAAGAGATCCCCGATTATCTTGCATTTCTTGTACTGCCGTACAAGATATTAGTTCAAAATCCATTTCTCTTGTACGGTTCCATCCGTCTGTACAAGAAACAAAAGATTATTCACCGTTTCTTGTACATATTCTACCTCATGCATCGGCATTTCCAGTGCCTGTGTACAAGAGATTCCGTCATGGTCTTTGTTTCTTGACCATCGGTACAAGATATCATTCTCAAATTCATTTTTCTTGTACAGGACTGCCCGTCCCAAACAATGTTTCTCGTTCAGCAAGAGAACCAATCAGCCTTACTGCAAAACCATCCCGTTCCCGGATGCCTGCCTGTTCCGAACATCTACACTGCGTCGACCGACCTTGTGGCAATCAGCTCTACGCCCGTTCCAGCGATATCCGCGATCACGACGTCGCCGACCTGAACCGGCGCTTCCAGTTGCACGCGGTTGATTTCTTCCATGCAGTCAAAGATCTTCCCTTTCGGAATGGATCCGTTGGTCCGCACCGGGCACCGCACCAGAGTGCTGCCGGCAACTTTGACGGTAGAGGTCAGGACGCGGACCGGATTGGTCACTTCGTTGATGCCGTAATCCATGCCGCGGTCGCAGGTCGCACCCCGCACTTCATATTCACCAGTCTCCGCATTCTGCGAGACATGCAGGTGGCATCCTTTCGGACACACGATACAAATGACTTCACGCATGAGCCGCACCTCCTTCCTCGGATGCTTCAACTGCTGTTTCTGCCGCCGCTTCTGAATCTGCCGCCGCAACTGCATCGCCGACGACTTCCTCCACGCGCACGACCAGCGGTCCGTCCGCCGGGTCGACGCCTTCCAGCAGTTTCACCGGTATCTTGATTTTTTCCATCTTGCTGTTGATCATGTACGGCCGCTTGAAGGACGCGACCTTCTTGTCACCCTGGGTGACGACCACGCGGGAGCCTTCCCCGAACACTTTCGTGACGCGGAAGAAAATCTCCAGGGTCTTCTCCAGGGCCGACAGGTGCGCCATCATCGGCACGGTGTATTTCACATTATCGCCGTTCGTGATTTCCAACGGCGTCTCGTCCGAGTCGCAACCCACAGCACCACCGCAAGCCGCGTCGCCATCAGTCACGGTACCACCGGCACCGTCCGAGACGCCTCCGCCCAGCACGTACTCTGCAGCGGACTTTCCGGCCCGGATGCTTTCTTCTGTTACGAAGTCCACCAGGTCGTGGACGTGCAGCACGTTTCCGCAGGCGAAGATGCCCGGCACGAGGGTCTCATTGTTTTCGTAGACGACTGCGCCGCTGGTCCGGCGGTCCAGGGGGATGCCGGCCTTCTTGCTCAGCTCGTACTCCGGAATCAAGCC
>JBGUKV010000050.1:0-19508 GCA_045114655.1 Candidatus Allocopromorpha sp. | reverse complement strand
CGTTCCGGGGATGACGTTGCGGTGCTCGTCCACCTCCATAGCGACGACCTGCTCGACACGGTCTTTGCCGCGGATCTCTGTGATCGTATGACGCAAAAGCAACGGAATGTCGTAGTCCACCAGGCACTGGTTCACGTTTCTCGCGAGTCCGTCCGGATGATCGCTGGCGCCGATGCAGGCGAGGACCTCCGCCCCCTCCAGTTTCATGCGGCGCGCCATGATCAGGCCGATGTCACCGGTTCCGCGCACGACGACTTTCCTGCCGACAGAATACCCGAGGATATTCATGTACAGCTGGGCCGATCCGGCCGTGTACACGCCTGCCGGCCGGGTGCCCGCGATGCCGACGGAATCACGTGTCCGCTCCCGGCAGCCCATGGCAAGAACCACACTCTGCGCACGCAGGACGGAAACGCCGTCCGTATTGGACACATACACTTCATGGTCCGGCGTGACGTTCAGGACCATCGTGTCCGTCATGACCTCAATGCCGGTCTCGTTTACCAGCTTGATAAACCGGTCCGCGTATTCCGGTCCCGATAGTTCCTCCTTGAAATGGTGCAGGCCGAACCCGTTGTGGATGCACTGGTTCAGGATCCCGCCAAGGTACTTGTCTCTCTCAATGATCAGTATGGAGCGCAGGCCATTCTCCCACGCGCTGTGCGCGGCAGCAAGTCCCGCAGGACCGCCGCCGATCACGATCAATTCGTATTTCTTCTCACTCATTTTCTTTTGACCTGTATTTCAGAATTTCACTGCCCGGTTCCTCCAGACAGACCTTCAGCATATCTACACCTGATTCACGCGCGATGATCTCGTGGACCTTCGGCGTGCAAAATCCTCCCTGGCACCGTCCCATTCCTGAGCCGACGCGGCGCTTGACGCCGTTGATGGTCGTCGGCGGTATCGGCGTGTGGAGCGCGGCGACAATCTCGCCTTCCGTCACTTGCTCGCAGCGGCAGATGATGCGACCGTACCGCGGATCCTCCTGGATCAGACGGTTCCGCTCTTCCTCACTGATCTCTCCGAGGCGTGGCCGCTTCCGACTGTCCACATAAGAGTCCCTCTCTGCCAGCGAAAGTCCCTCTGCAGCTAGCATCTCGACGACGTATTCTCCAATGGCCGGCGCAGCGGTCAGCCCCGGCGACTTGATGCACGCGATATCGATAAACCGCGGACACGTGGCAGTCTTCTCTATTACAAAATCACTCTGGTCCGAGTTGGCCCGCACGCCTGCGAAGTTCCGGATGTTCATCCGGAAGTTGATGCCGGGCACGCTCTTCACAGCGGCTTCCTTGATGGCATCAAGACCAGCTTTGTCGGTAGAGGTATCATCGGCGCCGCCCACATTGGCGTCCGGCCCGACGATCAGATTTCCGTCGACAGTCGGCGACACCAGCACGCCTTTGCCCTTCTCGTTCGGGCACTGGAAGATCGTGTGGCTGACCCGGGTTCCTTCATCTTTGTCCAGCAGGAAATACTGTCCCCGCGTGGGCACGATCTCATAGGGCGGTTCCTCGATCAGACGCCGCACATCGCCCGCATGGACGCCGGCGGCAGACAGTACGTATTTCGCCTCGAAAGTCCCGGCGTTTGTCTCCACCGAAACATACTCCCCGCAGTCTGTGATCCCCGTAACTTCCGTATTCAAAAACAGTTCTGTTCCGTTTACGACTGCTGTCTCCAGCATGGCCAGGCAGTACTCCCACGGATTGATGATGCATGCCGACGGCGCAAGCAAAGCTCCCACCGCCGCATCTGAAATGCCGGGCTCGAGCGCATGCAGCTGCTCCTTATCCAGCAGCTCCAACCCGGGGACGTTGTTTTTGCATCCGCGGTCGTACAGTTTGCGGATGTGTTCCAGGTCTCCGTCGTCAAAGGCCAGGACCAGACTGCCGCAATTGTTGATTGGCACGTCGAGCTTGGCCGCGATCTCACGAGCCAGCTCCACGCCCCGCACATTCAGCTTCGCCATGAGCGTGTCCGGGGACGGGTCGAACCCCGCGTGGATGATCGCACTGTTTGCCTTTGTAGTACCATTGGCAATGTCATTGCTTTTGTCCAGGACAGCGACCTTCAAGTCGTACTTTGACAGCATGTAGGCGCATGACGCGCCGCTCACGCCGCTTCCGATAATCAGGACATCGTACATAAATAATCTCCTTCAAGTATTCAGCTTCAGTTACTGATTGTATTATACCCTATCCGGCCCTTTAACAAAAGAACAGACCCTGCACCGGAATCCAATTCAGCTGCAAAGGCAATAATCAGCCGTTTCAAAAAACGCTTGAATTATTATCGTATCTGCGATAATATTCAAGCATGAAACCGAGAACTAACCTATTCCTTCAAACGAAATTAGAGGACCGCGGACTGACGCTTCGGCTGCTCAGCCGGATGACCGGAGTGGCCTATTCCACAGTATACAATCTGTTTACGGGGAAAAAATCGATCCGCGATGCCGCTGCGGAAACGGTACGTAAACTCTCCTTCGCTTTAGACATGAGCATGGATGAGTTTTATGATGCCATGCTGGATGCTGCAGGTGACTCGACGAACCCGCAGCACCCTCCCATTAGTAATTTCACACTGATGTGGAGAGATGAACCCACTGCAGATCTGAAAATATCCGGCCATGATGTCGTTCTGGAACGTTACACCACCAACCCAGCTAAGCAACTGTTCTACGCAGACAGAATCTCCTTGTTTGAGCTCGGCGAAATCCTCACAACACGCTGCTGGGAAGAAAACAGATCCGACATCGGTGAATTATTACACCTTATTGGTCTGCACACCTACGACCCATACGCCATCGTCCGCAGAACACACGGACTGATGGCTCAGGACCCGCTCTGGTTCCGCTTTGAAGGTGAGAAACTGACCTACAGAGAAGTCAGGAGAATCAACATTGCTGCAGGAAATCACGATTGACAACAGATATGCGATCACGGACAAAGGCACCAGTGACGGCACACAGATCAAGTACTTTAAGGACAACATGTGGTATAAGATCGACCGTTACGGCGGCGAAGGAGAAGCAGAAGCGCTGGCTTCCGTTATACTGAAGCTCAGCGCTTACCCTTCAAAAAAATATGTCACGTATCATCAGATCATCATCAATGGCCTGCCCGGTTGTATGAGCCGGAACTTCATGCGCCGAAACGAACAGTTCGTGACCCTTTACAGACTCTACCGAAACGTCACCGGCCGCGACCTTGCGTCAGTCACCCAAATGATGGACTTCAATGATGCTATCGAATTCGTCCTGGATTTCGTTCTCACACATACCGCTGTCGATCTGCGCGGGTATCTAGCCGACATCTTCACCCTTGATGAGCTGATTCTCAATGATGACAGGCACTTCAACAATCTGGGGCTTTTATTCGACGGAGAATTTTTTAGACCGGCTCCTATCTTCGACAACGGCAAAAGCCTGCTTGTGGGGCACAGCCAGCCTCTTGACGAGCAGCCTCTTAACGAGCAGCCTTTCGCAAAGGCATTCAGCGGCAGTTTTTCTTTGAACCGCGCATACCTGCAGGACTACGCCACCCTCAAACTGAACCGCCGTGCAATCAGCACTCATCTCGAAGAAAACCAGCAGACAATCAGTCCGCGCGCCTTATCCGTTCTGACGGAAACCCTGCTGTCAGACTGAATCGGTACGCGGCGCATCGCACTGAAATCGGAACGTCGGAGGCGTATCACTTCACTCTAACTTTCAGTGTGACGGTTTTGGTCAGTGCTTTATAGCTGCCGTTGCCGGCGGCTTTGACGCGGACCTTGATGGAATAGGTGCCTTTCTTGGTCTTTTTCTTGACGGTGATGGTTCCGGTCGATTTGGCGATGCTGAGCTTGCCTGAGCCGCTGACTTTCGTGTAGGTCACTTTGCCTTTGGCGCTCTTCGTGAAGGTCAGGACCTTGGTGCGCTTCAGCTTTTGCGCTTTCTTCTTGACCGCTGATTTCTTGACGGTCGCGGTCTTCGTTTTCAGCTTCATCGGGTTTGGCGCTTTGAGGATCTGCCATTTTATCATCTTGGGAGCGGTTGTCCCATCAGACCAAAGATATCCATCACCCAGCATTACATCGCAGTAATATATTCCCACGGAAGTCCCCCAGGCGAATCCGGAAGCACAGCTTCCGATTGGAGGGTTGACGCCGTGGATCGGCTTGCCGGTATAGGTATATTTCTTGCCGGCCGGCGGGGTTACGATGCCGTACAGGGGCGGCGGGAACGCGCCTGTGAATTGCGCTGGTTTCGCGTAGGCGATATTGTCTTCCACGGTTTCCAGCCATACCTTGCAGTTGGTCAGATTCGCACCGTGGTGGATATAGGACGCAGGAAAATCTGCTTCCCATTCGATTTTCTGTGAAAAGACCCAGTCTCCTGCGCTGTCTCTGCCCTGCACATACAGGTAAAAATCAGCGTCCGAATCATCATAGTGCACGGCAACGGAATTGCCCGTGAAGGTCGCTGTGCTGTTGATCCTGTCTCTTCCGTCGCAGCGAAAGGTCATGGTTTTGTTTTCATCTATCTCGGTATATGATTCGCCGGCCGGAGCGGCTGACGCGAACAGAACATTGCCCGGATCAAAGGCAAAGGCAGGCACGACGGCGTCTCTGGTTTGGTTGATCTGGCTGGCGAAGACCTGAATTGAGGGGATGGCATGTAATGCTAAATTGTTAATGTCGTCAGCAGCCGAGCGCGTCCAGAAATTGAAGCTGTCATTGTCTCTTTTCGTAAAAGGACTTCCGTACAAGCAGCCCTGTTTCAGTCCGATCTTCAGTCCATTGTGAACCTGTTCATTGCCGGCTTTGTTGCTGTCGACAGCGTTTTGTCCGACGGTGACCTCTTGACTGTTATAACAGCCTGTAGCCAGATACAGCTTATCAGTCGTGGAATAGGTCATGCTGTTTGAAAAGTCATAGGTGTAGACGGTCGTTTCCTTCATCATTGCCTGCTCGGCCTGCGTGAAATATGACTCGTCCGTCGCAAGGTTATTTAGTATGCTGCGGATCCCGCTGGCGCCGTAGTGGTTCGGGTTAAGCTCATTCGCCGGCGTACTCTCATAAGTGCCATCATATTCGGGGCTGTACCGTTTCAGTCCTGTCATGGTGTTGAACAGTTGACTCGCTTTCAGCGGCTGCTTTGGGTCGCACATGAGCACAAGGCCGCTTGCGTCATATCCTGCGATCCACCACTTCTGCTTCTGGCCGGAATAATCCGTGTAGGGTTCTCCATTGGTGCCGAAATACACAGCCTGCGCCTTCTTGCCTTTCGTCAGACCGTAGTTCGTGTCAGCGTCGGCAAACTCGCTGCCTTCGATGTAAGTGTTTGATGTCGGCGGCTCCATGACCGTTTCCGCGTAGGCTGATTCGCTTAGGGATGGGATGAGCGTAACGATCATCGTCAAGACGATGATTGCTGGGATTGTCTTCTTGCTTTTTTTCATACTTTTGCCACCGTTTTTATTCTTCTCTTTGTGAACCCCAATATACTCAAGCGTTCTCCTCTGTTTGTTCGTCAATTTCTTTCTTCTGCTGTTCCGCCAATTCTATTTTAGGTGCCAGCACTCTTTCGAATACTTCTCTTGGATCTTTCATATCCTGGGATACATGGCAATTTGCATATAGAATCCGCTTTTTAGGCCTTATTGCATCTCTCGACTCGGTATATAACCTCGCGCATTCTTTCATTTCTTTTTCCATTAATTCTTTACTCAAATATGGAATTCCCTCCAGCAGAGAAAGCCAGTTTTTGAAATACCAGACAACCGCATTGCTCCTCGCGAAGAGGATATTTACTATTTGTTTCCCTTCATGAAATATCGTTTCTCCAATCTGAAATTTTTCACTGTCAGGGGCATAATTGACTGCCTTTTGCGCCGCCACGATTAACTGCGGCAGCTTATTGTCTTTTAATGTGGAGAGCCATCCTATTGATACGGCTTTATAAAACCATGCTGCATAGGAATCCGGTTTAAGTTCAAGTGCTTTTTCACTGGATGCAACCACACTGTTAAAGTCCCTTGCCTGCAGGGCAGCTTTTGCCAGTTCCAGATGATTGCTGAACTGTTTCATGTTTTCATCTTCCAAATCTATGCTTACAGTATTATTTGCTTGTTTTGGCTTTTCCTGTGCGGCTTGCGTACCCGCCTGATTGGAATCATCTGATGAACCTGTCACCATCTTTTTAACGGCATCCAGTGTATAACTACACCCACAGGATTGGCATTCGAACAAGTCACCTGTTTTGATCAGATTCCCCCCGCATATTTCACACGCTACTTTCTTCATCTCCACATTTCTCCTTTCAATATGTTTCCCCTAAGCGCCAGATCAAATCCATTACCAATTACATTCAGAATGTTTAAGTATCTGCCGTCTCTTGCGTTATCAATATATTTATCTTTTCCGAATCAATTATACCCCATTTTTCGCTTTTCTACTCGCGTTTTTGGATCTCTGCTATAATCCAATAACAGAATACCGCGGCAGCAAACGCAATCGCTGTCCACACAGAAATAACTGCGTGCCGGATCGATTGGAATCAATTTATGTAAGAAAAAAAGATGTCGCATTAGATTATGCAACATCCCCCTTATCGTTCTTCTTAATATTATTTTTTTGCGTCTGCATCAGTCATCGTCGTCCTGCGTAGCCTTTGTTTCTTTTGTCTCCTTTGTCTGCTTCTGTTCTTTCTCCTTTTCGGTCTTCTCCTGCTCCGCTTTTTCCTTGGCTGCCGCCTCTTCGGCTGCCTTTGCTTCGGCGGCCTTGAGTTCATCCCTGTAGCCGATCAGCAGGTTGAGATTGGCCTTCTCGTTTTTGTTGAGCCAGTCGTTGTCGAACTTGTCCGGCTTGTACATCGGCACGTACCAGTCGAAGCCGCGGAAGAGTTTGTCGTACTTTTCATCTCCGAAGATATACCCGTGACGGGCGTAGATTTCATTGATCGCCTGCTGGGTCTGGTTGATGCTGCCGTTGGTGCTGAAGGCCACATCCGCATGACTGAGCTTGGTCCGGTCGCTTTCCGGCAGAATGAAATCATCGTAATAGGCATGATAGGCGTTGGGATCGTAGGCAAGGTCCTTGCCGATTTCAAGGCCTTCGACTTCGAAAGTTGTAGTCTGGGCGTGCACGATCAACTCGCTCTCCTCGGCCAGGGCCTTATCGTATCCAATGGTGATAGTGATGGTATCGCCATTGGACAGATCCTTCGTCTTGTCCGGCGTATAGGTGACAGTATCCAGAACTTTATGGAATTTCTCTTTATCGACATCGAACTCTACCGTCCTGAGCCACTCGTCTTCTTTGGCGCTGTCGATCTGCGGCATGAGCGCCATCTCGCCGAAGTCGTTGTATCCGATGATCTTCGGCTGGACCATCAGCGAGTTTAGGTCGACCTCATAGGTCTTATCTGCGCCAAAGAGGAAATAGGCGCCGCCGGCGATGGCTGCGGCCAGGAATATGAGCGCGATGACGATGACAGCACAGGAGCCTTTCTTTTTCTTTTTGGTTTTGGAACCGGAAGGCTGGGTCTCTGCAGGTTCCGGATTGGTCTCCTCCTGCGGCGGCTCGTCCGGCTCCGGATCGGGCTCGGCAGCGGTGACAGTCCCAGCGTCGGAAAGGGCTCCGCCTGCCCGGGTCAGGATCAGCTCCGCCTGGGTCATCTCCGTTTCGGATGCCTTTGCTTCAAAAGCTTCCGCTTCTGCTTTTGCGGCTGCTTCTGCCGCAAGCGCTGCTTCCATTTGATCCGCCTTGATGAAATCGCTGGCCCACTTCAGATGGTTCTCGTCCGGCAGGGCTTCGAGAGCATTATAACTGTACTCCGGCTTCCTGCCTGTCTCCGGATCCAGTTCCGCGTCGGGATTGTAATAGAATCCCCACTCGGTATAGCTGCGGATCGCTTCCGTCGCAACATCTGTTCCGATTTTGGTCATGGTAAAGACAGGTGGTACATGTATCACCTTCCTACCGCAAAATCTACAGTATTCTGCGTCGTTATCAATCTGTTGTCCGCAATATTGACAGATCATAATCGCATTACAGTATCGCGGTCCATGCTACACTGTTGCAGCACGCCGCTACTCTCCCATATAGGATTGTATCATTTTGGAAAGTCAATTATGGGATGCTTAAGGAATTTTAAGAATGTGCCGTAGATGGGGCGCGGAGGCACATGGCTATTTCCAAAGATAGTTGATGACCTTTTTGCGGGTGCGCTGGAGGGCGTTGTCCACGGATTTGGGGCTTTTGCCCAGGCGCTCTGCGATCTGCCCGGAGGTGAAGCCCTTGGTGTATTCGCTGAGGACTTTCATTTCCAGGTCGCTGAAGATGTTGTCACCGTTGTTGAGAATGTAGTAGGCGACGTCTTTGATGATGAGAAGCTCGTCGGGGCTGTCGGCCGGCTGCGTGCTGAGCGTGTCGCCCAACGTGATTTCCCCTGTACCGCCGGATGAGGGACTTTTGTCGCTGACCGGTTCGCTGAACGAGCGGGATGTATTGAGAGGTTTATGCTTCACGCGGTCCGCGCTGCGGATGGCGCTGATGATCTGGTTTGTGACGCAGCGCTCGGCGTAGGTGCCAAAGGTCGCGTTCTTGTCGGCATCATAAGTGCGCACGGCTTTGAGCAGGCCGATCATGCCCTCCTGGACCACGTCTTCCGCGTCCGCGCCGGCCATGAAGTAGGCGCGGGCTTTCTTATAAACAATGCCGGAATACTTCCGAATGAGCGTCTCCTCTGCGAGGGAGTCTCCCGCCTGAGCCTCCGCCGCCAGCTGGATCTCCGGATTCTCTATGGAGTTGATGAGTTCTTTTTTGAGCATTACAACCTCTGTTTCACGACTTCATACATGATGATCGCGGCGGCGTTGGACGCGTTGAGAGAATTGACCCGGCCCTTCATCGGAATGCTGACCACGAAGTCGCACTTCTCACGAACGAGCCGGCTGATGCCGAAGCCTTCGCTGCCGATGACGATCGCTGCCGGGCCGGTCATATCCTGATCATACATGAATGTATCACCCATGTCGCAGGCGTAGACCCACACCCCCTGATTCTTGAGTTCATCGATGGCCCTGCCGATGTTCGTCACCCGCGCGCAGAGCATGTGCTCCGCCGCGCCCGCGCTGGTCTTGAGCACGGTCTCGTTCACGGAGACGCTGCGCCGTTTCGGGATGATGATCCCGTGTGCTCCCGCGCATTCGGCAGTCCGCATGATGGCGCCCAGGTTGTGGGGATCCTCCAAACCGTCAAGGACGATGATGAACGGTTTCTCGCCGCGTTCTTCCGCCAGCCTGAGGATATCGCTGATCTCACAGTATGAGTAGTCGGATGCTGTCGCGATAACGCCCTGGCAGTTTACTTTAGCGCCATCCAGGAGCTTGTCCATGAATGCCTTATCGCTATGGTAGACGGGGATCTTCGCTTCCTTTGCTTTGGCTATGATCTGCTTGATCGAGCCTGCGGGATGCTCTCCCTTCTCGGTTTTTTGGATGTTGATCTTCTCGATCTCACGGCCGGACTTGAGGGCCTCTAAGACCGCGTTTCTTCCTGCTATGATTTCGGACATGGTATCACCTGCCTGCGCTGCTTTATGGCCGCTCGTATTTGCGGAAAGTGTAGCGGATGCCGGTTGCTTCGTCAATCTGTTCTTCGGATTCCCAGGTGACGACGAATCCCTTCTCTTCCAGGTTCGGGAAGAACCGGTCCGCATCGAACACCTCATCGATCCGCGTCACATAAAAGGCGTCACAGTCATCGAAGAACAGTTCATAGATGGATGCTCCGCCGCAGATGAAGACCGCTTCAGATGGATCCTCCCCTGCAGCGGTTGCTTTTGCTTCATATTCTGCTGCCAGCTCGAGCACCTCGTCCTTCGAATGTACAACGTCGCAGGCGAAACCCTCGCGCGGCGTGACGGTGAAGGCCGGATCGTCGCTGAGGACGATGTGGTTGCGCTTGGGAAGCGGCTTGGACCCGGGCAGGGATTCCAGCGTCCGCTGTCCGAAGATGACGCACTTGCCGAGGGTCTTCTTCTTATAGTATTTCAGGTCGCCCGGCAGGTGGACCAGAAGGTCGTTGTTCTTGCCGATGCCCCAGTTTCTGTCTGTCGCAACGATTGCGTTCATGTTGTGCTCCTTGTTTGTTTCGTGCCGCGCTTATACCGCGATCGGGATGTTCTTGATCTGCGGGTTCTTCTTGTAATCTGTGATTTTGATATCATCCAGCGTGAAGTCGTAGAAGTTCTTGATCTCGGGATTCAGAGCGAACTTCGGCGCCGGATACTGGGGACGCTCGATCATTTCACGGATGATGTCCACATGTCTGTCGTAGATGTGGGCGTCGGAGATCACATGAATCAGCTCGCCTGGAAGCATGTCATTGACCTGGGCCAGCATGTAGATCAGGACCGCGTACTGGACCACGTTCCAGTTGTTCGCTGCCAGGATGTCCTGGGAGCGCTGGTTGAGGATGCCGTTCAGGACGAACTTGCCGCTGCCGCCGCCGCCCTCCGCGCCGCCGCCCTGCTCGCGGGTGACGTTAAAGGTCATGCTGTAGGCGCAGGGTTCCAGCCCCATCTCGGACAGGTCCGCGAAGTTGTAAAGGTTGGTCATGATGCGTCTGGAGTAAGGCGTGTTCTTCAGCTGCCAGAGGACATTGTCCACCTGGTCCATCTCGCCCTGGCCGAACTTGTACTTGACGCCCATCTGGTAGCCGTAGGCCTTGCCGATGGTTCCGTCAGCATCTGCCCATTCGTCCCAGATGCCGCTGGCCAGGTCAGCCGTCCGGTTGGACTTTTTCTGCCAGATCCAGAGCATCTCGTCGACTGCGCTCTTGATATAAGTCGGGCGCAGTGTCAGAGCCGGAAATTCCTCACTCAGGTTATACCGGTTGACCACGCCGAACTGTTTGATCGTATGGGCCGGCGTGCCGTCCTCCCACTTGGCGCGGACGGTCTGCCCTTCTGTCGAGAATCCGTTGTCCAGGATGTCCCGGCACATATTTACAAATAAAACGTCTGCTTTGCTCATGTTAAATCCCCCAATCCCAGAATCCGTGTCCGAGAATGAAATATTTGATGATCATGCCGATCACTGCCAAAACGATGATGACGATGCAGGTCATCTCGAAAGCGTTCAGGTTTCTAAGACCCTTTTCCTCTTTCTCTCCTGCCTCCTCGCGGCGCCGGCGGTTGTCCTTTTCCCACTCGCGCCCGGTCTGGTAGTAATCTGTGATCCAGTCCTTTGTCTTGTTCGTGGTTTCTCTTTTTTTCTTATATCTGTTTGCCATCGATGATCTCCACTGCCCTGTTCATGACGCAGGCGAGCCGCTGCTCGTCCCCGGTCAGGTACAGGTACCCTACCAATGCTTCAAATCCCGTTGCCCATTTATACGTCAGCGGATTCGCGTTCTTTGCTTTGGAATGGAATTTGTGATTGCGCGCCCGCTTCACGATCCGCTGCTCTTCCTCTGTCAGTTCTTCCAGCATCCCGCGCACCGCATCCGCCTGCGCATGGGCGTTGACGTAGTGGGTCGCCGAACGGTGCAGGCTGTTCGCCCGGAGCCTGCCCTCCTCGAGCATCAGCTTCCGGATGAAAAGCTCATACGCGGCGTCGCCCATGTAGGCGAGCACGTCCGTATTCAGCTGTCTGACTTCCGCTTCCTTCATTAGTTCTTGATCACCTGCACGCCCTGCGGGGTATCCTTCAGCGTAATGCCCTGGGCAGCAAGCTGGTCTCTGATCTCGTCCGCGCGGGCGTAGTTCTTCGCCTTACGGGCGGCCTGGCGCTCATCGATGAGAGCCTGGATCTCAGGATCGATTTCGACCTTTTCTTCCACATCCTGCTGGAGCAGTCCGAGGACTGTCGCCAGTTCCATCAAAACGTCCATGGATGCTTTTGCAAAAGCTTTCGTGGCGCCGGCGCCTGCCGCGGTGTTGATGGCGGTGACGAGTTCGAAGACGGCTGAAATAGCATCTGCGGTGTTGAGGTCGTCATCCATGGCCTCGATGAACTTCTGTCTGTATTTGTCATAGCCCGCGACAGCCTCCGCTTCGGCTGCGGTCATGTCCCCGTCCGCGCCGTTGGCCATCAGGTGCTTCAGGTTGGACTTGGCGTTACGCATTCTCTTCAGCCCGTTCTGTGACTGTGTCAGGATCTCCGGATTGAAGTCGATCGGTCCTCTGTAGTGTCCGCTCAGGATGAGGAAGCGCAGGACTTCGCCGTCGTACTGGCTGAGCAGATCGCGCACGGTCTTGAAGTTTCCGAGGGACTTGCTCATCTTGACGCCGTCGATGTTGATGTATCCGTTGTGCATCCAGTAGTTGGCGAACTGCTTGCCGTTGTGGGCTTCTGACTGGGCGATCTCGTTCTCATGATGCGGGAACTGCAGGTCCTCGCCTCCGGCGTGGATGTCCAGGGTGTCACCCAGATACTTCTTTGACATGGCGGAGCACTCGATGTGCCAGCCCGGTCTGCCCATGCCCCACGGCGAATCCCATGCGATCTCATCGTCCGACTTGCGGGCCTTCCAGAGCGCGAAGTCGAGTGGATCTTCCTTCTTCTCATCGTCGGCGGAGCTGGTTCGTTCGCTCGCCCCCAGGCGCAGCTCGTCGACGTTCTTGCCGGAGAGCTTGCCGTAGCCTTCGAACATTCTCGTTCTGTAGTAGACATCGCCGTCCACTTCGTAAGCGTAACCTTTTTCGATGAGGTCCGCGACGAACTTGATGATGTCATCCATGGTCTCCGTGACCTTCGGGTGGACCGTCGCTTTGCGGACATTGAGAGCCGCCGCGTCCTTGTAGTATTCCGCGATGTACTTCTCGGAGATCTCGCCGGCTGAGACGCCTTCCTCCTTGGCGCGGTTGATGATCTTGTCATCCACATCGGTGAAGTTCTGAACGAACTTGACTTTGTATCCTCTGTATTCCAGATACTTCCGCATGGTGTCGAACACGACGAAAGGCCTGGCGTTTCCTATATGAAAGAAATTGTAGACCGTAGGTCCGCAGACGTACATTTTGACTTTGCCTTCCTCCTGCGGAACGAATTCTTCTTTTCTTCTTGTCAGTGTGTTATAGATCTTCATTTAGGTCCTCCTGTATGTATTATCTATACGCCGTCTCTTCGGCGTCTGCAAAATCTTTTCCGTGGAAATCGGATCCTCTGGTGATGTGCAGATGGTACTTCTCCGCCATCTCCACGAACCGCATGGACTGTTCGAAGTCCTGATCCGGATGGAAGCATTCCAGCCCTTTCAGTCCCTGCCGCTTCAGTCGTCCGATTATTTTATCGATGTTGGTGTAGAACTGCTCGCTTCCCGGGCGCCCGATGCCGCGTGTCTGGATCGGATGCGCCAGCACCGGCGTGCCGCCCGCCTCCTTGATGATCCGGATCGCGTCCTTCGCAAGCGGCTTGACCTTCTTCACGGCCCTGCACTTGGCGCTGCCCAGAATCTCCCGACCAAAAGCCTGCTTCTCCTCGGCGATGTAGCCTTTGCTTACGAGAGCCCTGGCGATGAGGGGCTTGCCGATAAAATCGTTCTTGCCGACCTCGATGTCGTCCCGGGAGATATCGTAGCCCATCTCCTGCAAAACCCGGAACAGCTGCTCATTCCGCTCGACGCGCCGCTGCACCATCTCGTCGAGAAACGTCTTCAGCGCTTCGTTCTCGATGTCGATATTGTAGCCGAGCATGTGGAGTCCGGTCTCTTCCTCTGTGACCACAGCGATCTCGATGCCGGGAATCAGCTTGATGCCCACTGCCTCCGCCGCGATCATGCCTTCTGCGATGCCATTGGTGTTGTCATGATCCGTGATGGCAATGATATCGTAGTCCAGTTCCTTGGCGCGCTTGACGATCTGTGTCGGCGTCGCCTCGCCGTCCGACGCTGTTGTGTGTATGTGAAAATCTACCTTATAGTCATCCATCTGTCTTCTCTTGCTTTTGCAAAACTATTTGAATGTGATGACGCCGTCGTCGATCTTTTCGATGACCGCCAGCGACTCCACTCTGTATCCCATGGCGCGCAGTCTGTCGGAGCCTCCCTGAAAACCCTTCTCGATGACCGCGCCGATGCCGGCAACCTCAGCTCCCGCCATCTCCACGATCTGCGCCAGCGCTACCGACGCTTCGCCGCTTGCCAGGAAGTCGTCCAGAATCAGGATCTTTTCTCCTTTGTTAATGAACTTCTCCGCGACTTTGAGCTTCGACACAGTGCCCTTGGTGAAGGATCTCGCTTCGGCCTCGTAGAACCCTTCGTTCATCGTGCTCGGGGCGGCCTTTTTCGCAAAGACCACCGGTGCGTAGTTGAACTCCGGTGCGGCTGCACAGGCGATGGCGATCCCGCTCGCTTCGACCGTCAGGATCTTGTCCACCTGCACGCCGGCAAATCGCCTGCCGAACTCCGCGCCGATTTCCTCGAGAAACTTCACGTCGATCTGATGGTTCAGAAATCCATCCACCTTCACGATTTCTGTTCCGATTGCTTTGCCTTCTGTCAGGATCTTGTTCTTTAATGCGTCCATGTCCGGTTCCTTTGCTCATTCTGTTTTTGAATGTTCTGTCGATAAAAGTACGCGGCACAACTGCGCCGCGTACCAACGTCTATTTTTAGGTCATTTGTATTATATGGATTTTGCTGCACAGTTTCTTACTGTTCATCTTTGAAGAGTGCTTCGAGGCTGTCAAAAGAGATTTCCTCCGGCGCCAAATCAGCTACTGCGTCCGTTGCTCCGCCGATCACTGCATCTGCAGCGGTGTCGATTGCTGCATCGACAGGTGCAGCGACCGCTTCTTCAGCTGCTGCTTCGATTGGTGTTGCGTCTTCAATCAGGTCATCGAATGAGATCTCGTCCAGCATTGCATCTACATCCGCTGCTGCATCTGCAGGCTTGGCGTCGATGTTGTCCGTAAGACCAACCGTATCGGCCAGGGTGTCCATGCTCGCCAGAAGTTCTTCAACTGTCGCCTCATGTTCGCCGACCGCTTCTGCAACTTCTTCTACAGGTGCCGCCACAACTTCCGGAACCTCTGCCGGAACATCCGGAATGTCCGGAACGGCAGGTGCTTCGGCCAACGCTTCTTCGATTGCAGCTACGCCGTCTTCTGCTTTCGGAACATCCTCAAACAGGTTGTCCTGGAAGAATGTATCCGCGAAGAGACTATCTGCTTCTGCCGGTGCTGCCGAAGGAGCTTCTTCTTCGGCCGGAGCTTCTTCGGCCAGGGCCTCTGCAGGGACTTCGACAGGAGCTTCTTCAGCTGGCTCCTCTGCCGGTGCCTCTTCTTCTGCCGGTTCTACCGCAACTTCTTCAAAAGAAATCTCTGCGGCTTCTTCTGCTGCTTCTGCAACTTCGGCCGGTACCTCTGCCGGTACCTCTGCTGGAGCTTCTGCCGGAACCGCCTCTTCTGCCAGTTTTTCTTCCGGCTCAAAGAACTCTTCGACTTCAACGTCAGCTGTCGGAACCTCTACGTCTGTTTCGGTTTCCTCAACATCCCAGTCCACGGAAGGTAACAGTTCCTCTGTCTGTGCCTTGAGGTTGTCAAGTCTTGCCGATGTTCTCAGGATGTTTGTCCTGATCTCCGCAAACTCGTTTTCCATGGCTGTGATCTGCTGCCTGTATTTGTTCTTTGTGGCTTCGAGTTTTTCCTTCTCGGCTTCCATCTCGACCTTCATGGCAGCCTTCTCAGCTTCTGCAACTTCCTTGCTGGCCTTCAGCTCAGCAATCACAGATTCCCTCTCCTTCTCGCTGTCGATGCGGAACTGTTCCATCTGCTGTTCCTGAAGCTCGATCTTTTCTTTCCCGCTTCTCAGGATCTCGTCGACCTCTGTCTTCGCCTGGTTGATGATCTCATTGCTGCTCTTCTTAGCTTCAAGAATCAAGCTGACATAGAGCTCATTGTTCTCATCGTATTTCTGATACTTCTTCGTAAGTTCAGAAATTTCAGCTTCATAGTTGCTTTCGAGCTCATCGATATGCTCCTCATAAAGGTTGCACAGTTCCTGGATGCAGCCGTAAACATCGTCTTTGTCGAAGCCGCCGTCTGAATCCTTCTTGATGTTCATGCCTTTGAGAAGACCGATTACTGTCTCACGTCTCTTGTCTTTTAATGCACTCTTATCCATATGTTTCTTCCTCTGATTACTTCAAATGATTACTTACAATAATACAAAACAAATTACAAATAAACGCATTTTTATACGTTATTATAACATTACAATATGATTTTGTCTTGTAAAATTTGCATTTTTTGTTTTCATTTGTTATTATAGGCGCGGACCTTTTTTATTTTAGCTCGAAAAAACGATTTATCTGATTGTGTTTTATCCGATTATACGGGAGATTATATGGAATCGATAAAGTTTAATGACAAAGGCCATAGCGTTGAGTTTTCGAAACGTTCGCTGTTCATAGATAATAAGGAATACCTATATACAGGTATCAGCCAGGTCAAACATTCATCTGCTTACCACGCATACCTCTTCAGGTATCAGGGCGAATGGGTGAAGTTGTTCTACGAAGAGCCGCACGGCAAGACGATTGCCGCCCTCTTCAAAAAGATCAACGCGATGAACGCCCGCCGCGCTGCAAAAGCACGCGCGACCCAGTCCATCGACACCGCTGCGATCGCCGCAGCCCTGGCCGGACAGCAGGAACAGAAAGCAGCTGAAGCTGCAGCCGCCGCTAAGAAACCGGTCGCGGAACCGGCGAAGGTCGAGAAACCGGAAGTTAAGGCACCGGCCAAGGTTGAGAAACCAATGGCAGAACCCGCGAAGGTTGAGGAGCCTGTTGCGGAACCGGCGAAGGTTGAGGAACCTGTTGCTGAACCGACGAAGGTTGAGGAACCCGTGGCAGAACCGGCGAAGGCCGAGGAGCCGACGGTTGCTGAACCTGTTGTTGAGCCCGCTGTTGCAGAACCAGCGGTAGAAGCACCGGCTGAAGCAGAACCTGCAGTAGAAGCACCGGTTGTAGAAGCACCGGCTGTCGAAACACCTGCTGCTGAGGCGGAACCAGCCGAGGCTGAAGAGCCCGCCGCAGAGGCACCTGCTGAAGCCGAAGCGGAAACGCCGGCCGAAGTAACGGCTGAGGAGAAGACAGAGGAGATTCTCAAAGAGGCGCAGGAAGCGGACGTCAAGAAAGCAAAACGAAAAAAAGCCATTATTATTTTCGCGATTATCCTTGCATTATTTATTATTGCAGGTATAATATATTTCCTCACGATGGGTACCACAAACGATGCCTCACAGGCGCCGAATGTGGATGAAACTCATCAGTACAACGATATTGATGAACTCATCGAGGAGATGCAGGAGGAATAGACTTGTTGCACAGGTCTGAAACCTGCAGTGAGCCACTGTAGCTCATCCGGCAGAGCAGCGCATTCGTAACGCGCAGGTGGCCGGTTCGATCCCGGCCAGTGGCTCCATCCGGGGCATTGGCGCAGCTGGGAGCGCGCATGACTGGCAGTCATGAGGTCAGGGGTTCGAGCCCCCTATGCTCCACCATGAGAACGTTGGAATTTCAACGTTCTTTTTCTTTTTTGAACCTGCATTTTGGTTACAATTGATTACCAGATGGTTACAGATAGCTAGAATCAGCTAAATGCTTTAGAAATTTTGCTATATTTCTCTGCTTTTGAGGATCTATCATAGCAATAATTATTAAGAGTAGTTCTTTCATCCTGATGTCCTACAATCTGACGAGTTGTATTAATATTGACACCAGCATCGATCAATTTAGATACAAAGGTTTTTCTTGCCTTATGGGAACTTTTAGGTTCAGTTCCTATTTCTTTGCAATAGCTATAAAATGCTTTACTGACAGAGCTATATAAAATAGGATTATCATTCATGGAAAAGATATATCCATCGGAACTTACTCCTTCTTCTTTTTGTCTTTCAGTGGCACAATTAATTAATTCCATTGCCTGCGGGATAAGCGGCACTCTTCTGTCTCCAAAGGTTCCTTTTGTATGGTCAAGCACTGTATTGTTTGAGATGCAATATGTACGCCTTACAATCAGTTCATCTGCTTCGATATCTTCATACCTGATGGCACATACTTCTCCAATTCTGAGGCCAGTAAAAAACATGAACATAACTGCCAATGGTGTTAGTTGATGAACAGGATGCCTTTTATTATTAAAATCGTCCCATGCAACCCTCTGCAATTGTGCAATTTCAGTATCACTGAACACCTGAGTATGATCGCTTTTCTTATGCTCTCTTTTAAGGACTCTTTTCTTTTCTATCTTCAACTCATCATCAGGATTTTTTTCGATATGCCCAAGGTCAACAGCATAGTCCAATAACTGCTTCAAAATAGCATGGAAACCTGTATACTGATGGTTATTCATGCCAAATTCTTTTATTACTTCGTGAACCCATTTGTCTAAATCGATTTTCCTAATTTCTGTAATAGGTTTATTAATAATAGCAGAATCCTTATAATACTTATTCCAATCTGTTTTCGTACGCTTGATTGTGCTTGAACTTACTTTAAGTGCCTTATACTCGATCCATTCTGGATAAAGTGACGCCATGGTAACAGTATCGGTACCCATATACAAAGAACACAAATAATCTTCCAATTCAGCTAATGTCGCCTTTGCTATTAGTTTTCGTTTTCCATTTGCATCAATAATATGTGTCTTCCAGCGGCCATCGGTCCCCTCAAAGATACTATATGTATGCTGCTTTAATAATTGCTCCTTTCTTTTTTTATTCATATCATTTACTATGTCGTCCAGATCAATTATATTATGGTCTGCTATGTGTCGCAACAGTTCTTCTGTTTTATATTTATTCTGAATAATCATTATTACCTCCAACAAAAAAAGCCCCGGGAAGGGGCGGAAATTTCATAAGTTATATCTATTCTTTTTATCTATAATTGGTATTCATAGTCGTCGAATGACGAGACATATGGTTTTGTCGAATTATACGAATATACATTTTGCAAAAACGGTTCATAATCAGCCATGATTTGACTAAGTTCATCAATGTCTGAAATATATTCAACTACATTTGTTTTTAGGTTATTCGAGTGCAGTAATTTCTTCTTATTAAAAAAACTTTGATTAATACTTTTGCCCATATATTTTGATAAATAATACATTAAACCACCAGTGCTGCTGCTTTTATCTAATTCTTCAGCAGTACTAAATCCATATTTCCAGAATGGCAGATTATAATAGTACGAGTGAAACCATTTCTCTTTTGCGTGACTATACTGCGTTTTTTTCTCCCTTTTGGGTATAAAAAAAGAATCTACTTTCAGATTCGTAAGTAAGTGAAAATGTATCACATCAGTACCATATTTCTTTGATCTTTCTTCCTGTATCTCTAGTACGCAGATGTATTTAAATTCCTGGCCGTGTTTCTTCATATGATACTTGATTCTTCGAAAATATTTCTGTAAATAATAATGGGCCTGATAATAATCGCTTATTTCATCTCTGAAAGTAAGCGTAATAAAAGAATGCAAATCACTAATATTATTATCTATTAGC
>JBGUKV010000049.1:0-3331 GCA_045114655.1 Candidatus Allocopromorpha sp. | reverse complement strand
AGCCGCGCACATAAGGAGAAATAAATTGGCATTTGAGGGATTATCGGACAAACTGCAAGGAGTCTTTAAGGGACTCAAAGGCAAAGGAAGTCTGACGGAAGCGGACATCAACGCAGCGATGCGGGAAGTCAAGCTGGCTCTTCTGGAAGCGGACGTCAACTTCAAGGTCGTCAAGGAGTTCGTCGCCGACGTAAAGGAAAAGGCGCTTGGCGAGGAAGTCATGAAGAGCCTGACGCCGGCTCAGCAGGTCATCAAGATCGTAAACGATCAGCTGGTGGAACTGATGGGCGGCGCGAGCAGCAAGCTGACATATTCACCAAAGGGATTCACGGTCTACATGATGGTGGGTCTGCAGGGTACAGGTAAGACAACGACCTGCGGCAAGCTGGCCAAGTGGCTCACGAAGAACGGCAAGAAGCCGATGCTGTGCGCATGCGATATCTACAGGCCGGCGGCGATCGACCAGCTGGAGGTCGTTGGAGAGAGCGTGGGCGTTCCGGTCTTCACCATGCGCGACACGAAGGACCCGAGCAAGATCGCAAAGGCTGCCATGAAGGAAGCCGAGCTCAAGGGATACAACGTCCTGATCGTCGACACGGCGGGACGTCTGCAGATCGACGAGGAACTCATGGAGGAACTGAAGGTCCTCAAGAAGGAAATCAGACCGCATGAGATCCTGCTCGTCGTCGACGCCCTGACCGGTCAGGACGCGGTGAATGCAGCGGAAGGTTTCAATGACGCGCTGGGAATCGACGGCGTCATCATGACCAAGATGGATGGTGACTCCAGAGGCGGCGCGGCGCTTTCAACCAAGAAGGTAACGGGCAGACCGATCAAATTCGTCGGTATGGGCGAGAAGATGGATGCGCTCGATGAGTTCCATCCGGAGAGAATGGCCAGCCGTATCCTGGGAATGGGCGACATGCTGTCCCTCATCGAGAAGGCCCAGGAGGACTTCGATGAAGAGGAAGCGACCAGGCTCGAAGAGAAAATCAAGAAAAACAAGTTCACGCTCGAGGACTTTCTTGACCAGATGGGGCAGATCCGGAAGATGGGTGGCATCGCCAAGATGCTGGACATGCTCCCGGGCGTATCGGGCAACAAGAACGTAAACTTGGATCAGAGTGAAAAAGACTTCGTATGTTTCGAGGCGATCATCCAGTCCATGACAAAAGAGGAACGGGAAAACCCGAACATCCTCAACGCCAGCCGGCGAAAGAGAATCGCGGCAGGTTCCGGACAGTCCGTACAGAAAATCAATCAGCTCACCAAGCGGTATGAGGAATCCCGCAAGATGATGAGGCAGATGATGAGTCCGAAAGGGGCAGCGAAGATGAGCCGTATGTTCGGCGGGTTCAAAGGACTCCAGTAAGGACTCCGGTAAATCAAACACAGTTAAACCATTCAAAAGAATTAAATATAATTATCAGGAGGAAAAAAGTAATGGTAAAAATCAGATTAAAGAGAATGGGCGCGCACAAGAAGCCTTTCTACAGAGTAGTTGTTGCAGATTCAAGAGCATCAAGAGACGGCAGATTCATCGAGGAGCTCGGTTACTATGCACCGCTCAAGGATCCAGCTGAGATCAAGATCAACGAAGAAGCTGCGAAGAAGTGGCTGGAAACAGGAGCTCAGCCTACAGAGACAGTCAAGAAGCTGTTCAAGCAGGCCGGTATACTTTAAGAAAGCGGTGATCCAATGAAAGAATTAGTTAGTGCAATTGCAAAGTCTTTGGTTGAACATCCGGAGGCTGTGGAGGTTTCTGAGTCCGAGTCAAATGGCACTACTGTTATTCAGCTTCGCGTCGCTTCCGATGACATGGGAAAGGTCATCGGCAAACAAGGCAGAATCGCGAAGGCAATCAGAACCGTTGTCAAAGCAGCGGCAACCAAAGCGAACACGAAGGTAGTTGTTGAAATCGTTCAATAGAAACTGAGAATACAGGGGCATGTAGCGTATCGCGATCATGCCCCGTGATAATGTCATGAGTAAAACAACCGAGAAAATACTGATAGGGAAAATCGTGAACGCCGTGGGCCTCAAGGGAGAGGTGAAAGTCTACAATTATTCGGACAGTCCCGCCATCTATGAAGAGACACCCGAAATCTATGTGGACGATGTCCTGATGCCGGTCCGCAGCGTGCGGATGCAGAAGAACATGGTCGTGCTGGGTCTTGAGGGTATCGATGACAGGACTGCTGCCGAAAAAGCCAAAGGCAGTGAACTCTTTGTGACAGAGGCGGATCTGCCGGAACTTCCGGAAGGCGAGTATTACGTGCGGGATCTGATCGGCATGGAAGCCGTGCTCGAGGACGGCTCGCGTCTTGGGACAGTCACCAACGTGATCCAGAACACCGCACAGGACATTTTTGAAGTGGAAACAGATGAGGGAAAGCAGGTTCTTGTACCGAAGGTGCCTGCCTTTGTTCTTGACATAGACCCGGGCAGCCGCCGCGTTACAATGCGGCTGATCGAAGGGATGCTGTAGGGGGACCCGGATCATGAAAATCGACGTACTGACATTGTTCCCGGAAATGTTCGGCCCTGTAACAGAATACAGCATGCTCGGCAAGGCGGCCGATAAAGGCCTGCTGGATGTCCGCCTGACAAACATCCGGGATTTTACGAAGGACAAACACAACAGGACCGACGACTATCCCTTCGGGGGCGGCGGCGGAATGGTCATGATGGCGGATCCTATATTCAGCGCACTGGAGCACATCGATGCAAAAGCAAAAAAGATCATCTACATGTCCCCGAGAGGGAAGATCCTGGATGAGGAGAAGATCCGGGAACTGGCTGAACTGGACAGTTTCGTGATCCTCTGCGGCCATTACGAAGGGGTGGATCAGAGAGTGCTGGATTACTGGGACGCAGAGGAGATTTCCATCGGAGATTATGTGCTGACCGGAGGGGAACTTCCGGCCATGGTGCTGATCGACAGCGTCGCCAGACTCATTCCGGGCGTACTTGGGAATGAAGACTCGGCGATGAACGAGTCGGTGTACTCGGGGCTTTTGGAGCATCCGCAGTACACACAGCCCAGGGAGTACCGGGGGATGGAGGTCCCTGAGGTGCTGCTGAGCGGCCACCATCAGAACATCGATCTGTGGAAACTGAAGCAGTCTCTTGCGATCACGAAGGACCGCAGACCGGAGATGTTTGAAGCGTTCATATCCCACAGGGATGATCGCAGCGAAGACGGAACGAAAAGGTTCAGCAAAGCCGAGCGCCGCCTGATTGATGAAGCCGCGCAGGCGGAGAAGAATACAGACAAATGAAAACTACATCTTGTGCATTGCATGTGCCATGCTTTTGTTGTAGAATAAAT
>JBGUKV010000048.1:0-17820 GCA_045114655.1 Candidatus Allocopromorpha sp. | reverse complement strand
TATCTACACCATCTCTACCAGAACTGCTACACCCATGCCGCCTCCGGCGCACAGTGTTGCGATTCCGTACTTCTGCTCTCTTCTCTTCAGCTCGTGGACCAGAGTAACCACCAGTCTGGCGCCGGTAGCGCCTACCGGATGTCCGATGGAGATTCCGCCGCCGTTGACATTGAGCTTATCGATGTCGATGCCCAGATCTCTCTGGCAAGCGAGGCACTGTGCAGCGAACGCTTCGTTCATTTCCCACAGATCAACATCTTCTACTGTAAGACCTGCTTTTTCAAGAACTTTGCGTGATGCGCCAATAGGACCAAGTCCCATGTAATCCGGGTCCAGACCAACTGCGCCGACGGAAAGGACGCGTGCGATGATCGGAACGCCCAGTTCTTTCGCTTTGTCTTCATCCATCAGGATCACGCCGGAAGCCGCGTCATTCATACCAGAAGAGTTACCTGCGGTAACTTTACCGTCTTCTTTGAATGTAGCTTTCAGCTTGCCCAGCTTTTCCAGTGAAGTGTCTCTGCGAGGGAATTCGTCTGTATCGCAGACAGTATCGCCCTTTCTTCCTTTGATTGTGATCGGAACGATTTCGTCCTTGAACTTTCCTGCATCGATCGCAGCAACAGCACGCTGATGACTCTGCAGAGCATATGCGTCCATCTCTTCTCTGGTGATTCCATAGCGCTCTGCAACGTTTTCAGCAGTGATGCCCATGGCCGGGCCGACACCCAGATTGGTGAAGGAGTCCCACATGGAGTCACGAAGCTCCATGTGGCCGTACTTCTTACCATAGCGGGCATCGAAGACCATGTGCGGCGCTGTGCTCATGCTGTCAGCACCGCCGGCCATGATGCAATCTGCTTCTCCGGATTTGATCTGATAGAAACCAAACTGGATCGATGACAGTGAAGATGTGCAGTTACGGTGAATGGTGATTCCGGGAACACTCTCCGGCAGGCCGGCCTTGACGGCAGCGACACGGGCCAGATTGTTTTCTAAATATGTTCTCTGATAGTTGCAGCCCCAGATGACATCCTCGATGATCTCAGGGTCAATGCCGGAACGTTTGACCAGTTCCTGCATGATCGGAATGGAAAGATCCAGTGAAGTGATGGTCTTGTACATTCCGCCCAGTGATCCGACGGCAGTTCTGCATGCTGCTACAATTACTACATTTCCCATAATGTCTATCCTTCCTGTGTATTGCGATAATTATCCTTCCAGATGTTCGCCTGTTACTTCTTCTTCCTTCGCATAGTCCAGATTGTACTTTCTGGTGTTCAGTACGGAGATCAGGATGAAGTTGATGATCAGCAGTCCGATGAATACTACGTATGCGCCTCTCAGTGATCCGGTGACTCTCAGTGCTGTTGCGTTAACGATGTAGTTCAGCATGAGGACAACCTGCATGATCGGGAAGTAGATGGAGTATACGATATCGAAGCTGTGACGTCCGAATACGGATGCAGGCAGTGAAGTCATGAAGTTCGCTGCTGCGCCGATGGCTACGCCGATCATAGCGACGCAGATGTAGCCGCCTGTCATGTTGTTGAACAGTACGTTGACAGCCAGAGCGACCATGTACCAGAGCAGGAATGCTCTTACTGCAGTCTTAACGCCCAGTTTCTGGTCGATGAATCCGAATGCGAAGGATCCTGCCAGACCGATCAGTGCGCATACAGTCATCAGAGCGATGGCCTTGTTCGGCTCAAATCCGAGTTCGATGTTTCTAGGAACGAGCTGTGACATAACGCCGGTTGTTACCATCTGGTTGATACCGATGATCAGTGCGACGATCCACATTTCCTTTGTCTTCAGCAGGGAGCCGACAGTCCATCTGCTCGGAGCGTCAGCGCTCATGTCAGCATATTCTCTGTCATATACGTCCTGTGTTACGTTGTCAGGAAGCTGTCCCATCTCCTGCGGTGTGTTTCTGATGATGAAGATTGCGATGATCGCAATGCAGATAGCTGCAATACCGGTGATCGTCATGCCTTTGCCCATGCCGTAAGCACCGATCAGGAATGCGATAAGCGGTACATACAGAGCGGAACCGAGGTTGTGGCCCATTGTGGTGAATCCGTTGGCCAGGCCCTTCTTCTTCGGCATCCACTGTGTGACCAGGTTTCCGCCGCCCAGGTAAGCTGCTGCATTGATGAATACAGTTACCAGAGTCAGACCTGCGAAGTATGTACCCAGTGTTGTGGAGTGACCATAGAAGATGTAGGATACGCCGGCCAGTGCCAGACATACGACTGACAGCCACTTCGCGCCGATTTTGGTAAGAATACGGCCGATTACGAAGTATGCTACTACACCGATGAATCCGGCCCACATTGCCAGCTCAAGCAGTTTCGCGTGGAGCAGTGTCGGGTCGTCATAACCCAGCTTCGCTGCATTGTTGTTAACGAATACGTCGATGACGATGTTCTGTCCGTCGATGGAGAATCCGATCAGGAACCAGAACATGATCATGCTGTAAAAGATGATGATCCAGCCTTTTCCAAAATTAATTTTGGTGTTTTCAGACTGGAGCTGCTGTCCATTCTGTGACATGTTGTTTTCTCCTGTTTAAGATAATAAGTGATAACTATTCTCCGAAGGCTTCGTCTGTCGCTGCTTTAACCATGTCGTCCCAGGTCTCGTATTCCGTACTCTCTTTGACGAAATTGTCAAAGATCGTCTTGGAATACACGAGTCTAGGGGAATCCCAGGTAGCCATGACAGCGCTGGAATAACGGAAGCCTTCGAAATTTTTGAAATTAGTATGCTTCTGCATGAACTCGTCGCTGAAGATCCTGTTCAGGAGATCTTTCAGTTCCGGAGTATAATTGATAGAAACATAATCGTTTACTGACATTGATTTATCCCCTTACTTAGCATCCGGATGCTCTTTGAAGTATTCCTCAGCTCTCGCGAATACATAGTCGTGCCATACCTGCGCGTCTCTTGCCATGCAAGGTCTGATGATTTCTTCTTCCTGATCACCCATTCCATTGATGACTTCTTTTCTCTGGATCGTCAGGTAGAGAGCCGGTTCATTCGGCGGGCATCCCAGGATCCAGTATGCATTCGGATGATCCTTGAGGTACTTCTTCGTGCAGTTGCCGTGGAGGAAGATCTTCTCATCCGGAATATCTTTCGGAATCTCGTTCTGAGGTCCGATGACAACGGTCGATCCAGCGTTCTTGTCATACTCGCCGACTGCCTTCAGCTCTTCCATGTTGATGGCGAGCAGCGCCTGGCAGCTGGAGCATCCGCCTTCACAGCGTACATCGTATTCCGGCCATCTTGTGCTCATGTCGCCGATGTACGGGATCCACATCTGCTTGAAGCATTCTTCAACAGTATTTCCTACGACTTCGATGTCATCCAGGTCGTACTTACCGAGACCAACTTCCTTCGCAACATTGAAGTAGTCTACGCCGGAAGTATCGATGCCTGTTACTTCGCAGGCGATTCTGTCGATCGCTACCGGGTCCTTTGATCCGAGGATCATGTTGGACTCAATTGGAACCGGCATGTGCGGGGAATAACCGGAAGCTGCTCTCATAGCGTCCATAATGTTGAGGTCAGCCTTGCAGACAGACCATACGTCCATCATCGCCATGGTGAGGTTCAGCTGATGCATCTGCATGTGTACCTTGTCCTGTACAACGCCCTTGATGTTCTTCAGCGCGCCGGAGAATACCATGCTTGCGTGGGCCTTCAGGATTGGCAGGTTGATCAGATGCTCTGCTTCCATCAGTCTCTTCGGGAGCTTGACGTGGGAGATGTTGGATCTGAAGTCTCTGACTGCAACATTGACCAGGTCCTTGTCTCTCTTGATATCGTAGGTCTCAACGCCTTCTTCATCGCAAACAGCCTGAATACCGCTTACCTTGAAGCATTCGATCGTGTCGCAGCCGATAGCGGCAGCTTCTGCTACTACGATTTCCTTAGGATTTGCTTTTCTAACCTCTCTGATGACAGCTCTAACTACTTCAGGATTGGTGCAGACAGAAGTCTCAGGTGGTTCTGCGTGGCCTGCATTCGGCTTGATCATGACGGTTGTGCCCGGTCTGATGACGTTTTCTACGCCGCCAAGCAGGTCAAATACTTTCGTTACATTGGCCTGAATGTCTTCACCCTTTACGAGTGCTACTGTAGATTTTGACATAACATTTCCTTTCGCCATTACGGCATTTGTCTCTGCAATAACTGATTTCATTTTCAACACCTGATATATAGAGCAAAAGCCGTGCCAACTTTTTTATAAGCAGATTTTGAACTATTATACAAAAAAATAGCGGATAATACTCTCCTGCAGGTTTTGTTGCAGCGAATTCTGTTGCACAAAACAAAGATCTGTTGCATTGTTGCAACAGATCTTTGCTCTAAAGAGGTGTTATGGATGTATTTTGTATAAGTGTCTAAGATAATCGGTATAAGCCTTAGTTCCGGGTTTTATGCGACATGATCATTCAAACCAGAAAACCGCAATAAAAAAGACTTTGCCTTAAATAAAAGCAAAGTCTGTGCCAATCCTCTTAAATGATAATGCAAAATCTACCGATTGCTGTCAAGATAGCTCTGCAAAATGATGATCGCTGCCTGCCGGTCGATGATTTCTTTTCTTTTGTTTCGGCGCATATCGGCTTCGATCAGGACTCGTTCCGCCATGACCGTCGTCAGACGTTCATCGTAGAATTCGATACTAACATGATTCATGCCGCCGCCTTTGAGTTTGTTTTCGAGCTTTTGCCGGAATTCACGTACTTTTTCGGTCTGAGGACTGTCCGTTCCGTCCAGTTTGAGCGGCAGACCGATCACAACCGTATCACAGTTATAATCTTTGATGTAATCCAGGACCTTCCCGGTATCTTTCTTGATCCCGACACGCTCAATGGTCGTAACACCATCGGCGATGATCCCCATTTCGTCGCTTACGGCCACTCCTATTGTTTTATCGCCCACATCCAAACCAAGTTTTTTCATAGCTTCCCCATGTTAACATAATAATTATATAGAAAATTCATTTCCGTTTTCAAAAATCAAAAAATAGTGGCGGAACTTTGCCCGCCACAAAAGTAATCATACAAATAGAATTACTTGCCGAGGTATGCCTTGATCAGTTCTTCAACAAGATCATCTCTTTCGATCCTGCCGATGACATTTCTCGCGTTATTGTGACTTGTGATATATGATGGATCTCCCGAAAGAATATATCCGACCATCTGGTCGATAGCGTTGTAGCCTCTCTCGTCAAGAGCGTCATAAACGATAGTAAGTATTTCCTTGATGGTCTTCTGCTCAACTTTATCAAAGTTATCGTACATCCTTGTCTGTCTATCCATTATAAAACCTCCGATCAGTTCAATTGGTGTTTACAGTATAACATCAGACTGTCAATAATTACAAGTCATATTGCGAGATTATTGCCTTAAACTATATTAATTCTTACAGCAGTTCTTCTGCTTTTGCAAAAGCATCTCCGACCTTGGACGGATCCTTCGCGCCGGCCTGTGCCATATCAGCTTTACCGCCGCCACCGCCGCCGGCTGCCTTTGCGATTTCTTTGATCATCTTACCGGCGTGCAGGCCCTTTTCGACCAGATCATCTGTAAGAGACACGAGGAATGTCACTTTGCCGCCGGAGACAGATGCAAAGACCATCGCAACGTTCTTGTTCGATGCCTTGACGTTGTCTGACAGGCTCCTGAGGTCGTTGATAGCATAGTCTTCGAACTGCTTTGTGATCAGTCTGATTCCGTTGATCTCCTTCGCGTCATCCAGGAAAGAATCGGCATCCTTGCTCATTTCCGCAGCTTTCACTTCTGCCAGTTCTTTACGAAGCGCCCTGACTTCGTCGGCAAGAGCCGTTGCTTTTTCAACGAGCAGATCTTTGTCGGCCTTGATTGCCGCGGCGGTTTCGCTGATTACCTGCTGATCCCGTTTGTATCCATCAAGGATGCTCTGGCCTGTAATGGCCTCGATACGACGGACACCGGATGCAATACCGGATTCGCTGAGGATCTTGAAAGCGCCGATTTGACCCGAATTGGATACATGTGTTCCGCCGCAGAACTCTCTGGAGAATTCTCCGATGGAAACGACTCTAACCTTATCGCCGTATTTCTCGTCAAAGAGCGCCATAGCGCCTTCCTTGCGGGCATCTTCAATGTCCATTACTTTCGTAGTGACCGGAATGAAGTGGCGGATCTTGTCGTTGACGATGTCTTCGACCTGTTTGATTTCCTCATTGGTCATTGCCTGGAAGTGAGAGAAGTCAAAGCGGAGACCGTGTTTGTCCACATGGGATCCGGACTGCTTGACGTGATCGCCGAGCACTTCCCTGAGAGCCTTGTGCAGCATATGGGTCGCGGAGTGGTTGGCTGCCGTCATGTTTCTGGATGGTGCTGTGACCATGGCGTCCACATGATCCCCAACAGAAAATTCCCCACGGAGAACGTCCACAGTATGCGTATAGATATTGTTGTATTTCTTTACACTCTGAACATAAGCGACGCCGCTTTTTTCATTGTAAATGAATCCTTCATCACTGACCTGACCACCGCTTTCAGCGTAGAAAGGCGTCTTGTCGAGGACGAATATGCAGGTTTCTCCTTCTTTGATATCATGCAGTTCATCAAACTGTTCACTGTGTATGGACTCCAGGACCGCCTGCTGGTTGACCGTATCGTAACCGGTGAATTCGGTTTCGCCGTGAAGAACGAATTCTTTCGCTTTGCCTTCCCATCCGGCGCCTTCCATCTCATCTTCCTTCTGGGAGAGCTCCTTCTGACGCTTCATTTCGGCAGCAAATCCTTCTTCGTCGACAGAGTATCCCTTTTCCTCCAGAATCTCCTTTGTCAGATCGATCGGGAAGCCATAGGTATCGTGGAGTTTAAACGCCTTGGCGCCTTCGAGTTCATGGCTTCCGGAAATGACCATGTCAGCGATGTATTCATCGATGATTCCCATGCCTTTGTCGATGGTTGAAGCGAACTTCTCTTCTTCCGCATTGACAACACGGCGGATCATGATCCTGTGTTTCTCCAGCTGCGGGTACGCGCGGCCGGATTCATCGATGACCCTGTCACACAGTGTTGACAGGAACGGTCCCTCGATTCCGAGTTTGCGTCCGTGCATTGCAGCTCTTCTGATCAGTCTTCTCAGAACATAGTCTCTGCCCTCGTTGCCCGGCAGAATGTAATCGCCGATCATGAAGGTCATGGAACGAAGATGGTCTACGATGATTCTAATAGAAACGTCTGTTTCCGCAGCGCCGTCCTGGTATTTCACGCCGGAGACGTTCTCTACCTGCTTTAATACCGACCGGATCGTATCCACATCAAAGATGGAATTGGTACCCTGCATGATGCAGGCAAGTCTTTCCAGACCCAATCCCGTATCGATGTTCGGGTGCGGCAGATCTGAATACGTGCCGTCTTCTTCTTTATTAAACTGGGTAAATACCAGATTCCAGAATTCAACATAACGGTCGCATTCGCAGCCGGGTTTGCAGTCCGGTTTGCCGCAGCCGTGATCTTCTCCCCTGTCAAAATAGATTTCAGAACAAGGACCGCACGGACCGCCGGTACCGATTTCCCAGAAGTTATCATCTTTACCGAGACGAACGATTCTCTCCTCCGGAAGGCCGATCATGTTATGCCACAGATCAAAGGCTTCTTCATCGTTCTCATAGATCGTGACCCAGAGCTTATCTTCCGGCAGTTTCAGAACATTTGTTGAGAAATCCCATCCCCAAGTGATGGCTTCTTTCTTGAAATAGTCTCCAAACGAGAAGTTGCCCAGCATCTCAAAGAATGTCCCATGCCGGTCTGTGTAACCAACATTTTCGATATCACCGGTTCTGATGCACTTCTGGCAAGTGGTCATTCTCTTTGCCGGAGGCGTCCTGAGACCGGCGAAATATGGCTTCAGCGGCGCCATTCCGGCACCGATCAAAAGCAGACTCGGATCATCGCGTGGAATCAGAGAGAAACTCTCTCTCCTGTAATGACCCTGCTTCTCAAAGTAGCTCAGAAACATCTCTCTTAACGTGTTCAAACCCAGTTTTTCCATTGTATATTAATCCTCCATTCAATCGGGCTATCGTTCATGATTCAGTACATCACTGATTTTTTATTATACATCACCTCTACGTTGTTTTTCAATACAAAGAGAATAAATACAAAGAACAGCAAGTAACCCCGAAGCTGTAATCCGCAGTGTGCGAGGACATCAGCGGAGCGGGTTACTTGCTGTTCCCTGATAATCTTTATTATCTTTTGGATCTTGGCGCTGTATGCAGCGACATGCCGTGCACATCTTCCAGGGCTTCTCCGATGCCCTCGCTGTATGTCGGATGGGACATGATGCTGCGGAGCATGTCAGGAACGGTCAAGTCGTTGACGATGGCGGTAGTGAATTCACCGATCATGTCTGTTGCGCGGGCGCACATCATCTGGGCTCCGAGGATCTTCTCGGAACCGGCTTCGGCTACGACTTTGATGAAGCCGCGCTCCTCTTTGGTGATGAGGCTTTTGCCGTTGGCGCTCATGATGAACTTGCCACAGATCACATCGATGCCCTGGTCTTTGGCCTGTGCCTCTGTCATACCGACGATGGCGATTTCCGGATCCGTATAGACGCCGGCGGGAACGACCGCGACATTCTGCGTTGCCGGCGCGCCGCAGATAGATTCGATAGCGCGGATCCCGTGGGCTGACGCCGCATGGGCCAGCTGGATTCCTCCGATCAGATCGCCGATGGCGTATACGCCCGGGATGCTCGTCATGTAGTTCTCGTCCACTTTGACATATCTGCCGTTCATCTCAGGCTGGGCGCCGTCTGCAAAGAGTCCCTCAGTGACCGGACGCCTGCCTGCGGCAACAAGAACGTACTCGCCGGTAGCAGCCGCGTCCTTGCCTTTTTCTTCATAAGAAGCCATGACAAGACCATTCTCGGTTTCGGCGAATCCTTTCACCATAGCGGAGGTGTGGATATCCACACCGCGTTTCTTCAGGATCATCTTCAGATTCTGGGAAATCTCTTTATCGAAATTATCCAAAATCTTCGGCAGTGCCTCCAGAATCGTGACCTGACTTCCCAGATTGGCAAATACTGTAGCGAATTCTACGCCAATGACCCCACCGCCGATGATGACCAGGCTTTCGGGTGCATGGTCGAGGGCAAACAGTCCGTCGCTGTTGACGACATGAGGAAGATCAATGCCTTCCACCGGCAGAGACGCCGGCTTCGAACCTGCCGCCAGAATGATATTGTCGGCATAATATGTTTCATCGCCGACGGAAACTGCATTCACGCCGTTCTCCGGCGGAAGCAACGTTCCCTTCCCTTCGATGAACGTGACTTTATTGCCTTTGAGAAGCTGCTGTACGCCGCCTACCAGGGCGTCTACGGTTTCCTGTTTGTATTCACAGATCTTCGCGTAATCGTAGGACACACCCTCAGCGTACACACCGAAACGACCGCCTTCATTCATCTCTCTGTAGAGGGACGAGGCGTGGATCATCGCCTTCGTCGGGATGCATCCCCTGTTCAGACAGGTGCCGCCGGCGCGGTCCGCCTCGACAACGGCAACATGGAGTCCCTTCTGCGCGCCGCGGATGGCAGCCACATATCCGCCGGGGCCTGCCCCGATCACGATCAGATCAAATTTTTCACTCATGATAATACCTCGCTTACTATTAAACATAAGGGTAAACAAAAGGGTCTGACGAAATCATCAGACCCTTATCCGCATCAAATGATTATTCGAAGTCGTACTTGAGAACAGGATGTCTCGCCGCTCCGACCTCGTCAAGCCTTGTAACAGGTGTCTTCACAGGTGCCTGATGCAGTTTCTCCGGATCTGAATAAGCCAGATCGTTGAGTGCAATGAACACATCGATTGCCCAGTCCAGCGTCTCCTTTGATTCGGTCTCGCAAGGTTCCGCCATGAGAGCTTCATGCACAGTCAGCGGGAAGTACATTGTCGGCGGATGGATACCGTTGTCCAAAAGGCCCTTCGCGATATCCATAGCGGTCACGCCGGTCTCCTTCGCCTGTCTTCCGATATCCATAACGAATTCGTGCATGCAGACTTCCGGCTTGAAAGCGATGTCATAAACTGCCGAGAGTTTCTTCATCATGTAGTTGGCGTTGAGGACCGCGTTCTTGCTGGCCTCCGGAATGCCTTCTTTTCCCAGCATCTTGATGTAAGTCAGCGCTTTTACGGCGACCAGGAAGTTTCCATAGAAGCACTTCATCTCACCCAAGCTGTTTTCTGCTTTTGCAAAATCATACGCGCCGTCTTTTTCGACCGCGTAGACGCCCGGCATGAACTTCGCCAGATGCTCTTTGCAGCCGACAGGTCCGGATCCCGGACCGCCGCCGCCGTGCGGTGTGGAGAATGTCTTGTGCAGATTAAGGTGCACACAGTCAAAGCCCATATCGCCCGGACGAGCCCAACCCATGACTGCGTTCAGGTTCGCGCCGTCGTAGTAACACTGGCCTCCGCATGCATGGATGATATCCGTGATTTCCTTGATGTTCGGGTCAAAGAGTCCGGCTGTGTTCGGGTTCGTAAGCATGAGTCCGGCGATCTCATCATTGCCATCACAGACTTCCCGGAGCTTTTCTACATCCACAAGGCCCTTCTCATCGGAGTCTACATTGATGACTTCCATGCCCGCCATAACGGCAGACGCCGGATTGGTGCCGTGCGCTGAATCCGGAACAATGATCTTGCGCCGCTGCGTGTCGCCGTTGGCAAGATGATATGCCTTGATCAGCAAAAGCCCTGTAAACTCACCATGGGCGCCGGCTGCGGGCTGCAGTGTGAAATTGCTCATGCCGGTGATCGCTGCCAGAGCATCCTCCGTTTCTTTGAGCACTTGCAGACAGCCCTGTACTGTTTCCACTGGCTGAAGCGGATGGATCTGGGTGAATCCTTCGAATGACGCGGTTCTCTCATTGACTCTCGGATTGTACTTCATCGTGCAGGACCCGAGCGGATAGAATCCGTCATTCACGCCGTGAGCCTTTTTGGCAAGTTCCGTATAATGTCTGGAAAGATCGACTTCCGCCATTTCCGGCAGATGCAGATCAGATTCTCTCATGTCGTCTTCAGGAAGCGTATATACATCAACATCACATTTCGGAAGTGCGCTGATGCCCCTTCCGGGTCTTGATTTTTCAAATATCAGCATTACTGCACCTCCTTTATGATCGCTACTGCTTCGTCGATATCGGCCTTTGAGTTCATTTCCGTGCAGCACCAGAGAATACGTCCGTCGCCGAGAGGAAGTCCCCCGAGGATCCCCTTCTCCGCAAGCGCGTTCATAATGGCGTCTGTATCTTTATCTGATGTTGTAACGAATTCATGGAAGAACTCTTCGTTCTCAATATCAAAGCCGGCGCGGCTCAGTTCCGCTGCCATGTAATGTGCTTTGGAATAGCACTGGGTCGCGACCTCCTTCAGTCCTTCGCTGCCCATGGACGCGAGATATACGCCGACCGTCAGAGCGCAGAGGGCCTGGTTGGAGCAGATATTGCTCGATGCCTTCTCACGTCTGATGTGCTGCTCGCGGGCCTGCAAAGTCAGTACATAGCCTGTTTTGCCGTTATGGTCTGTCGTCTGTCCGACGATCCGGCCCGGCAGATTCCTCTTCAGTGCGTCGATGCTGGCCATGAATCCGAGATACGGTCCGCCAAAGGCAGGAGCCATGCCCAGAGGCTGCCCTTCGCCGATGGCAAAATCAGCGCCGTACTCTCGCGGTGTTTTCATGGTACCGAGAGTGATTGGATTCACTGACATGATATATCTGCAGTTTTTAACGGAATGCGCAATTTCGCCGATCTGCGCTGCTGGTTCCAGGCTTCCGTAGTAGTTCGGATGCTGGATCAGTACGCAGCAAGTGTCATCCGTCATCAGAGATTGCAGAGCATCTACATCTGTAATGCCGTCTTTTTCAGGAATGACGACAAGTTCCATCTCATTGCCGAAAATGTACGTTTCGATAACTTTCATCACGGAAGGCTGAATCGTCGCTGAGACAAGGGCTTTTTTTGCTTTGCGCCCCCTGCACGCGGCGATTGCTTCTCCTGCTGCCGTTCCGCCATCGTAGACGGAGGCGTTGGATACATCCATTCCTGTCAAATCGCAGATCATGGTCTGGTATTCGAAGATGGACTGCAGCACGCCCTGGCTGATTTCAGCCTGATAAGGCGTATATGCAGTCTGCAGTGTTTCGTTTGACGTAACATGCTGGACCATTGCAGGGATGTAGTGCCTGTATGCGCCGGCGCCGCGGAAAATCGAAGAGAAGACCTTGTTCTTCGCAGCGATTTTCTTCATGTCCTTGGAAACTTCCATTTCGGACATGCCGGATGGGAGATCTAACTCCCCCTTAAATTTCACAGCATCGGGAATATGCGCAAACAGATCGTCCAGTTTCTTATAGCCGATCTCCGTAAGCATCTCCTGCTGCTGCGCCTTTGTATTCGGTACAAAAGTGCCCATAGATGCCGCCTTTCTGTTTATTCTTCTTCTGCGCAGAATGCCTCATACTCTTCCGGAGCCATAAGGTCGTCTGCCTGTTCAGTAACATTCTCGACCTTGATAAACCAAGCGTCATTCGCATTCTCATTGATGAGTTCCGGAGCATCGAGCAGTTCTTCGTTGATTTCTGCGATAACGCCGGAAACAGGTGAATAGATGTCTGATACCGCCTTTACGGATTCCACGTCCGCAAAGGTCTCTCCTGCTGTAACTTCATCTCCCGGTTCCGGCAGATTGACGAATACCAGATCTCCCAGTTCTGACTGGGCAAAGTCTGAAATACCGACTGTGGCGGTATCTCCGTCGATTACGACCCATTCGTGTGACTTCATGTAGAGTGCATCATTCTTCAGTTCCATTTTGGTTCTCCTTTATAATTATTAGATTTAATGGTATACGATTAATTATCTCTTGTAGAACGGCAACTCGATGACTTCCGCGTCAACCATACGGCCTCTGACATCGACCTGCACCTTCGTACCGATTTCCTTGTATTCTCTCGGAATACGAGCCATGGCAATCGGGTAATCGAAGAACGGACATTTGGTGCCGGATGTCGTGTAACCGATCTTCTCACCGTCCGCGTAGACATCCTGGTGTTCACGGGCGATGCCGCGGCCTGTGATCTTCAATCCAACGCGAACGACGGCCGGCTTGCCCGCCTCGACCATCGGCGCTTTGCCGATGAAGTCTACCGGCTTCTTCAGTTTGATGGCAAACATAAGTCCTGCTTCTCTCGGTGAAATGTCATCATTCATCTCATGACCGTAAAGCGGCATTCCGGCTTCCATGCGGAGAGTATCTCTGGCGCCAAGCCCGCATGGAATGAGACCGTCGTCTTTTCCGGCTTCATAGATCGCATCCCACATTTCGGGAGCTTTTGCAGCAGGCAGATACAGTTCTACGCCATCTTCTCCTGTATAGCCTGTCGTGGAGCAAATGCATGGAATACCTGCTACTTCAGCGCCGTACTTCGCATAGTAGTATTTTTCCGGGATGCTTCCTTCGGTGCAGATCTTAGAGATGATTTCTTTTGCCTTTGGTCCCTGGACCGCGATCTGCGCGTACTGCGAAGAAACATCAGTAAAGGTAACATTACCAAACTGGTGATCGCAGAACCATTTGTAGTCTTTGTCCTTATTCGCAGCGTTCACTACGATGAAATATTTATCCTGACCCATTCTGTAAACGATCAGATCGTCTACTGTTCCGCCATGTTCGTTGCACATCGGGGAATATCTTGCCTGCTCATCGACCATATTGGTGAAATCATTGGTCAGAATCATATTCAGATTGTCCAGCGCATCCGGACCTTCACATAGGATCTCTCCCATATGGGAAACATCGAACATGCCAGCAGCAGTTCTGACGGCCATATGCTCTTTAATAACGCCTGACGATTTGTACTGGACCGGAAGGATGTATCCGCCGAATGGGACCATCTTTCCGCCGTATTCCAGATGCTTTTCATACAATGGGGTTTTCAGTTCCATAATTACTCCTTTTTTAGATTATTACTTTAACTATCTAAATCATTACAAACAGAAGTATACCACAAGAATTAGTCTTGTTAAGACCAATTTTGCGAAAAAAGTACTACAAATTGGGTGTTTTATTTGATCTTTCTGGCTTCGATGTAATATCTCTTGTCTTCTGCATGGCCCATAGAGAACGTCTTACGCGGAAGCGCGCCGTCGCTGATGACGGATCTGAACAGATCTGACTTGTCCATTGCAGGAAGAAGGAACGCCATGCAGCCTGGCTTTTGACCCAGTTCGATCGTGATTTCATCGCCGTGAACATAGTCGATGCCGATATTGTTCTCTTTGATATATTTGTCGAGGAAGTTCTGCAGAGTACCCACTTCCAGCTGTGCTTCAGGATCCGGTACAGTGATGTATCCGTCAGCGCCTTCATAGGCATATCTGATAACATGGCCGCCGTCGCCTTTGCCCTCATATGTTCCAGGATATTCTTCCTTAAATGCTTTCAGAAGCGCAACGGGATCGACGTCGAAGAGCACTCTGTGGATCGGTTCAAATTCAAGCGCGTCATCGTACAGGTTGACAACTTCCACGAGCGCATATCTGGACAGCAGTGTGTTCTCGCTTCCCGGACCTGCTTTTGCTTTTTCTTCTTCGTAAAGCGCCTTTGCAGAAGCCAGTGAGTGGTTGCCGTCGCCAACAGCAAACAGCAGAGGCTGTGTGTCAGCCAGTTTCTGCAGTTCCTCCAGCGCAGCCGCTTTCATCTCATCGGTCAGAAGCCAAGCCTTCGCGTGGCCGCCGCCCTGCATCATATCAAAGTCATAGAGAACTTCCGTACACTTTTTCAAAGGTCCGATTACCGCGTTCTGCGGATCATCGATCAGGAGCATTACATGAGGAAGCTCGATCAGAGCGTCACGTCTGACTGCCTGGCGAGGCGGGATCCTCTCGAGTACGGTACCTTCTGTGGCGCGGATCATAGACGTGCTGCCTTTGTTGTAATCGTACTCTTCCAGGTCGATCTTGCCGATGAGACCCTTTCTGACTTTGCCGTCGCTCTGCACTCTTTCAAGATAGAACATGGCGTCCTTGTACTCTTTGAACACGCCGCCATCGAGGTATTCTTTCATGGTTGCGTTGATCTTGTCGATGTGCTCTTCCGTGTGGCCATCGGAAAGCTGTGCTTCCGGCAGGATCACTCTGAAGGTCGAAGGATCGTCTCCTACGATTTCTTCAACCTTTTCCCAGTATTCCGGCTGAGAAGTGAACTGGTCACATGCTACAACAGCCCAGGTCTCATAATTACCTTTTGCCGGCAGAAGAATGTCCGCCGCTGAAAATACTTGTTTACTCATATTACACTCCATCCTTTCACATCTATCTCTGTTCATAAAAAAACAGAGAGAAAAAGATACTTTTCTCTCTGTCAAATACATCTTCAGAGTCCCGTCCGAATCTGATCCCTGGTACCTGAGAGTTTCAGCGGTCTGTGTGCCGCTTTGCCCCTTCGGTGCTTCAACTGATAGCTTGTTTCAGCTGCAGTTAAGACTCTCACAGATTCTTCTACCGGAATAGTATTTACTTACATGAAAATAATAGCATATTCAGAGGGTGCTCTCAACTATTATTTTAGCGCACTATGATGGTGAATGTCACTGTTTTCCAGGTTGAAGCTTTGTAGTTTGCATTGCCGGCCGCCTTGATTCTGACCTTAACTTTATAGGTGCCCTTCTTAAGACCTTTCTTCACAGTTACCTTACCGGTCTTTTTGGCTATGGTGATTTTCTTGTTGCCGCTCTTCTTGACATAAGTCTTCGCACCCTGGCCTTTACTCGTGAATGCAATTACCTTCGTGACACCTAAATACTGTGTCTTTTTCTTTACTGCAGATTTCTTGACGGTCGCTTTTCTGGCTTTGGTTTTCAATGTGTTAGCGGCTTTTTTGATTGTGAAATAAAGGGTTTTGCTGCCGGTGTACCGATCACCCTTGAAGGTGACTTTGACGGCAGCTTTTTTGCCTGCTTTCACATTATTGGAATATGTGACAACATAGTTTTTATTTGCGATGACATGGCCATCGGCATCAGAGACTGTTACGGCAGGCTTTTTTGCCTTTGCATTGTAGGTGAAGACGGTTACGGACAGTTTGTATCCAGATGCCTTCGGAATCGATTCTAAGACTTCTTCGCGGCCGCATACACTGCATTTCTGATAGATGCGTCCTTTCGCTGCAGGAGTCGCTTTCTGGACCTTCTGTTCCCACTGGTGACCGGGATATTCATAATCACTATCCGCTACAGTGAAATCGAATCTGGACAGGTCGGTATATGGACTGAATTCCTCTCCGTAATAACCCCCGCTATTATAATAATAGACTTTGTTGTTATTATTGTCCTCTGCTTGCACATAGCCAAAACACCAGTCTCCAAGATGAGTATCGTTATTTACATCAAATAACCCGGTCCAGATATCATTTTCCTGTTTAGATAATGTGATAGATCGTGCAGACACGGCGGGATCATCAGGATCATTTTCATGATCGTTGATAAACCATGCCAGTACTTTTTTAATAGAGCCGTTATCAGTTACCTTCACAGAGATGCTGATATTATCACCTAGTTTCACGATTCTGGCACAGGGCCTATCCGGAGGGAGTTGGATCTGCAGAGTGGATATGTCGATTTCCGGCAGTGTATCCCTGGCCTCCCGGAAGACGGCGCAAATAGCGTATCCCATGAGAATCGGTTCAGCTTCGAGCTGCAATGTGGATTCAGTATGAATGCAATCCCCTAAACGACTTATTGTCAGTTCGTCATCACTGCCTGTCGTTTCGGCTGCATACCACCCTGCAAACGTGTATCCTTCAGCTGGCGCGGCAACCAATGTCACAGCGCTTCCATGCGGTACTTTATACCTACCGATGGTGTGCGTCATATCCTCATCGTTAAAAGTGTAGGACCCGCCCTGTCCGCTCTTTGCATTCGTCTTATCATAAACGCCGATAGAGAGGATCACCTCAGGAATCCATTTCGCGTAAATTGTAATGTCCTCATCGATGGCTATATCAAAGTCAAACGGTTCTGTCAAACCCTCATTTGCATACCAACCTGCAAAAACATGGTCGTTCCGGGTTGGATTATCCGGTTTGGTTGCCTTTCCGCCCGGGATCACATACTGCGGAGTGATTTCGCTTCCTTCATTTGTATTGAAAGTAACCTTATATTTCTTGATTACATTGAACTCGACTGGTCCGACCGTTCCTGTGTAGTTCAGTGATTCCTTACCAATCGCGGAAACACGGTATGTAACGGTTCCGTTCTCATCCACACTGAAGGTATCGGCTGTGTAATCCTCCCATGTACTCTCTCCAGTCTTTTTCTCGTACTTAAGCGTGTATTTGCGAGGCGCAAGCGTTGTCCATCCATCATCACCATCGAAACGGACCTTGACAGTAGGCGTTACTGTGTCATCTGCTGTATTAACATAATAGTTCCCGCCGAATGTCGTAGTTGCCTCGGCACCGTCCAGCATCATGCCGTAGCCTAGTGTTGTGAGGTCAAGGGGACACTCCGGTGCAGTTACTTCAAAGTCATATGCAGAAAGGTCGGCTTGAGGATCCCATGGTCTTACAACTGTGTTGAATAAATCGATTCCATTGTCACTTGTATCATATGCATAGATATGACATAACTGCCAGATGCCGTTTTCGGTCTCATCTGTGATGCTGTATGTTCCGGTCCATGTTCCGCATTTTGTTTCCTGATCATCGCCCGAATAAGACAATGT
>JBGUKV010000047.1:0-6067 GCA_045114655.1 Candidatus Allocopromorpha sp. | reverse complement strand
ACGGGCAGCATGGTCGCTACATAGGGGATGTTGTCCACGAAAGCGGAGATTAGGACAGAACCCCACACAATAATGGTATAGAGGAGGAAGAGACTGCTTCCGCCGAACTTCACGATGGCGTTCGCAAAGTCTGTGATAATACCTGCCTCGGTGATGCCGCCGATGACGACAAAGAGGCCGAGAAGCAGAAGAAGCGTCTCATAATCGATACTATGGACAGTACGGCGGATGTTCTCCGGCTTGTGATTGCTGACATGATCAAGAACCGCTGTGACGATTCCAAGGATGCAGCAGATCGCGCCGTTTGTGATGTCCGGCGTATTGGGGATGAAGGACGCGGTGATCAGGGCGGCGACCATCAGAAGGAGCATGAAGGAGGGCACATAGTCTGTGACAACCGTTCTTTCCTTGGAGGTTACCGGTTCGCGGTTCTTGCGGAAAAGGATCATCATGATCGGAATGGTGGCCAGAGCGCCGAGCTCCACCGCAAAGAACATGCCGGGCTTTCCGTTCATCCAGAAGAAATTCATGAAGTTCATGTGGGCGTAGTCACCGAGCATGATGGAAGTCGTATCGCCCACGAGCGTTGCGGCGCCTTGCAGATTGGAGGAGACCGCAATGGAAATGATCATGGCAACGGGATTGATGTTCAGCTTCTTGCACACTGCAAGTCCGACCGGCGCGACCATGAGCACGGTAGCGACGTTGTCGATAAAGGCGGAGATGAGGCCCGCAAAGAGAGACATGCTAATCGTGACCCACATGACGTTGGGACACTTATCGAGCAGGATATCCGCCATCAGGTTGGGCATCCTGGACGCGATAAAGAAGTCCACGAGGATCATAGTACCGGTGATCATAAGAAGGACGTTCCAGTTGATCACGGAGAGAAGGCTCGAAAAGGGAAGGATCCCTGCAATCAGAAAGATCAGTCCGGTGCCCAGCGCATAGTAGGGGCGATATTTGGGCTTTGTGATCATGAGCACATACATTAGAACAAACAGGATTAGCGCAAATACTTTCATGTCATACCTCTTTTCAGAGCCCGTCGCATTGAGAGGACGAGAAATTCGTTCGTCGAGCAATGAGAAGTCCGCTCATCGAGCGACGATGCTTGTTTATGCTTCGCGTACCAGGGCGCTGCTGTCAAAAAAAGAGACCTTTACTGCATCATAAAAATGCAGTAAAAGTCTCGCTTCTTCGAACATACTCCGGGGAGCACGGCTCCCGTACTGACGAATATATGTTACACAATCTGTGCAAGCTACTCCCTCATACAAAGCTACTATAAAACGCGGCGGGAAGATTTGTCAAATGGTATTCCATAAGCTTTACGAATGCGCCGATTTCTGAGCATGCGGGTATTTACTGTTAAGAAGACCGAACCTTCTTCAATGCACGGTTGACCCTGGAAAAATCAATGGAGCACTGTCCGCCTGATATATGGATCGGAATGACTGCGTCAAAATTATATATCTCCGGATAGAAATTATCGTTCCGAAAATCGTAGACCATGACCGTCTCGTGATCCGGATCTACGATCCAGTATTCCTTCACGCCGGCATTCTGGTATTTGTAGAGCTTGAGGAGCATATCCTTGGAACGGGTGGAAGGAGAGAGGATTTCCAGTGCAAGATCCGGCGCACCTTCAAAGCGCTTCGCACCCAGATCATAAGGACCGCAGATCACGAGGAGATCCGGCTGCACCATAGTCTTGTTGTCCCTATCCAGTCTTACATCGCAAGGAGACAGATAGACCTCGCACTCTCCTTCGTGGGCATCGGTACACTCCCGAAAAAGAATGAACAGTTCGCCCAGTATCTTCTGATGTATGACGGCCGGTGCAGACATATCGTAGAACACGCCGTCGATCAGTTCGACGCGTCGCTCATCTGGGAGAGCATAATAGTCATCTAAGGTATATTCTCCGTCCTTTTTTCCGGTAACAGGCGCATATTTGTATTCAGCAGCGGATTCCCTTACCATACCGCGCGCTTCGGGGAGATTCTCAAAAGTATAGTTATTCCTTGTGACCTGAGTGTGGTCTGCCGCACTACTTCTGAGGTGTTCTTCGGAAGAAAGCACCTTTTCTATCGCTACTAAAGTGGCTTTCCTGGGGGCCTTGGTGGCACCGCTCATAATTTTCTGCACTGTACTCAGCGGAAGATCGGCGGCTTTCGCGATCATTTCATTGGTGAGACCTAAAGCGGTTTTTCTGCTCTTCAGTTCTTCGATCGTCATTACAACCTCCCTGAAATCTGGCAAACAAATGTTCTGTTTACAGAATAGTCGCAATTTAACCAGAAGTCAATACAAATAGTATAAAAAACGCAATATAAATACATAAAAAATGCAAATAAGAAATATTATGGCAACTATCGACAAATCGCTATTTATTGCATGACCTCTGTGCTCACACATCGTATTCTGCACAGAAAAGACTGAAAACAGAAATCATTGTAAAGTTTAATAAGGACCAGGTTGGTAGACTTTTCATAGAAAGAAACAGCTACATGCTGCAAAGGAGGTCTACGGATGAATAAACAGTTTAAAGAAGTTCTTGTCATGAATCTGATGTATAACCTGCTGCTCGCGATCGTTCTGTCGGTTGTGGCACAGATCATGAGCTTTGGGAAAGTGATGTGGCCCGCCATTCTGGGCGACATCCTGATGGCGTACATACTAGAGATGGTCATCGCCCTGTGCCTTCCTTTTTCCAAATGGGGAATGGTGCTGGCGGGTAAATATGCGGAGCCCGGGACTCTTAAGCACAGGCTTCTGATGACAACCGGCACAGCTGTTCCCTTTGCAATCGCGATGTGCCTGGGCATGAGCTTTATCGGTACAGTCCTGATCGCACACCAGCCGCTGAATGTCTGGCTCATGGCGCTTGCAGGGATGCTGCCGGTTTTCATTATTCTCGGCTGGGTACTGTCGTTTATATTCGTCCCTGTTTTCATGGGACTTGCGCAAAAGATCGTATATGGCGAGTGAAAAAGCTCAAACGACATTACATATGAAATGAAAGCAGAGGAGTGCTTCACTCAAATGAGTACAATAACAGATACAGGTGCAAGAAAAGGTTGCTTTTCTTGCACCTTTTTTATTGCAGCGTAGCCAACCATGCAAGAGAAGTGCGGCTCCTGCAAAACGCGGAAAGAGCAAAATCTGCCATTTTTCTAGAATAGAGTCAGATGAAAGACGTGCACAGTCCTTTGACGAAACAGGAAATGAAAATCTTAAAACTGATACAAGGAGGGTAAAATGGAAAACAAAACTTCTGTCAAAAGAGCGTCGACGCTTGGCGTGATCTGCTACGGCCTCGGCGACCTGGCGTCACAGTTCATTTGGACATTCGTAGGATCTTATCTAACCATTTTCTATACGGATATCGTTGGCTTTGCACCCGTGATCGTGTCGGGAATCATGCTGCTGGCTCGTGTATGGGATGCGATCAACGACCCCATGATGGGCTCGATCGCAGAGAATACACGTTCAAAATTCGGACGCTTCCGTCCCTACATCGCATTCGGAAGCCCCTTCCTCGCCGTATTCGCAGTCCTGACCTTTGTCAATATGGGCAACGGCATCGGCGGCGTGATCTTCTCCACCGTCATCTATATCATAGCAGGCATGCTGTACACACTGGTCAACATTCCCTATTCCTCTTTGGCGGCTGTTATGACAGAGGATCCCAAACAGAGAAACCTGATCGGTACATCCCGAAGCGTAGGTATGAACATCGGCATGATCATCGTCAACTCCTGCTCCGCAGGTCTGGCGCTCCACTTCTCCGGAAACGGCGCGGAAGTCGCAACCGGTCACGGCTACATGATGACAGCAATCGTCTACTCGCTGATTGCCGTACCGCTTTTCCTGATCGTATTCTTCACTTCCAAGGAAGTGATCGTTCCCGATTATGAGGCGAGAAAGCTCAACCCCGCAGAGACGTTGAGTGGAATGATCAAGAACAAATACCTGATGACCATTTTCCTGGTATCCACTGTACAGATGGTTGCTTTTATGGGACGTATTTCTATCACGGCATTCTATGTGATCTACTGTCTCGGCGCCTTCACGCTGATCGCACTGATCATGACAATTCCTTCCATCGGCGGCGTCATCGGCTCCCTTGTGGTCGCACCGCTCGCCAACAAGATCGGCAAGAAACAGGTTATTGCGCTGACACTGCTGGGTCAGTCAGTTGGTCTCTTCATTGTATATTTTGCGCCGTTCAACAACATGACCCAGATCATGATCGGACACTGGGTATACGGTATCTTCAACTGCGGCTTCCCAATCTGCCTGGCAATGGTCGCCGACTGTGTTGACTTCTGGCAGGAGAAGACAGGCATCCGTCAGGACGGCAGCTACTACGCAACCTACGGTCTCTCTACAAAACTGGGCAACGCGATTGGATCCGCTTTCGGCGTGCTGATCATGGCGGCGTTCGGTTATGTGGCAGGCAGCCATGAGCAGACAGAAGCAGCACTTAGAGGCATTAACACGACAGTCAATCTGATTCCGGCAATCCTTCTTGCTGTAGCAGCAGTTCTTCTCTGGATTCTCTGGGATAAGAGCGACAAGGACTTTGACGATATCCGCGAGAGACTTCGCAGTAAGGAACACAAGGCGGAAGACGCCGAATGACAGACAAAACCGCTACGGTGCAACAAAGGCAGGTAATTATTGCACCGGGGCGCTAAAGAGATTTGGAACGTTGCAAGAAATGTCGCTTTTCTGGATTTTGGCGGAAAGTGATGATCAGGATCAATCAATAAAAAAGTAGTAGAAAGAACAAAAGGAAAACACAGCGGAAGCTGTAGAAAAAGAATAAGGAGGCAGCACAATGGGAATTAAAGCAAGCGTAAGTCTTTACAGCTTACAGTATCAATACTTACAGGGAAAGATGAATCTGGAAGAGATCATTGCATTTGTAAAGAGCCTTGGCTCAGACGGCATCGAGCTTCTGCCCGATCAGATGCTGCACGGAACCCCGGAGCCCACGGAAGAGACCTATCAGATGTGGAACGCTCTGGTAAAGAAATACGGAATCGGCCTGGCCTGTGACGACGTATTCCTCAACACAAATATGTTCAAGAACAGAGAACTCACAAAGCGCGAGTGCATCTCCCTGATCAAAAAAGAGATCGTCATGGCGCATCGCCTCGGTTTCAAGACCATCCGACTCGTCTCCATGGTCCCCGCTTGGATCATCGAGCCCTGCCTGGAGACTGCGATCGAGAACGATGTTTCTCTCAACATTGAGATTCACGCCGGACTCGGCTTTGGCGTTAAGAAGACCGACGAGTATATTGAAGAGATGCTCCGCCTGGATTCCCCTTACGTCGGAATCGTACCGGACACCAGCCTTTATATGAAGAGAGCGCCCCGCGTCATGACCAATTACATCGCCACTGTCATGGGCAATCTCAACCCCGATATCATCAAGTATACGGATGAAGTTTTCGCATCCGGGACAGACTTCTTCCAACTCAACCTTAAGTCTGCGGACGGCATGGATCCAAAACTCAGATCTCTAATCAAGAGTCCTGCAGACGGCTTCTACGCGGCAAACATCAGTGGCTATGAAAATCGTAAGCTCGAAGAGCTGGATTCTCTGGCTAAATATATCAAGCACGTACACTTCAAGCTCTACGAGATGACGGACGAGGGCGACGAGTACAGCATCGATTACAAGGAAATCCTGCAGTACCTGCACGACCACGGCTACAACGGCTATGTTTCCACTGAGTACGAAGGAAACCGCTGGGTGCTTCCGGACCATGAGATTCCGGAGGTGGCACAGGTCACAGCGCACCAGAAGATGATCCAGAGATATATCAAGGAGATTGAGGGCTGAAACACCACAAAACGGGGATCATATCGGAAGCTCCGCATAGCGGGATTTCCGGAAAAGTCCGCAGGTCAATAAGGAGGAAAGAGATGTTTGACGGAAATGTTTTCATCAAGGATACATGCAGGAACGTAGTAGAAGATGGCAAGGTGACCGGCTTTGAGATGCAGACACATATCACTTATTACAGGGGAATCCCACTCTCTATGA
>JBGUKV010000046.1:0-5615 GCA_045114655.1 Candidatus Allocopromorpha sp. | reverse complement strand
TGTCAAAGGGACGGTTCTTTTGACACATTTATGACTGGGGAATGATGATGCGGGCTGCATCTTCACTTTGTCCTCGTCGCGTACAGTCATAACCGTTCGCTCAAAAAAACAAAAGGATCTCAGACAAACTCGAGCTTCGCTCTCAAACAGTCTGAGATCTTTTTCTTTTGTGTTTTTTTCGCTTTACGGATGACTGTAGACGCTCCTGCGGAAATCGTTCAGATGCAACCCGCGTCATCGTGCGCCATCATGCGTCATCACGCGCAGAATGTGTCAAAAGAACCGTCCCTTTGACACATTTTACAGTGCGACGCCGAGGAGTATGGAGGCGATGAGCAGGTAGATGCAGGATGATACCATGTCTGTCAGGGACGAGATCATCGGGGTTGCCATGAGGGCAGGGTCGACGCCGACTTTCTTGGCGAGCATCGGCAGCATTCCGCCCAGCAGTTTGGCGAAGATGATGACCAGGATCATGGACATGGCCACGGTCAGACCGATGAGAGGGGGCTGGCCGTCTATGAGGAAGATCTTGAGAAAGTTGAATGCGCTCAGGACCACCCCGAGGATGATGCTGACGCGGAACTCTTTCCAGAGGATCCGGCCTGCGTCTTTCAAATCGATTTCATCGACCGAGAGACCACGGATGATCAGGGTCGCTGCCTGTGTGCCGGTATTTCCGCCGGTTCCCATGAGAAGCGGCAGGTAGGCGACCAGGATGATGACCTGTGAGAGAACTTCCTCAAACTGGGCGATGAGCGATCCGGTGATCATGAGCATGACAGTCATGAACAGCAACCAGGGAAGTCTGTTCCGCACATGGCGGAAGACACCGATTTCCAGATATTCGTCGTCAGGCTCGTTACCGACGATACCGCCCATACGCTCGATGTCCTCGGTAGCTTCTTCTTCGATGACTTCCATGATATCGTCTACGGTGACGATACCGACAAGCCGGTTCTCATTGTCGACAACAGGGACCGCCAGAAAACCATACTTTTTGAACACTTCGGCGACCTCTTCCTGGTCGTCATATACGTTGACATATACATAATCCGTGTGCATCAGATCCGAAACGAGAGTATCGTCATCGGCCGAAACAAGGGCGCTGAGAGAGACGATGCCTTTCAGTTCCCGCCCCCCGTGCTTGACGTAACAGGTATATACTGTCTCACTGCCCATGCCTTGCCGCTTGATGTGGGCCATTGCTTCAGCCACGGTCATGGTTTCCTGCAGACTGATGTAATCAGGAGTCATCAGACTTCCTGCACAGTCTTCCGGATAGTTGAGGAATATATTGATCAGCTTGCGCTCTTCGCGCGGCGTCTGATCGAGAATCTTATCGACGATGTTGGCAGGGAGTTCCTCCAGTACGTCGATCTTATCGTCGAAGTCCATTTCATCCATGATGAACGCAATTTCCTTATCGGTGATGCCATCGATGATCTTGACCTGATCGTCACCGGAAAGATAGGAGAAAACTTCGACTGCGACATTCTTCGGAAGCATACGGAAGGCGATGATCGCCTTGTCGATGCTGACTTCATCGATGATCTCTCCCATGATATCAGCGATGTCGACTTCGTTGTAGCTGAGAAGGAGGCTTCTGGTATCAAAATAATCGCCATTACGCAAAAGCTCGAGGGCCTTTTCGGTATCCTCGTCGAACTGCTGGTTTTTCGTCTCCATATCCATAGCATTTGGATTGGGCTCTGCGTTTTCTTCCGGTTCTTCGATTGGAAGGCCGTTTTCATCAAAAGCTTCGTCGAAGACTTCGTCAAAGACTTCACGAGTATTCTTTTCGTCAGTCATGATACGTGTCCTCCTTTCCATGGAATGTCGGCATGGCGCGCAGCCCGGAAGCTGTGCTCCATACTTATTCAAGTATAACAAAAGCAAAGGCAAAATCAAAGATAATTCATGCACGTTTTTTGGTATGCGTTTTCGCATATTTAATAGTGCGGAAGGGTAAATACAAGCTTGATTTACGTTGACTGAAAATTAACAAAGTGTTATCATAATTGGGCAAAGGACATTAAAATACTTTATAAATTAATTTAATTTAAAAGAAGGAGAAACGTAAAATGTCAAACTATGTAGAAAGAGTCATTGAACAGTGCAAGGCTAACAACCCTGGCGAAGTAGAATTCCATCAGACTGTAGAAGAAGTACTGACTTCACTGAAGCCTGTTGTAGAACAGCATCCTGAGTATGAAGAAGCAGCTCTTCTCGAAAGACTGGTTGAGCCTGAAAGAGGCGTAACATTCAGAGTAGTATGGGTTGACGATGCCGGCAAGGTTCAGGTCAACAAAGGCTACAGATATCAGTTCAACAGTGCAATCGGACCTTACAAAGGCGGTCTGAGATTTGCTCCGAACGTATATCCTGGAATCATCAAGTTCCTCGGATTCGAACAGATCTTCAAGAACTCCCTGACAGGTCTGCCAATCGGCGGCGGCAAGGGTGGTTCCGACTTCGATCCTAACGGAAAGAGCGACGCTGAAGTTATGAGATTCTGCCAGGCATTCATGACAGAACTGTACAGACACATTGGTCCTAACACAGACGTTCCGGCTGGCGACCTCGGCGTAGGCGGCAGAGAAATCGGATATCTGTTCGGACAGTATAAGAGAATCGTTGACAGATATGAAGGCACACTGACAGGTAAGGGCCTCTCCTACGGCGGACTGCTCGGAAGAGCTGAAGCTACAGGTTTCGGTATCGTATGGTACGCAGAAGAAATGCTGAAGGCAAACGGCGAAGACTTCAAGGATAAGGTAGTAGGTATCTCCGGTTTCGGTAACGTAGCATGGGGTGCTGCATGGAAGCTGAAAGACCTGGGCGCTAAGTGCGTTACTATTTCCGGTCCGGACGGATACATCTATGACCCGGATGGAATCAGCACAGACGAAAAGGTTGCTTACCTCCTCGAGCTGAGATCCTCAGGAAAGAACATCTGCGCACCTTACGCAGAGAAATTCCCGGGTGCTAAGTTCTATGAAGGCAAGAAGCCTTGGGGCGTACAGCAGGATGAAGGCATCAAGGTTGACATGTTCATTCCGTGCGCAATGCAGAATGACGTTCACATGGAGCATGCTAAGCAGATCGTAGAAGGCGGATGCAAGTTCTACTGCGAAGGCGCTAACATGCCTACAACAAACGATGCTCTCGAGTATCTCATCGAGAACGAGACAGCAGTTGGTTCCGCTAAGGCAGCTAACGCCGGCGGCGTTGCTTGCTCCTGCATCGAGATGGGACAGAATGCTGGTCACACAGTATATCAGCACCAGGATGTATATGATCAGCTGCACCAGATCATGATCAACATCTACAAGAACAGTGCTGCGGCTGCTGAGAAGTACTATGGCAACAAGAACCTGCTCGTACAGGGTGGTAACATCGCTGGATTCGAAAAGGTTGCTGCTGCAATGATGGAACAGGGTCTTGTATAATCAGGACAACTGATCTACAGCATAACTGAATGACTTTTACGAGGATCGACGCGTTTGCGTCGATCCTCATTTATTTGTTCTTGCTTTTGCAGGTTATGCAAAAAATCATCGTTAAATTTTTATTTATTTAAACCGATGAAGTTAATCGTGATATAATAATTACAGCAATTATTGCAATCGATTATTCGTTATTACATCTATTACCGTTGAAAGGAGGAGGATATGATTTTTGGACTACAGCCCCTTGTGTTCTTCGCATTCCTTTCCTGGCCGGTGACGTACATCGTGATCGCTATTATCATGTATTTCGTCATGGGCAAACACGATAAGGAGGAAGAAGCCTGGGAAAAAGCTTACGATGAGTGGCAGGCGTCACTCAAAGACGGTAAAGAAGTTATTACTGAGGGAGGTGAGGCAGAATGATAGGCGGTGGAGTTACTGAATATGTCGTTTTGCTGATATACCTCATCGGAATGATCGGTATTGGTGTTTACTGGGCTAAACACAGCAAGACTTCGGAAGACTATCTTCTGGGCGGACGTAGAATCGGTTCCGTGCTTACAGCGCTGACACTTCAGACAACGTCCATGTCCGGATACATGTTTATGGGCGGCCCTGCGCAGACCTACAAAGAAGGATACTTCACTCTCTGGTATGCGGTTGGCGACGGAGGCGGCGCGATCTTCAACGTAGGTATTCTGGGAAAGAGAATGAGAAGACTCTCCTATTTCCTCGGATGTCTTTCACCAATTGAGTATATTGAAAAGCGTTATCCTGGTAAAGCGACCCGTGCGATCGCAGCAGTCATCGCCATCTGCTTCGTATACGGATACGTACTAGCACAGTTCCTGTCCGCAGGAAAAACCATGTGCGCGCTGTTGGGAGTACCTCTTCCTGTAGCGATCATCATCGGCGCAGGCGTAATCGTATTCTACACATTTGCCGGCGGCTATCTGGCTGTTGCCTGGACGGACTTCATTCAGGGCATCGTCATGGTATGTTCGATGATCATGATTTTCGTTCTCGCGTGGAATCAGGTCGGCGGACTGACAGGACTGAACGAGCAGTTGACGGCACTGGATCCTACATACACAGGCATGTGGGGCAAAGACAACATGTACCAAGGACAGTGGGGCGTTGTTGCCGGAGCTGTAGGTGTATACCTGATCGGCTATATGGGACTGCCGCACGTCGTTATTCGTCACATGGCAATGGAAAGCCCGAAACTGGCGAAGCAGACAGTCGTTATCGCGACAGTCTGGAATCAGCTCTTCATCTTCGTTCCGTACATCATGGGACTGATGGGCATCCTGCTGCTGCCTGATATCGAAGACCCTGAAATGGTTGTACTGTCACTGGCATATATGCTGCTTCCGAGCGTTCTGGCGGCCATCGTACTTGTTGCGATCATGTCGGCGATCATGAGTACCGCAGACGCGCAGCTGATGCTTATGGGAACCATGCTTGGCCGTGATATCTATCAGAGATACATCAATAAGGATGCTTCTGACAAGCAGTTGATGAATGTATCCAGGATCTGCATCCTTGCAGTCGGCATCATCTCCGTTATCATCGCGCTGATTCAGCCTCCTGGAGTATTCCAGATCGTTGTATTCTCATTCAGCACACTTGGAGCTTCCTTCCTCCCGTCCTATGTTGGCGCGGTTTGGTGGAAGAGAGGAAACACTCTCGGATGCTACATGTCCATGATTTCAGGATGCATTATTTCAATCGTTTGGGAAGCTGCCGGACTCGCAGGTCCGACAGGAATGCACACGTTCTTCATCGGCGTGATCGTATCCATAGCCGCTTACATCATCGGATCCCTGATCGGCAAGCCGCCGACAAAGGAAATGCAGGATCTGGTCGAAAGAGCAGCATGCAAGACGAAGATCCCGGCTGGACTGGCCACAGTAAATTACAAGGACATCGCTCCGGAGACTAACGGCGTTCTCACATTCCTGCAGGAGTCATCCTACATGGAAGAAAGAGGATTCCAGCCAGTATAAGCATAGTTTTGGCACACATATTATTCGGAGGCCGGACAAATCGTCCGGCCTTTCTGTTATTTTGTGTTATAATTAGCTATCATTAGTCAAGCGTTTTTCAGGGAGGATTTAAAAACGTTTTATTGCAACGCAAACAGCACTCAAGCAGAGTGCG
>JBGUKV010000045.1:0-7429 GCA_045114655.1 Candidatus Allocopromorpha sp. | reverse complement strand
GATCCCCGTAGACCTCGTCCGTGCCCACCTGATGGAATCTGTTGACGCCGAACTCATTGCAGGCGTCCATGAGCACCTGCGTTCCGATGATGTTGGTCCGCAGGAACACGCCCGGATCCTCAATGGAACGGTCTACATGGGACTCTGCGGCGAAGTTCACCACCACGTCAGGCTTTTCATTCGCAAAAACTTCATAGACCGCGTCCCGGTCCGCCACGTCAGCTTTCACGAATGTGAACTTCGGATTTCCCACTGCTGGCTCCAATGTCTCCATATTGCCTGCATAGGTCAGCGCGTCCAGACAAACGATTTCATAATCCAGATGGGCATCCAGCATGTGGAATATAAAGTTTGCACCGATAAATCCGGCTCCGCCGGTCACTAATAATTTCATGGCTTATCCCTCCAGCGCCTATTTCTCCAACAATGAAAGCAGATAGCTGCCGTAATCTGTATTCTTCAGGGCTTCTCCCAATGTCTTCAGCTGCGCGTCATCGATGAAGCCTTTTCTCCAGCAGATCTCTTCCGGACAGGAGATGTAGAACCCCTGTCTTGCCTGCACAGTTTCGACAAATTCCGCCGCCTTGAGCATTCCTTCCGGCGTGCCTGTGTCGAGCCATGCCATTCCACGGCCCATAAGCACGACCTTGAGTTTCTTCCGGTCAAGATACGTATTGTTGACCGAGGTGATCTCAAGCTCCCCTCTTGCCGACGGTTTCACGTTCTTACTGATTTCTATGACTTCGTTGTCGTAGAAGTACAGTCCGGGCACCGCGTAGTTGGACTTCGGCTTTTCCGGTTTTTCTTCTATCGATACAACGTTTCTCTCATCATCAAATTCGACAACGCCGAAGGATCTGGCGTCCCTGACCGGATAGCCGAAGATGCACGCTCCGCGGTTCTCCTCAATTCTGGCCATCGCCCTTGCGAGCACGCCCGACAGATCCTGTCCGAAGAATACATTGTCCCCCAGGACCAGACATACATCGTCACCTGCGATGAATTCCTCACCGAGAATGAACGCCTCCGCAAGACCCCTCGGCTGCTCCTGGATCTTATACTGGAAGCTGACGCCCCAGTCTTCCCCGCTTCCCAGCAGATCTTCGTAGTCGCCAATGTCTTCCGGCGTCGAAATGATCAGAATCTCACGTATTCCGGCAAGCAAAAGCACCGAAATCGGATAATAGATCAGCGGTTTGTCATAGATTGGCAAAAGCTGTTTCGAGATCGCTTTCGTGATCGGATACAGTCTCGTGCCTTTGCCTCCTGCCAGTATGATTCCTTTCATTGTTCTGCCCCCACTTATTTCTAATAGATTTCCTGATGCATATCCTGACGAATCGCTTCTAACGCAGCCCGCATATCGCGCGGTCTGAAACCGGTCCGTTCAATCATCTGCCTGACATCCATGATCGACGGCGTGATCGTCTCCGGTTTGCTGTCATCGTATTCCGGCGCCGGAAGACCGTAAACTTCGCTGAACGCCTGCGCGATTTCAAGATTCGTGTAAGCCTGCTCCATGCCGGCGTTGATCACTTCCTGCCTGGTGCTGCCCGCCCCTCTTTCATCCAATGCCAGCCGGCAGATCACCTCCGCCAGGTCTTTCACATAAATATACTGCCGCTTCGCCCGGCTCGCGCCAATGACTTTCAGCTGTTCGCCGCGGGACGCTTTCTCCAGAAACACGTTCATCATGTTCCTGACCGCGTCTCCTGTTCCCATGACCTGGGCGATTCTGATGCTGGTGCTGCCGAATCCGTGCTTCCTGCTGTAGTAACTGCACAGATTCTCACCTTCCATCTTCGAAATGCCATACAGACTGTTTGGCGCCGGGATGTCCGTTTCCTTCCACGGAATGGCGTCCTCCCCGGAGTAGACCATCCGGCTGGACGCATAGATGATCCTGTCTGCGTCCCCGAGCGTCATGGCGCTGAGCAGATTCTCCGTGATACGTTCATTGTCGCGGTAATCGGACATGGATCCGTCTCCGCCCCGGACTGCCGCCAGATGAATCACTTTGTCTGCTCCCCGCAGGATCTGCGCGAGGCTATCCACGGAATAGTCCGTGCTTTTGCGCGAGACCGAAACCACTTCAACGCCGTGTTCTATTAACTTCTCCGCGACGGATCTTCCGACAAACCCGCTCGCGCCGGTTACTGCAATCTTCATGGCTGTCCCTACTCTACGTTGCATACGAAGCAGCGCTGTTTGCCGGTCTTATCCGGCGGGAGGATATCCATCCACTCGATGCGGATGCGGAACTCATCCCCGAAGAGTTTCTCCACTTCGTGGATGAAGTGCTGCTCGATTTCTTCCCTGGACTTCTCCGTGTTGTACGGATCCGGCGCCAGCTGGATGAGCATGTCGTGGTACGTTTCCTCGATGAACCGGAACTGTGACAGCCCCGTCGTATGGTTGGCGATCCGCATGAGCATGAGCGCTGACGATTCCACGCCGTCCTCGTGCTTGATCAGGTCATTCATTCTGCCCTCGATTTCCGTCACATAACGGATGCCGTCCTTCACATAGGACTTGGCAAGGTCGAGGATCTCATAGTTGATGATCGGGAAATCCAGCTTGTAGAGGGCGGTCAGAATAATGCGTCCGTTGTCTGCCAGCTGATCGTTGTCATCGTAGATGTTCACGACGGACATATCGTTGCAGACGTGGAAGAAATCGTCTCCCGGATATTTGTACATACAGCTGCCCATCTCCGTAACGCCATAAGAATCGATGAGTCCCGGTCCCAGCGCTTCGGTGAGCATCTGGCGGGTCACGTCATCGACCATCTCGCTGACGGGTACATAGAATTTCGGTTTCCAGAGTTCCATATCGTGCTGGCGGGCGTAGGCCACGATCCGCACCAAGCAGTTCCGGCGGAAGCACAGCATATCCGGCTTGTATTCGTTGATGTCCCGGATGTAATCGGCGATGCCGTCTCCCACGCAGTAATCCTCGGACATGACCTTGCGGCGCATGAGACCGAACTTCTGCACGATGGAATCGTATCCCTTCGGGTTCGGATCCTTGTGGCTCGTCTGGAAGGAATACATCTTGCCGTGGAGCGCATCGTATCCGGCGGCCATCAGGGATCTTGCCCAGTTGGCGTCCGAGAAAGCCTGCTCTCTCTGCGTGTACAGGATCTTCAGGGGAACACCGGAGGAACCGCTTGTGCTCAGGACATTCCAGTCTTTCTGCTTGTCCGGATTGTCCTGCCAGGTCTGCATCATCCACTTTCTGAGCTCTGCCTTGGTCGTTGTAGGAAACTTCACCAGGTCCTCGCTGCAGTGGTAATCATCGGGCGTGGTTCCCGATTCTTCGAATTTCGCTCTGTAAAACGGGATCTCATAGGCCCGCTTCATGAGCTTGTGGATCTTCCTGTTCTGATCCTTTTTGATCTTCACCGGATCCCCGCCGAGATCCTTGCGCAAAGTCATCAGATACCAGGTCGTATATACGTTTTTCAGTTTCTTCTGTAAGCTCAATTTGCTTGCCTCCTTCACTGTCCTGCATCCGTCGGGCAAATCATATACCCGCACTTCTCAATATATCCGTTCAGTTTTCTTACGGTATCTCCTGTTTCATAGTACCAGCACACATAGTCTGCGCCGGCGCAGTCAAAATCGGATCTGTCTACGGTGCTGCCTGTTACGCCGCTCATGAAAGTGAGCCGGCAGTCTGCCATCGCGGATTCCGCAGCCGCTGCCCTCTCAATATCGCCCGGCCACGCGCCTTCTGCCAGATGGCGGAAACACCAGTCCAACAGGTCCACGCCGCAGCTGTATTTGATCAGCCGCCACATGTGGCAGCCGTCGAGCCGGGGCGCGATCTCGATCATATAGGGATGTGCGTCTTCCCCGATCATGATCTGGCTGTAGCACGGTCCGTCTGTGATACCCAGTTTCAGCGATGTCCGGAGCACAAGGTCCCTGACTTCTTTCGCCGTCTCGCCGCAAGCGCGTCTGCTCGGGAGCACGTGCTCCTTGATGATCCCGCCCGGGTATTCATCAAAAGCGTAACGGTCCGAAACGGCCGCGAAGACCAACTCGCCGCCGGCCATGTATCCGTTCACCGAGATTTCCTCTCCGGTGATGAACTTCTCTATGATGACTTTTCCTTCAATAGAGTAGTCCAGCGAAACCGCAAAGTTCTCCCGGATATCTTCTGCGCTGTCCACACGGAAGCACCCGCGCTGACCCTGAGAATCCACCGGTTTCATCATTCCCGGAAAATCCGTGAACCCCAGCGCATCCTCCAGCGAGGCATACACGCCAAAGGGAACGTTTCCCGCAAATTCCTGACCCAGCGTTTGCCGCATCCTGTGTTTGGCATGGCAGATCTGTGCCGTCTCCGAAGAGATGAAATGCGGAAGCCCCAGCCTCTCGCTCGCCTCCATCACCGTCGGCATGGCCAGATCCGACCCGACCGTGTAGATCAGAGCCGCACCGCATTCCGCAGCCCATTCTGTCAATCCGTCCGCGTCCTTGATGTCCACCAGCTTGAACGCGTCCAGCAGATGCTCCCCCGGATCCCCGGAGGTGTAGCTGCATCCCGCGACCTTATAGCCTTTGCTGTGGCAGTATTCAATTGCGTCAATCTGCGGATACCCTGCACCGGGTATCAGTATCGTCTTCGTCATTACTCTATCCTAGTCTTTTGCGCACATCCTCATACAGCCTCTTCGACGCAAACTCATCATCGTGGAGGAAGAAGCTGTCGGCCCGCTGCCTGTACTCTTCTCCCATCTTGCAGTCGTTTTCGATATACTTGCAGAGAATATCGATCAGCGCTTCCGGATCGTAGCATACTTCACCGAATCCCCACTCAACATACTTAAAGGAGTGCTCTCTCCACGGCGTCAGCCGAGGATCCTGGTAGTATACGACCGGCTTCCGCATGTATGCGAAGTCGAAGTGCACGCTGCTGTAGTCCGTGACCATCAGATTGCTCTCCGACATCATCGTAACATAGTCGCTGTCCTTCAAGCTGTTCACCGCGATCACAACGTCACTGTTTTCAAAATTGGCCGCGAAATCCTTGGTGCGCGTGGCGAGCATCGGATGGAGGAACATGGCGAGCTTGTAACCATGGCGGCGCGCCGTCTCCTGCAGGCGCTCATTTGCAAAGATCTCCGTATACGTCTTGAAGTAACTGGTGTATTTGAAATTTTTGCCTGCGTCCCGCAGCGCCGGCGTCCAGGTAGGCGCAAACATGATCTGCTTTTTGCTTCTGTCCGTCAGTTCATCATAGCGCGGCATACCGCTTGGCGTAATCATATCCTCTGTATACCCGTATTCCGGCTGCAGATAGAAATCTCTCTCCCAGGTGGAACCGACAACGACGCAGATGACGTCATCCTTGATCTGTGTGTAGTTTCCCTGCTTGGTTCCTGCAAATCCGTGATACAGCCGGATGATCTTCGTATTGATCAGTCCTTTCAGGTACTGGAGCTGCTGCCAGCTGATGCCCGTCTTCTTAAACGGCGGAAGATGGGTCATATAAAGCGCTTCTGAATTGAGGGCCAGCATAACTGCTTCCATGGATCCTCTCTTCAGCAACTTGTAGCCCGCTGCAGACAGCCGCTTGTAGTCTCGGGTCCCTTCATTCTGGAAGAAGTACTTCTCGATTCCGTCATCCTGATCATAGGCGTACCGGAACGCATACTCTGCGTTGTCGCCCGCGTCGTTGAGCTTATCGTAGTAGAGCCAGATGCGCCGGCCCCTGTATTTCGGCCTTGTGAGCCAGTAGTTGATCCGCCACTTCAGGACATTCTCCGGCAGTTCCTTCTTCACGTATTTCTTATATGCAAGATACAGGAGCATCCGGATTTCCGCAGCGAAGTGTTTCAAGCCGCCGCCTGGTTCGATAAGGATGCGGTCTTGGCTGCACCGGAGCAGATTCCCGCCGGCCGCCCAGTAAGCGCCCTTGCTGTTTTTGAGCAGCCTGCTCTGCCAGTTTCCGTCAAATCCCATCTTGCAGGTTTTTGTCTTCCCTGCAGGGTCTTTTATTACAAAGGCCAGTTTCTTCCGGTCTCCTTTTTTCATTGGTACGAACACATGATATGCATGCAGTTCATAGGCGTCCTTTGAGAAGAACGTGATCATATCCGTCATGACAGGCGTAAGCTCAGCTTTGATGTCCTGTTTCTTTCCCCCGGCTTCCTCCCGGATATAGAACTCAAAGGTCTCCTCTGCAGAGTCCCGTGTGTACAGGAAGAACTCCAAGCATGGAACATTATCTGCGCTTCCTTCTCCGTCTTCTTTGTACCGCAGGGATTTGACATGGACCGTATCGATATCATCTACCGTCTGCGCACGTTTTCCTGTCATGAATTCGAGATCGCCCAATGTCAGATTCAGGCTTCTGCCGGCCCTCGCAACGACATCATCATCCAGACGGCTCATCAATCCTTTGACTTCACTGAGATAGTTCTGCAGATCTTCTCCGCTTTCGAAGATCTGCTTGCCGGCTTCCTTCCGGTTGGACTGGAACCGCTGCATGTTCAGATACAGAAAAGCGTACTGCGCTCTCTTGTAAGGCGTTCCGCCTTCTTCTGTTCTGCAGCTCTCATCCCAAAGCGGTTTCGCGGCTTCCAAATACCATCCCGCTTCATACGCTTGCGGCGGAGAAAGATTCTCATCCGGCTTTCTCTTTGATTCATATAAATGCTTGTTGATGAAATAATACTTCGGATATTTTTCTGCGAATTGTACAGAAAAGAGTTCCTCTTTCAGGAACTCAAATCGGCTGTCAAATTTCAATCCTGCTTCTCTGATCGCAGCCGTACTGAATACCGACGCCTGCAGAACCACGGGCACGCAGTGGAAGTCTTTGGTCATATCAACTACGCCGCTTTTATCCGGGAACTTCCGGTACAGCGACAGATCCCGAATCTTGTTCGCCCCGTCCAGAAATTTGGACTTACCGGAGATCCGCGGCACATTGCTCTTCAATGCCTCCTGCGGAACGGCCGCGATAAAACGCTCCAGTCCGGTCTTGTCCTCCGGATCCTCCGCGAACACAATGTAGGGACGCTCTGTTCCGTAAACGAGTTCGTTCAGCTCGTCTGCCGATAATCTCAAATCGGCGATGCACACTTCAGATAGATTCATATTCTCTCCTCAGTTATTTGACAACAAACTTCTTATTCAGCAGGGTTACTGTTTTCTTCGAATCCGCAGCAGTCACCTTGTAGTAATAGGTTCCCTTCTCAAGCGCACCGAATTTGACCTTTTCGTCAAGCCCATACACGTTGTATGACTTCGTATTCTTCAACGACTTGCTGCCGGTGGTCTTCGCTTTGCCGGATGTCGTATAAACACCTGCGGTCACTTTCTTCAAGTTGTAGTTTGATGTGATCTTGCCTTTGATGGTAAACATCTGGCCTTGTTTCAATTCCTTCGGATAAGTGGCTTTCGCGATCTTAATA
>JBGUKV010000044.1:0-2277 GCA_045114655.1 Candidatus Allocopromorpha sp. | reverse complement strand
GGCCGTATTACCCTGTTCCTGTCCTTTACTTCCTTTATGTCCTGCTGGCCGACAACCAATTTCCAGAAGATCGACGCTGTTACCAGCGCGACCCCTCTGGGCTATCTGGCAGACGGCAGTCTTGCCTATGCGCCTTCCCTCAAGGATATGTTCCTGGGCAATATCGGCGGCGCCATGGGTGAGACCTGCGCTCTTGCTATCCTGATCGGCGCGATCTTCCTGATCGCCAAGAAGATCATCTCCCCGATCATCCCGGTATGCTTTGTCGCGACTGTATTTATTTTCGCTCTCGTGTACTATGCAGTGATCGGCGGCGGCCCCGACGGTCAGTCCGCACTGTATATGGCTGCATTCCATATCTTCGCCGGCGGCGTGATGTTCGGTGCGGTCTTCTGCGCAACCGACTATGTAACATCCCCGATCATGCCTCTGGGCAAAGTGCTGTTCGGTATTGGCTGTGGTCTGGTGACAATGATCATCCGCCTGTTCTGCTCTTATCCTGAAGGCGTTTCCTTCGCGATCCTGTTCATGAACATCATGACTCCTCTTATCAACAACTTCGCTGAGGACCAGTTCTACGGGATCTCTAAACGCAAAAAGGCAGCGGCGGAAAAGAACGCATAAGGAGGGCATGTGATGGAAAATTCTAAAAGCTCGTTTGCAGCCCCCGTAATCGTACTCAGCTGCATCTGCCTCGTTGTTTCTCTTGCGCTGGCATTTACTTACAAGGTTGCAAACCCGATCATTATCAAAAATAATCAGGCGGCCGCTGACGCAGCCAGAACTGAGATCCTGCCTGCTGCGGATGCGTTCACTCAGATTGAGGAGACCGGAGCAGAGAGCAGTGACGGCAAGGCCGTGGTGACAGAAGCCTACAAAGCGGATAACGGCGCGGGCTATGTCATGACTGTCGAAACAAAATCCTTCGGCGGCGCGCTGACCATGATGGTCGGTATGGACGGCGAGGGTGTGATCACCGGTGTCAAAGTCACAGAGCATGCAGACACACCCGGTGTCGGTACCAAAAACATGGAAGCGGATTACCTCGCACAGTACGGCGGAATGACCGAACTGACAAGCGCGGACAATATTAAGAAGGAATCTGCTCCCTTTGCATTTATCTCCGGCGCGTCCGTTTCCGGACAGGCTATCCACTCTGGTGTGGCTGCTGCCCTGAGCCAGTTTGCAGCGATGGGAGGTGCACAGTAATGGAAAATAAGAGCAAGCTTTCTATTCTTACAAATGGACTGATCAAAGAGAATCCGGTTCTCGTCCTGGTTCTCGGTACCTGCCCGACGCTCGCAACATCCACTTCCGTCGTCAACGGCTTCGGTATGGGCGTTTCCGCTACAGCGGTTTTGATCTGCTCCAACATCGTTATTTCGATTCTTCGTAAAATCATTCCGGACAGCGTCCGTATTCCGTGCTACATCACGGTTATCGCAGGTTTCGTTACGATCGTCCAGCTGGTCGTCAAGGCATTTGCCCCGGCTCTGGATAAATCACTGGGCCTGTACCTGCCGCTCATCGTTGTTAACTGCATCATTCTGGGCCGTGCCGAGATGTTTGCTAACAAGAACAGCGTCTTTGATTCCCTGCTGGACGGCGTCGGCATGGGCATCGGCTTCACCGCTACTCTGGTCGTCATGGGCTCCATGCGTGAGCTGCTGGGCGCCGGCACATGGTGCGGTATCCCGGTACTTTCCCGTATTATGCCCGGCATGAGCATCATGACCCTGGTTCCCGGCGGATTCGCCGTATACGCGATCGTCATGGCATTTGTGCATTACATCACTGAAGATAAGTCCAAGATCAAGGACAGCTTCGGATGCGACGGCTGCGCGAGCGCAGATGACTGCGTCGACGGCAGCGGTTGCTCAAAGGAGGTGGCATAATTCATGGCTAAGTATGTGATCATCATTATCAGCATGGTCCTCGTCAACAACTACCCCCTTGCGCAGTTCCTGGGCATCTGCCCCTTCCTTGGTGTTTCCAAGGACAGTGAGAGCGCTACGGGCATGGGCATTGCCGTTACCTTCGTCATGGTTCTGGCAACTGCTGTTACATGGCCGATTCAGCAGCTCCTGAACAGCAAGGGCATCGGATATCTGCAGACCGTCGTCTTCATCCTGGTCATCGCTTCCCTCGTGCAGCTGATCGAGATGTTCATGAAGAAAAACATGGTCGGCCTGTATAAATCCCTGGGTGTTTTCCTTCCCCTGATCACAACAAACTGTGCTGTGCTCGGTGTCTGCATCAGCAACATCGACAGCGGTT
>JBGUKV010000043.1:0-6636 GCA_045114655.1 Candidatus Allocopromorpha sp. | reverse complement strand
ATTGAACACGGTGTATTTCGCGCTTGTGAATTTCGTCTTCGCGCCGAGCCACGCCGCGACAGCGTTCAGGCTGATCGGTTCAAATCCGAAGGACTCCGCGCGTTTCTTCTTCCGGTTTACCTCCAGCAGGTATGCGGAGAGGAGCTTGAGCACTTTGTCCTCGTCCTTCGGCATGGGATTGGCGTATCTGTTGGTGCCTCTTTGCTTGCAGATCTTCGAAAACCAGTCCGGATCTCCGCAGACCAGATAGTACCGCTTCAGCGGGCCTCCGGCGATGAGCGCGTTGGCGATCACCTTCTCGTAGTTGATCAGTTTGAAGTTGTTATTTTCGTTTGCCTGCGTGAACGCTGAGTAGGCGAATGGGCCGCGCCTGTTTTCCAGTTTCTCCAGCGTCCTCTGGACGATGTCGTTGTTCGGGCCGTCTTCTGAAGCGCACTCCCTCCGCAGCAGATCCGGCAGCCACTGCTCGATCCACGGATACGCAGCCAGCAGATAGAGACGTTCTTCCTCCCAGGATCCTTCCGGTTTAGCCGGCATCAGGCCGCACCACATTCTGAGCGCCGCGCCTGCGCGCGCGATCGCCTGCTCCCCTTCAGCGCCGTCTTCAAACAGGAAATACCTGGCGACCATCGTCATGGCGCGGTCCAGTCCGTTCAGATCACCCTTCTTGCCGCAGAACAGTTTCGCGTTCAGGCTTTGGTATTCGCAGCTTCCGCCGGCAGGATCAAACAGGTATCCTCTCGCTTCTATGATCTCATTCAGCATTGATCTGCCTCCTTATGATTCCGTCGTCAATGACCTTCGCCATATCTTCCGTGTCGAAGATGTTCCACAGGAAGGTGCGTGTATCATCCAGCGCTGCTGTACATTCGATGGCGCGCTCCACGTCTCCCCCGAAGAGTTCCAGCACTTTCTCGAGATATTCCTCATCGGCGTAACTCCGCTTCCGTGCATTCCCGCTTTCTCCAAGTTCCTGCCGCGCCTCCTCCTTCTTCTTGAAGACCTGGACATACTGCAGGAAAAAGTTCAGGAGCTGGTATCCGTTGTCGTAGGTGTCGCACAGCAGTTCCCGCACTTCCTCCGACAATTTGGAAGTGTCCAGGATCTGCGCCAGCACTTCCTGCCGCGCCTCATAGGTCGGCACGAACTGCCACTGAAGATTCCGCATGCTCGCGAGCGCGTCACCGACTTCATCGGGCTTTTCGAAACACAGGGACAGCTCATTCGACGCCTTGTCAAAGAGTTCCCGCACTTCCGTACCTGTGTGGAAGAGCCGGTCTGACTCCATGTTATACTCCATTGAGAGCAGCGTGTGGATGCATCCTGAGATCGTTCCCAGCTGCGCGTCCTGGTTTTGCATTTTGCCGGCCGCAGTGAATCTTTCGGAACGTTTTTTTCTGTACTCTTTGATGATGGCAAACAGTTCCGTCGCCCGCTCGTCGTCCCGCGCTTTCGCCTTCCAGTCTTTGTCGTTTTCGAACAGGAACTGCATTGCCGGAAGGCCTTTGAAGCCCATATTGCGGGTGGCTCTTTTCCTGACGAGAGCCTCCACAAACAGCGCGGGCAGCCGTTCGATGTTCGCCTCAGCACCGCCTTTAACTGCAAAAACAGGAATGCTCTCTTCCCCGCCTTCTTTTGTTTTGGTTTTATAGGACGCGCGATACTCGTCGCCCTCTATGGTGCCGTAGATCGCCCTTTTTGGATTCTCACTGACAAACGCCCTGTACTGCTTGAGTATGTCGATGAAGTGCAGTCCGGTCTGCCCTTCTTCGATGATTTTCTGAAGATAGGTCAGGTCCGGGCGCACGCCCGTCTTCACGGCATCCAGTTCATGTCCTGTGGCGATCGTACACAGGGCCGTCGTCCCCGCCGGGATCTTCGCGCCGCTGTATTCCAGCTCGCCGATGGTAATGGCAAGGTTGGAGATCATGCCGACCCTGCTGGAAAAGGATGCTTTTGCATGTTCTATGGAGATATGGCGTCCGACTTTGATATCGGATGCTCCCGCCGGCGCATTGATGACTGCGATCGGCAGTTTCCTTCTGTAGCGCTTATAGCCCGGATCGTCGGACTCTTTCGCCGGGGCGATCTCGAAAACGCCCCGGAGGATCGCGTCGTTGATGGTCTCGTCCTGAACGATCTTGACCAGGTCCCCGTCGAAGTCCGCGCCGGCCAGAGCCGCCGGTGCCGTCGAAAGATTCGACACCATGATCACGCCGTCCAGATGTTTGAAATAGCGGTTGTATATCCTGCTCGTATAGGGACGGAGCGCGCACTGCTCGTTTCTGGAAAGATGCGGGCTCCGCAGCACGCCGTAGAAGTTGCCCTTCTCGATGCCGTGCTGTTTGATGTTGGGGATGTAGAATTTGCTGGCGTGCAGCGTCTCGCCCTGCAGGCGCTTGATCGATTTGGTGCCTTTGAATCCGCAGCCTTTCGCGATATCGATGAGCATGGCGAGCAGATCCCCGGACAGGTACCGCATCAGACCGTCGACCGTGATTCTGCCCAGAATAATATTGGCGATGCGGCTGTCCTCCAGTTTCTTCAGTTCGTCTTTTGTCTTCTTATCGTTCATGAACGCAAGGTTCACAGACACGGCATATTCCCACGGTGACATTTCCCGCAGGCTGTTCCTGTCGATATCCTCCGGATCGCCCTCAACCAGCAGATCGCTGCCCAGCAGTTCGCAGCGCGCTGCCTCCGCATCCTTTCTCATCGCCTGTATGTCATCGTTGTATTTGCCGATCAGACTATCGAATGCGTCACGGTCGATGTCCAGGGTGTTGAGGAACTGGTAGTTGAAATTGATTTTGCCTGTGTCACGGATGCTGGCATTGGTGTTGACGACGTACAGGCAGTGGTCGTATTTCCACACCTTGTCGAAATAGTACTTCAGCGGGTCGCCGTCATCATCCCATGCCGGATCGTAATTTTTGAGCCACTTACCGCACTTGAACATGCTCGCGTTCAGCACGACCTCAACATCTTTGAGGCTTCGCGTGATCCCGAAGTAGTCTTCGATTCCCAGCTCGCCTGCTTCCTCCTCGGACAGATCGAACTCCCTGGCAAGAAAGGCTTTGAAATCGACCTCGTGCAGCATGCCTTTGGTGAAAGGCATCCTGATCTGAAAAGATGTCGGCTTCGTATCCTTAGGGTAAAAGAGCGCCGACCGGATCAGGTCCGCGTACGCAGGGGCGACGAAGCCTTCGCCGTCATAGGGCGTGACGCTGAGTTTCCCAGTCTTTGGCCGGGTGCTCTCCTCGCCGATTTCGATTTTGCCGGTTTCCTCCAGCTTCGAAAGATCCGCCTTGATCTGGCTGACATTCTCGAGCCTGAACCATTTATCCGGCAGCACAAGGACTGTCTCTTCGTCCAAGCGCAGTTCCGGCACCGTTACCGGGATCCCCTCTGTCATGTACAGCCCCCGGTACGCGTAGTACTTGCTCGGCGTGAGCGGGATACTCGTGAAATCAATATCCAGGGCGATCCTTCTGTCGACCTCGTCGAAGATCGCTTCGTCGATAAAGGAAATCGTGTTCTCCCGCGACATGCTGGCGCTCTTATCGAAGGAGCAAAAGCTCCGCATTTCTTCCTGACCCTCGAATCTGATTTTGAATCCGTCGTCAAAGAGCGCATTTGCTTTTGCTTCGTCCCGGATCCCGTTCTCGAATAAGAGATAGACCAGATGCGATGTCACATCCCGGCTCTGCGCCTCCCTGTCCATGATGCCGTCGAGGGCAAACAGGACCTGGTCAAAGAGCGCCGAGTCCGAATACATATTGTCATCCGCCAGCACGATGGCCGATCTGATGTACGCCGCGTTCAGGTCGAAGCATCCGTCCTGCGCCCGGTACATATCCGCCATCCTGTTGGCGTCCAAAGTGTATATACAGTATTTTCTCCGTTTTCTGCCTGTCACTTTCTGTATCTCCTTGTGCCAAAAATTGGTATTGACAGTTTGCCTGAAACTTTGCTATCATTATTCTAACATATGGGGCTGATCTCGTTAAGAGCAATGTGATGAGGCAATTGTTGCCGGACTCGGTCGGTATGTAGTTTGTTTAACCAATTTGGGTTAAAGGAAAAGTTATACTCGTTGATCGAAACGAACAGTGAAATATGTATAATGTGGAAAACACCCCGGAGGGGTGTTTTCGGTTCTTACTGACTATTTTGGCTATACGGCAAATGGCTCCGGGTCACTTTACTCCAATGATGTCTTTTTCGATTGACGATTGCCGTTATTGCTTCTGTGTCACCAGAGCCTCGTAAAACTCATAGGCAATCTCCGGATCGCTTGCCCATACTTTTCCTGTCTGGTCATCAACTAAAACGATGTTGCCATCATATTCATCAATTGTCAGGTTTCTGGCACCGACAAGCGGATACTGCAGACACAGACTCTGTCCTTGGCGGGTATAATTCCCAGTGAGCCCATCACTATAGAATTCAGATTTGCTGTTGAACGTAATGTTGTCCCATGATGATTCGGGTGTCTCACAGACCACGTACCAGTTGCCGATTATCTTCGCTGACTTCGGCGAGTTGCCGCAACCGGCAAGGGTCATGGACAGAATAACTGCGATACATGCGATAACGATCTTCTTTGTTGTATTCTTCTTCATCTTTCTAATCCTCCTAAGTTTTTTCCACTGTTCGCGGTTGCTCTCACCGCCGTCAATTATCAATAGTAAGATGAAGAAAAGGAATTAACAGTTTCAATAAAAAAATGCCGGAACTGACCTAATTACATCGATTCGATTGTCTATTCCGTCATTCCTGTTATGCAAACTGCATTTTTTCTCAAAACTGTTAATTCTTCTTTTCCCGCCTCCTATAGTGGTCAAGTATAAGGAAACAATACTACACCCGGAGATCAAATAGGAGGATTGGGATTCCGAAGTAATATTATCATGAAAAAACTGTCGATCAGCGCTTATGCCGGATGGGCTGCCGCGCCAGTATCCATATACAAGTATGTGAAACTGAAGAACAGCGTTGCGCTCATTGAATCACGCCGGGAGCCCGCACTCCAGTAACAGCACATAATAGCAACGTCCCTCGCGGGCTTCATTTTTTCTCCTTATGCAAAAGCATCAGGTACTCGTTATGATCAGCGAATGTGCCTGATGCTTTTTGTCATTCGTTGAGTGGTATCCCTAAAGATGCAGATCATTCGACACGTCCCTGCCGGGCGTGTCGGTTCCTTGTAGGTACGGTTCTTACCGGAGAAAGCAGCGATGGGCTGTTCTACGGAGCAGTGTGTCGATTCCTCATAGGTACGGTTCTTACAGGAGAATAAAATGGCTAACAGAAGAATTATAAAAGAAGTGTCGATTCCTCATAGATACGGTTCTTACAACATTGCATTGGCTCCGCTTTCGCAGATTGCGATGGCTTTACTGTGTCGATTCCTCATAGGTACGGTTCTTACATTCATAGACTTCGACGGTACCGCTGCTGAGTTCGTGTCGATTCCTCATAGGTACGGTTCTTACGTAACGACCCTGACAATCCAAAAGGCCGCTGCGATCTCGTGTCGATTCCTCATAGGTACGGTTCTTACAGGAAAAAGGTTATCAGATTCGTTATCACTATCTTAGCGGTGTATGTGTCGATTCCTCATAGGTACGGTTCTTACAGACACTCAAGAAGTATAAGGAGGACTAACAATGGTGTCGATTCCTCATAGGTACGGTTCTTACGAGCTCGAGCATACAACGATATCAGCCCAACAATCATGTGTCGATTCCTCATAGGTACGGTTCTTACAAGAACACAAGATATTCATAGAAACCTATGATGACTGTGTCGATTCCTCATAGGTACGGTTCTTACGACGTTGGACAAAAACGCTTTACGAAGCAGATCCGGTGTCGATTCCTCATAGGTACGGTTCTTACACTGTCGACACTCCGGCGACCTGAGCGGGCCGTCGACGTGTCGATTCCTCATAGGTACGGTTCTTACAACAGTATTATCAACGGTTGTAGCGACTACTGATTCCCGGCGGCTTGTCTTTTCCCCTATTATTATGCCAAAAAGTCTGTCGACCTATTATATTGGCCAAATGCCTTTGCACCCTTATATACCAACGGTTTGCGCTGTTTTTTGGCTTTTGCGGTATCGCAGGCTCCGGGGTCGACGGACTTTTTGCCCTGAAAACGGGCTCTTTTGTGCTGAAATCTTTGTTTCCGGCATCCGGTGCATTCCGTAAACGCAGCTGTACCAAGGGTTCTGGCAATGCAGGGAGCCGACGGACTTTTTGAACCTGCATCCTTATTATAAACCATATAACCAGTCCCGTCGAGTCTTTGAAGACGACTATGCTCCAGCCATCATACACGGGGAATAACAGCTTAAAGGATATTGTCCTGTTCCGGATATGCTCCGATCACTTCCTTCCGGCTGTACCGCAGCGAGTCGAATTCATAAATGCAGATCTGATCCTCGTCATGCTCGATCCTGTTCATCAACTCCCTCTTCAGTTTCCCAAGTTTGGCTTCCGTTATGACTCCTTCGAAAACAGATTTCTGGACGTGGGTCAGGTACTTGCGGCAGATTTTCATGACTTTTGAAACGCGTTTAACGCCAATATCATATGTGACGATCACAAACATCTCTTCCTAATAGGTG
>JBGUKV010000042.1:0-16159 GCA_045114655.1 Candidatus Allocopromorpha sp. | reverse complement strand
GCAGGCTTCTCGGCGTACAAAAACAGCCGGCGGTGAGCCGGCTGCTTCGTATTGATGATTTAGGTTGCCTTTGCCTGAAAAGCTTACAGCAGGTCCTTTCTGGAAAGGTTGATTCTTCCCTGTGAGTCGATCTCGATGACCTTTACTCTGACCTCGTCGCCTACGTTGAGAACGTCCTCGACCTTGTCGATGCGCTCCTTGGCGATCTTGCTGATGTGGATCAGGCCTTCCTTGCCCGGCAGAATCTCAACAAAAGCACCGAAGTTCATGATGCGGGTGACTTTGCCTTCATAGATCTCGCCCGGTTCCGGATCCTTGACGAGAAGCTCGATTTCCTTCTTTGCTGCTTCGAGGCTTTCGCCGTCCGGTGAAGCAATGAATACCATACCGTCGTCGTTGATGTCGATCTTGACGCCTGTCCTGTCGATGATACCGTTGATCGTTTCGCCGCCCTTGCCGATGATCGTTCTGATCTGGTCTGTCTCAACCTGCATTGTGATGATGCGCGGTGCATACGGTGACAGCTCTGCGTTCGGCTGCGGAATATCTTCGAGCATAGCGGACATGATGTGCATTCTGCCTTCTCTTGCCTGTCCGAGAGCCTTCTCGAGGATCTCACGGGAGAGGCCGTGGACCTTGATGTCCATCTGGATGGCAGTTACGCCCTTGGCGGTACCTGTGACCTTGAAGTCCATGTCGCCCAGGAAGTCTTCCATGCCCTGGATGTCGGAGAGGATAGCCATCTTCGATGTGCCGTCTTCTTCTACTCTTTCAATGAGACCCATGGCGATACCTGCCACAGGAGCCTTGATCGGAACGCCGGCGTCCATCAGAGCCAGGCAGGATCCGCATGTGGAACCCATGGATGTGGAGCCGTTGGAGGAAAGAACTTCCGAGACCACTCTGATGGCGTACGGGAATTCCTCTTCACTCGGCAGTACCGGAATGAGCGCTCTTTCTGCCAGCGCGCCGTGTCCGATTTCTCTTCTGCCCGGGCTTCTCATTCTTCCGGCTTCTCCTACGGAGTAAGGCGGGAAGTTGTAGTGATGCATATATCTCTTCTCTGTCTGCTCGGTGATGCCGTCGATGGTCTGCTTCTCGCTGAGCAGTCCCAGTGTGCAGATGGAGAGCACCTGTGTCTGTCCTCTCTTGAAGAGACCGGATCCGTGTGTTCTCGGCAGTACGCCGTGGTCGATCCACAGCGGTCTGATCTCATCGAGCTTCCGGTTGTCAGGACGGATGCCCTCGTCGAGGATCATTCTTCTGACCTGCTCTTTGGTGATGTTATAGAGAACAGAGTTGATATCCTTAGCGTTGTCCGGATAGATCTCTTCGAAATGCTCTTTGGCTTCCGCTTCGACCGCATCCATGTTGTCCTGACGCTCAAGCTTATCGACAGTCTGGATCGCTTCTCTCATCTTGCCTTCTGCAAAATCACGAACGGCCTGATCGATCTCTTCCGGTACCTTATACAGTTCGATGTCCATCTTCGGTTTGCCGACTTCCGCAACGATCTGCTCGATGAACTCAACGATCTTCTTGATCTCTTCGTGCGCGAACATGATCGCGTCGAGCATGACGTTCTCAGGAACTTCCTGCGCACCTGCTTCTACCATCATGATCGCTTCCTTTGTACCGGAAACGGTCATGTGCATGCAGCTTTCGGCTCTCTGTGCTTCTGACGGGTTGATGATGAACTGACCGTCCACCATGCCGACAACGACGGAACCTGTCGGGCCTTCCCACGGAATGTCTGAAATGGACAGTGCGATGGATGAACCGATCATGGCTGCGATTTCGCTCGGTGCATCGTTGTCTACGCACAGAACGGTCGCGACGACCTGCACGTCATTGTAGAATCCCTTCGGGAAAAGCGGTCTGAGCGGTCTGTCCATCAGTCTGGAGCACAGGGTCGCTCTTTCGCTCGGTCTGCCTTCTCTCTTGATGAATCCGCCCGGGATCTTGCCTGCGGCGTACATCTTCTCTTCATAGTCGCATGAGAGCGGGAAGAAATCGATGTCCGGTCTGGGCTCCTTGGATGCGCAGGCTGTTACATTGACGACGGTGTCGCCGTACTTGACCCAAGCCTGTCCATTTGCCAGTTCGCAGACCTTGCCGATCTCGACCTCCAGCAGTTTTCCTCCGATGGCTGTTCTGAATGTTTTGTAATCTTCGTACTTCATAATTTACAACTACCTCCTGTAAATTTCCTTCCATGCCGCCTGACTTGTACGGTTGTCAGACAGCTGATGTGCCGTCACGATGGCTTTTGATTTTGCAGCAAAAGCAACGCTGCCCACGCCATAAAAACGGCCGCTAATAAACGATAAAAGGCGGGGGTGATAATCAGCCCCGCCAATTAATGACCATGTTACTTTCTGAGTCCCAGTCTCTTGATGAGTGTTCTGTATCTCTCCAGGTCTGTCTCCTTCAGGTAGTTGAGCAGGTTTCTTCTCTGTCCAACCATCTTCAGCAGGCCTCTTCTGGAGTGGTGATCCTTGTGATGCTTCTTCAGATGCTCATTCAGGTCGTTGATTCTGTAAGTCAGGATAGCTACCTGAACCTCAGGGGATCCTGTGTCGCCTTCTTTGAGCTGGTACTCTTTGATGATTTCTGCTTTCTTTTCTGTAGTGATCATTGTTTTTCCTCCTTATTTCTCAATACGCCTGCAGATAAGCCGCCGCCGGAGTGTCGCACGTCCGATCCGCAGGTAAAAATCACGCTTACATATAGTATCACGCAAGCAGGTCAAATGCAAGGAATAATTTCGCCGTTAGACACCCTTTTAGTTCAACCAGTGCACACTATCCACTGCCTTGTTCATATCCGTGGTGTCTTCGCCCTCCTGCTCGAATGAAATCGAGACGAATGTCTTGTCTTTGCCGAGGGTGTAGATGCGCTGGAACTTGCCGTCCGGATGTTGGCTCGAATCGACCGGGATGATCTTGCCTTCGATGGATCCTCCGCCCAGAGTCGTATCATAGTAGCCGATGTCACCGTAACCCCACTCGTCGGCGCACTGCTGTGTCATTTCGCCAAGGGTCTGCTCCGTCACATCGTCTCCGGTCTGCATGGCCTGGATCTGGAACTCCACGCTCCCGTCCGCAGTCCGGTAGATGTGCGTCATCTCGGCTCCGTCTTCTGCATCATAGACCCAAGCTGCCGGGATATCCATTTCCACGTTGCCCATCGTGATGGTCTGTGTTCCGGTAGGTTCCTCTGCTGCCGTCGTTTCTTCCTGTGCAGCTTCTGTCGTTGCTTCTGCTTCTGTTTCTGCCTCTGTCGCTGCCGTGTTGTCTTCCGTCTGCCCGGACTCTGTTCCGCTGCATCCTGCAAGCGCAAATGCAAAAGCAGCAACGATCATCATGATTAACGCTATTCTCTTCATTTCTCTAGTCTCCCTCCGTTTGTTCTTTGATAATTATTGTATATCCCTATCAACCATCGGCGCAAGGGCTATCTTCGCAAGCACTGTGTCCATCGTGGACGCGAGATCTTCCCGGCAGGTTTTCTGAATGACTGCAAAATCATCCGTACGCGCGGTCTCATATATGGCCGCGATACCGTGCTCCGGGAGCACGCTTCTGCCGCTTTTATTTCTGCCGGCAATGACGATGACCGGAACATGCTGCGCCGCCGCTCGCTCCGCAACGCCGCAGACAGCCTTTCCGCTCAGGCTCTGCGCATCGAAGCTGCCCTCGCCGGTAAAGACATAGTCTGTCCCCTGCAGCTGCTCGTCGAATCCGACCATGTCCATAATATAGCCGATGCCCGGTTTGAGCTCCGCGCCCATAAAGGCAACTGCGCCTGCGCCCATGGCGCCGGCCGCACCGCCGCCCGGGATCATCGAGACATCGATCCCAAGTTCGTCTCTTATGAATGCAGCGAACTTCCTGAGATTCCCGTCAAGGATCTCGACTTCCTCCGGGCTGGCCCCCTTCTGCGGCGCATAAACGTAAGCAGCACCGTCCGGTCCGTACATGACCTTATTCGTATCGCACATGCAGCAGATTCGGATGCCTGACAGCCTATGATCACTCTCTGTCCTGTCTGCTTTTGCGACCTGATCCAGCGTTCCGCCTGTCGGAACGAATTCTCTGCTGGCGGCGTCGAAAAACCGCATGCCCAGCGCGGCTGCCATCCCGCAGCCAGCGTCTGAGGTGCAGCTTCCGCCCAGGCCCAGGAGGATCGTCTTCGCCCCGCTTCCAATAGCGTGCGCGATCAGCTGTCCGACGCCGTAGGTCGAAGCTGCCAGCGTATCCCGCCGGATATTGCTGACCATGCCTGCGACTGCCGCCATTTCGACCACCGCCGTGTCGCCAAAGCGTCCGTAGAATCCGGTGATCGGTCCGCCGTATGCGTCCTGCACTGTGAGTGTCACTTTTTCTCCGGCTTTTGCTTTCAGGAAACAATCCACCGTTCCCTCGCCGCCGTCGGCAATGGGAATCGTTATCACCTGACAACCCGGAAACCGCCGTTTGACAGCAGCATTCATGATACTGCAGACCTCCGGCGACGTCATCGTTCCCTTAAACGAATCCGGGATAATGATACATTTATCCATGATGCTCCCTCGTTCACCTCATCTTTCGTAATGCGTCCACATACGAAGTACGTGAACCGTCTTCTGTTCTTCCAGCACCTCGTATACCAATCGATGTTTGTAGTTGATGCGTCTGGAGTAATACCCCTTGAGGTTTCCCTTCAGCGCTTCGAATGGAGGAGGATCACGATGCGGGTCCTCGCTCAGCAGACGAAGGAGCGCTCGTGCTTTATCCTCCAGTTTCGCCGCTTTCAAACTGGTTCTGTCCTTCGCAGCCTGTCTGCTTAATACGACCCTGTACATCACCACGGCTCGCTTTCGTCATAGACAACGCCCTCGTCCAAAGGCTCTTCTGCAGCTTCCAGTATGCTGTCAGCCATGCCGGGCACAGAATTCAGATACATGGTTTCCTGGATCGCTTTCCAGTCTTCTTCCGAAATAATCACCATGTTGTTCCCATTGGTCGCATTGTAAACGAAGACCTCTTCATGGCATTCGTTCACTTCTTTGGCGATATTATATATTTCTTTTCGCGCCGTTGTAATATTGATTGTTTTTGCCATTGTTCGTTATCAGGATCTCCACCCTGTTTCCTCCTGGCAAAAGTATAACGTACGCGATTGCGTACGTCAACTTTAATTGTTGTCATGCAAAAGCATTCCGGCCTTCTTGTCTTACTCCATGATCTCCCAGGTCTTCTTGATCTTTGTCTCCAGGGTGATGCCGAGTTCCGCAGCGTACTTGAAGTATTCGTCAACCTGCTCGTCGGTTAGCATGTCCGATGAAATAAAACCGCTCTGGCCTTCGAACATGTCGTTGAGGAAGAGCTTTGTAAACAGGTAGCCGCCCTGCCCGGTCAGATACATCTCGCCGGTCATCTTCGCGCGTTCGAAGGATTCGACGAATCCCGGAGCCATAACGTGGACCTCCGCCAGCACGCCTTCGTCGTCTTTGCGGCCGTAGGCTTCGATGACCATGCAGCCGGAGTCGAGAGCCATGCCTTCGTCAACGAAGGACTTGATTTCCTCTTCGTATTTCGGCGCATGCGGCAGATGGCTCAGGATGAAGTCGAACGGAACGATCTTCTGGCCGTTGAAATCTTCCTCCTCATGACTGAGGAGTCCCGCTTCATACAGCGGGCCTGCGAAATCCATACCCGCACCCGCATATTTGAAATACGCGTTCTTGCAGCCTTTGAAGTGGGTGTCTGCATTGAAGCTGTACTGCAAAGGCTCATCGTGGCAGTGCTCCCGGAATGTGATCCGTCTATCCATGTACGGGTACTGCCGGGTGATCGGTCTGCCGAAAGCCGGCGTGTTGATCAGCTTGCCTCCTTCAAAGGCAAGGGCCATTTCGCTCATGTCCGTCAGCGCTGTGACCGGCGACCACCAGAACGGCTGGAAGCGTTTGGCGATAGCACCCTCCCAGACGAAGTTGTAGATGGTGTCACACTTGTCCAGATACCGCATGGCGTACTTTGTCGCCGCGCAGATCAGACCCGGCGCCGAACCGGTTCCGAAGATAGCCAGTTTGCCGATCTCCTCAAACTTCGGTCCGTACAGTTCGAACATAGCCCGGATGCTCCGGTACCAATTCAGCGTCTCGGGGTCTTCGAATTCCGGCTCGTCTCCTGCCGCGATGGCTTTCTTGCCGAGCTCGCTCTCTGCCCACATGCCGCCCAAGGCAATCGTACCGGCGTAGTCCTGGTAATTGGCTTTCACGATAAGCGCCGCATCCAGCACGTTCTGCGTACATTCCAAAGGCAGCCCGTTCAAAATCAGATCCACGCCTTCGGCAGCCTTTACGATGCTGTCCAGATCGTGTGCGTCCACAAACGCCCCTTTCGCCTTTGTCAGCTGCCCGACGATGCTGTCCACCGCCTGCTGATCGTAATCCGCGCAGATGATCTCGCCAACTTCCGGCTCTGCGTCAAGTTTTCTGGCCGCAGTGCTTCCCTGCGCGCCTACGCCTAAAACTAGTATTTTCTTCATGTGTCACCTCAAAAATTAAGTTATTCTATTACCTTTTACTTTTCACTAATACTATATGCTTCGCTTCTGTTCCTGTCTATATCGGAATCGAGTAAATCTTCGCGTCAGCGTCCTCGCCGGTGATTGCCTTGAATGCCTGCACATATTGGTTCAACTGTTCCTGATACACTTCACCCAGATTATCATTCTCGTAGTTGGTTTTGTAATCAAGGATGTGCCATTTGCCGTCTTTTTTGTAGGCGACATCGATTACACCGTTCCAGAGTGTAGGAACCGCGTCCGTTTCGGAGGCTTCCTCCAAATAGCAGAATGGCAGTTCGCAGTGCACTTCGTCTGCGGACCGGAGTTCCGTCAGAACGTCAACAGGGATGCCCGGTTCCTGTTCCTGATATCCTCCGCCGCGGATCGTCCCGACGACAGCACTCAGTATTTCTTCGTATTTCACGCCTTCGCTGAGTTTATTCTGAAACTCAGCAATCAATGCGCGGATCACTTCGCTGTCATCGGAAGAACCGCCGGATTCCACAGTCCGCCGCATGTACTCATGGACCAACGTGCCCATGACATCTGCTCTGCCTTTGTTGATTCTGCTTCCTTCAGGGGTTTCTGCTGGAGCTGCCGAAGGTTCCGGTGCAGTCCCGTCTCCGGCCTCCGGGTTCTCTCTATTCTCCCGTTCCTTGTCGGACTTTGCCCTTTTTAATGTACTAGGCGTTTGCTTTTCATATGTTTTGTTTTTTGGCTGTTCCGTTGAAATACCGCCGTCCTGCCCGCGCATTTCATACAGGTCCTTAATGTTTTCGTGCGGATCATCATCCCCGGTTTCTGCTTTTGAATGATGTTCCTCCAGGAACGTATCGATATCATTGCTGCCTGCGTGAACAGCAAGTCTGCTCCAAAAGCCCTCTGACGCGTCGGCTTCCTCCTTCGGCATGACCAGCGCGTTGGCTGCTCTTGTCGCTGCGACATAAAGCTGTCTGATTGTTTCCTCTTCCAGTCGTTCCTCTTCTTTGGCTGCGATCTCGGAAAAATCGCTTGTGCCGGCCAGAACCATAAACTGCCTTTTGATTTGGAACAGATAACTCCGCGGCGGAGACGTCTCATAGTCGACACATTGGGAGGCTGTTTTTTCTTTCGCAGATTGCGGGGCAAGGATCACGACCGGCTTCTCCAGACCTTTCACCTTGTGCAGGTTCGCCAGGTGCACTGCCGGCATTTCTGTGTCGAACTGCAGGCATCGTTCAATATCTTCATCATCGTTTGCGAGGCTCTTGATATACGCTGCCGCGGAGACGAGGGAATCGACCGTTCCGTCCAGTTCCTTCGCTCTCAGCAGTTCCAAGGCGTAATACGCGTATTCCATATACTCTGAGCTGACGTTCTGCCGCCACGGTTCATCCAGCAGGAAGGAAAAAACTGCCGATGGAGACATACCCTTCGCCTTAGCAGCATACATATCCAGTGTCTCTTCATCTATATCGCAGCCGGTGAGATTGATTGCAGCGAACCGCGCAGCGCCGTCGTAAGGGTCAGCCACAGCGCTGAAGATCGCACTCAGAGCATACAGCAGTTCACACTCTCCGAACAATGTATTCCCCTCGACTTTAAATGGGATCCCTGCCTGTTTGAATAACTCGATATACTTCGATAGTTCGGGCTTACTGAATGTGATCAGCATGAAATCCCCGTAGTTGAGTGGACGTATGACTATGTTGCCCTCTTTATCCTTTGTCTGGATCGTGATCCCGGGATCGTCAGCCATTCTCTGAATAATACTTACAACAGTAATCTGCGGTATCTTTCCCTGTTTGTATGTAAATGCGCCGTTTAAGTTCGCGCCGTAGGATTCTCCCTTCAGTGGGATCGGACTGAATTTGCTCTGCATCTTCGTTTCCTTCGGAAGGAGTTTCTGAAAGACCTTGTTGAACCATTCGCACAGTTCATCTGTGGATCTGTGGTTTCTGGTCAGTTCCACCACCTCTCCGGCTCCTGCAGCGAACAGGTTCTTCACACTCAGATAAGACTCTACGTCGGCTCCTCTGAATCTGTAGATCGACTGCTTCGGATCGCCGACGATGAAGAGAGAGCCCGGTTTCGGTATGCAAGCACGCCAATTCTCTACAGGCTTTTCCGCAGTCAGGTAAAAGAAGATCTCAGCCTGGATGGGGTTGGTGTCCTGGAACTCATCGATCAGGAAGTAACTGTGACGTTCATAAATATGCCTGATCAGTTTCCCGTCCCCTGCCGCGTCTTTTTTCAGGATGTTCCTCAGATAGAACAGATTGTCGAAATAACTCAGTTTTCCCCTCTTCCTTAGGTCCTCTGCGATCAGGTCTTTTGTCTTCTCCGCGAATTCCATCAGGACGGAATACTTATGGTCATTGATCCTCTGAAGCAGCCCGTTGTCGGTGAGGTTCCACCAGGTTATCCCCTTTTGGGTGTGATTCGGAGTAAAGAAATCCATATTCATACCCGGCGCTTTTGACATGTTTTCATAGAACTGCGGATTGATTCGCAAGCCTTTTTTTTCGTTGCACTTATCCCCGATCAGCTTGGAGATTCTACCCAGATCATGCTCCCAGTCGCCGGACAGTCTACTGATTGCAGTTGACAGATCCGCCCACGTTTCTTCCCTTTTAGCCGGTCTTGACCCATGATATTCCGCGGCCCCTTGATTGTCGAACAGATGCTGAAGGATGCGCAGCAGTTCTCCCTTCTCTGAAGCCAACGCGTCATCGATACGAGCCTTCATCGGCGGAACATAGCAGAACTCGCTGTTCCTCATCACCTGAAGTTCCTTCATCGTGTACGCGAATAGTTCTTCAGACTTGTAATAATACCTGGCAAGCCTCGCAGCCTGTATCTTCAGTTCCTCACCGAAATCTCCTCTGATCGCTTTGATATAAAAGTTCCTGTATTCCAACAGTCTCTCGCCTTCTGCAGCAACAGTCGATCCGACGGGAATTCCAGCTGTAACAGGATGCTCGGAAAGCACCATATGGCAAAACGCATCGATTGTCCCCATAAAACACAGATCGATGTCCTTCAGTGCTTTCGCCGCCTGTTCGTCTCCGTTCTTGGCTTCTTCATCGAGCCGGTCCCTGAACCGCTCATAAAACTCGTTTGCCGCAGCCTTTGTGAAGGTGATCGCGCAGATCCTGCTGATATCTTTTCCCGCTTTGACCATCGAAACCATCCGTTCCACCAGCATGGTCGTCTTGCCGGAGCCGGCGCCGGCCTCGACAAACAGATTGCGGTCTATTGCTTCCTTGATCATCTCACGGGCCTTGTCATCATTTATATGTATACTACTCATTATTTTTGCCCTCCGCGCTGTCTTCTTCCGTCGGCCACTGTACGCATAATTCCTGATAATTGCAGAATGCGCATACTTCCTTGTCGGGTATTTTCTTCTTCGTTCCTCTTTCGAACTTGTGATTCAGGATCGAATCTTTCATTTTGGCCAGGAGTTCCGCAAGTTTTTCTTCCATTCTCTCGTCATATCTGCATGGAATCATCTCTCCCTGCCGGAGATACATGTACTCCGCGGCCAAGTCGGGATTGCTGATTCCCTGCTCGATCAGATGTTGTTTATAGATCCATGCATATACGATGACCTGTATGCATGTCTTAAAATCATCCGCCTTGTGCCCGAATGATGACTTTGTTTTGAAATCCTTGATGACGTATTTCCCGTCCGCTTTCATCTTCTCCACGCGGTCCGGATACCCCTTCACCCGCATTCCTGACGGATGTTCAAACTTGATTTCGTCCTCAGCGGACAGCACGTCTCTGTCCGCAGCCAATCTCTGCTCCCACTCGTAAGTGTTCTCCATCATCTCCAGGAAGCGCTCTTTCTCGTCCTCCATTGCTTCTTTGCTGACCGGGATCCGCCCAAGGAAGAAATCATCGAACGCAGCCTCTGACCATTTTAAAAACTGCTCCTTCGTAACAGACACCGTTCCTGCGTCCGCAAGTCTTTCCATCAGATCGTGCGTCAGATTACCGGTTGCGTAATTCTCCATGAGTTTCAACGGGTCGTCTTCCTCCTCCACGCTGATTCCGAAGACCTTATCGAAGCAGAACTGTCTCGGGCAATTCAGATAATCCTCAATGTCCGTTGCGGCCCAATAACGTTCAAGCAGCTCTTTCTCATCGACATTTTCAAAGAAATCCTTCACTGCGGCTTCCTTGAAATCGATCACCTTCTGATCCTTATATGCTCTGCCAGCGTACCGGAATTTCTGGATGGAACTGTCGAAATAACCGGCTGTGCCGTCCGCCTTTTCTGCTTGATCAAAAATAACGGAGGACGGATTTGCTTTTTTCAGTTCCGCAATGTTGAACCCGCTGTAGGATAATCTGATGTTTGATCCGCATGATTCCGCCAGTTTCATCAGCGCGTTAAAATCTTCTATCCTCTGCCGGACGATCTTTGCAGACTGGTATTTCTTCCCTTCTTCCCCAAACTGCGCGAAATCGCTGTCGAGCACCAAATGATTCTCGACCGGTCTTCCAGGGTAATTGCTTGCTGACAGACCGCATACAAACAGATTTTCACGCAAAGCCATCATTGCGCCTTTGATATCTGTAACGTGCACGGAGCCGCCGTCGCTTCCCCGTGGGCAGACCATCCGCTTCAGAATGCTTTTGCAGATTCCTTCCGTACTGCCGGCATCCAGATGATCGGAATACGCTCTCAGATTCTCTGTGATCGCCGCTTTGGCTGCGAAATCGAGTCCACGTTCATAATCCGGCGCGGGCCTTACAAAGGCGTATTTTTCAAAAAACTCTGCCATGCCGGAAGACAGTGCATCCGAAAATGCAGGGAGCCAGTTCAGAATCCGCTCCTTGCGCAGCGCCCTGCGTTCTGCTGATCCGCCTTTTTTCTTCTGTTCTGCGATGCTGGCGCGCTCGACTTTGCTGTATGCTTCAACCTTTTCTTTGTTTGTGACCGGATCGAAAGACAGCTGAAGCCTGCCCGCCATGTTCGCCAGATCATCCAGGTAGTGATAGCAATGCGCTTCTTTTTCTTCCCCACCGCTCATATATGTCTGGACGCCGAGTGTCTCATCAAGAGCTTTCCTGTCAAAGGATACGCTCTTGAGTATGGCTCTCAGCGCGTCTACACCATGCAGTCCCGGTTCGTCCCAGGCCATGACCAGTCTGAGCAGTTCCGCCGGGCGGGCGTTGGTGATCGGGACGCCTGTTCCGAAAGTCACCGGAAAGTCATGCTGCCGCGCGATATCATAGATCAGCTGTGCGTATTCGGAAGGCGCGGCACAGGCGATGATGCAGGTGTCCGGTTCGATATTCTCAGTCTTATAGATCGTGTCTATGATGTGTTCTACTTCGTTGATTGCCCCGTAGGCCTCCGTCAGCGAAACGGGGGCATTGTCTGCCTTTTCGTTTCTCGCCGGGAACTTCTTCCCTCCGGTAAGTTCCCCGATCGAAACTTCGCTCACTTCATTGGCGGAGAGTTTCTGTATGAGGGCCTGTTCCAACGGCGTAACATGACACTCTTTCAAAGTCAGGAACTTGGCGTTGAATGGCTCTGCCTCTGCCAGCGCCTTTCGGATCCTGTCGATTGTGTCCACCTTGCCTTTGGCTTTCACTCTGTCCGCACGTTCCTGATAAACAGAAACCAAGGCTTCGTTCTTATCGGGGAATTCTCCGTCTGCAAGGGCTGCGGCGATCTCTGCCGCCTCGTCGTCAACGCAAAGGCCTCTCAGAATCGTGATCTCCCTCGATAATGCGATTGCGTCCTCGATCGTTCCGGACTGACCGAAATAATCGTCGCTGCTGCGATCCCTTAAAATCGAATAGATGACCGCCACATCTTCACTTGCGGTGAGATGCGGTTCCGTCACGGCGATCCCGTTCTTCATGAGCGCCAGATCCGCAAGCTGCCCTCCCGACACGACATGTGTGCCAATCGTGTTCTCGCCAAGTCTGGCCAACATTCCCAGTAATTCCGTCGACCCGATGCCGGGTGCAAGAATGATTCGTTCTCTCATATGCTGCTCCTGATTTGTGAGTTCGTGACTTCTCATTATCTTTTTACCGTCTTTTACCGTTTTTATTATAGCAGATGTAATGTCTGATTTTCCTCCCAATAACAGAAAACAGGCTGTTCGGGTTCGATTCCCTTCGCTGTATGAACAAAACGGAGGCCGATGGCCTCCGTTCGTTCATGGAGCGGATGAGGGGAATCGAACCCCCAACCTCAGCTTGGGAAGCTGATATTTTACCACTAAACTACATCCGCGTGTTATTTCTGCGCTTTTCCTGCAGGGACTATTCTACCCTATTTCGCCTGCAATATCAAAAGTTTTTTTAGTGACTGTCGCTGTCGAACAGTTCTGCAGCGAGCTGCGCGACCCGGATCGGTGATGCGGGATCGGTACAGATCGGGTGCTCCTCTCCCGGAAAAACGGTGATCGGGTATCCGAACCGTTCTGCAAAATCTACCGCAGCACTGACGGGCACGGAGCTGTCGCACTCTCCATGCGCAAAGGCAAACTGTACATCTTCAGGTCTGCTCTGTTCGAATAATCTGAACAGGTCAACCGGCTCGAGGGCTTTTGCACGTTCGTCGATCTCAAGCTCCGGGAAGTTGACTGCCGCGCAGCGCATGAAGGCTTTGTGACCGCGGTGCGGTCGGCGGATCAAGTAGATGCCGAGGATGTAGGCGCCGAAGCTGGAGCCGAAGTAGCAGATTTCAACGCCCGGAAAGCGGTCCGACAAGTAATCCTCTACGCAGGCGAGGCTGTCCAGGCAGTTTTCGATGGTCAGTTCCTCTGCCGCCGCCTGGGCGCTTCCATGATTCGGCTGGTCGTAGGCGATGACGCCGAAGCCCTTCTCCGGGAGCCTCCGCATCAGATTGGCGGCGTTCTCACTCTCTTTGCTGCTGTCGTAGCCGTGGATCACGAGGACCAGCTTGTGCAGATCCTGCGGAAACTCGGCAATGCAGGGAACTTCCTGTCCGTTGGATTTTGTCAGTAAGAGCTGTTCCATTATGTAACCTCTTATGTGCAACCTCTTGTGCTCTCTTCGGCGATAACAAAACGCCGGGACCTCTATGCGGGATCCCGGCATTTATTAATTGGTCGGAGTATAGGGATTTGAACCCTAGGCCTCTTCGTCCCGAACGAAGCGCGCTACCAAGCTGCGCCATACTCCGATGACCGGGCCCTGTAAGACCCGTGCGAAAAGCATTGTACCACTGAATGGAGATGAACGCAAATACTTTTTTCATTTGCAGTCAGAAACCCGATGTGCCTGTAATTTCAGTTTCTGCTGCAGCCGATCCAGATCCGCCTGTGTGAACGAGTCCGGGTCCACGCCTGCGGCATGACAAGCAGCGCGGAATTCCTCTGTCTCGATGACCTCGTTGGGGCTCTCATTGAGGATTTTCGCCACGCGGGAAATCAGGCCCTCTCTAGTATCCATGCATCCCTCGGACTCCATGAAGCCTAAGAAACCCGGATCTGTAAAGTCGAATAGATCCATGATCGGACTCTCCTTTTGTTCAATGGTTCTAAGATGATCGTTCAATAATAGAAATATTCAGTATTTCCATAGATCCCGTCAGGAATGACTCTCCAGCCCAACTTTTCCTTTGCTTCTCCACGTGTTGCGTTCACACGGAGACGGATTTCTATCGTCGGATTCTTCCGTTTGTTTTCAAGCTGCGCATAGGAAATCACCTTGATGACTTCCGCTTCATAGGGCAGATCTGATTCAACCAATGTGCTCAGCCAACTGTCGGTGGAGATATCTCCTATATCCCCGATGCTTGTTATTGCGTCGATTCTTTCGGTCTCCGGGTTGATCTTAAATGATACTTTGTCACCGACACGGACTTTATTGCTTCTTTCCTTCCGAGGACCGGATTTTGTTTTTGTCAAATCGAATTCATATTCAGGGAGCATCTCAGAATCATCTATGGTTTCTTTTCCCATTCCAAATCCTGCTCCCTCGTAGTCTTCGCCAAAGGTCATATCGCTTTGAAGCATCATCTTGAATAAGGCGGTCTTCCTTTCAAGTTCGGGATCGTCAATAATCTCAAGAGCCTTCTCGTACCATTCAACAGCAATCTTCATATTTTCGGAGCATCCTTCTCCAAACTGATAGCATTTACCCATGTCGCGCATAGCGGGACCGTGTCCTTGCTCCGCAGATTGCCTGATGAGTTCAAATCCCTTTTCCTTATCCAACGGCACTTGCTCGCCGGCGATGTATTTGCATCCCATGTTATGCTGGCAAAATGCATTTCCAAGGCTCACGCCCCATTGGTAGCATTTGATTGCCTTCTCCAAATCTGCCGGGACGCCGCGCCCGTGTTCATACGCCAATGCCAGGACCGCCAACCCATGCCCATTGCGCTGGTTCGCGGATTTCATCGCCCACTTCACACTTTCGGCAAAGTCCTTGTCAGGTCCTGCCTGATCGAGCGATCCCCCCAGACTCATGAGTCCTTCCGCCACAACTGCCTGCGCTTCCGCGTCGCCGGCTTCTGCCTTTGGAAGATTCTCTGCCATCGAGCGATACATTTTCAGGGGGACTGCAGCATCGCTGTCGCCGGCCTCTTCTGCTTTTGCCATCCAGTATGCAGCCTTCTCGAAGTCTCGCTCCACACCGTGGCCTTTCGCATAATGAAGTCCCAGGTTGAACATGCCGTTTGAATTGCCTGCCTCCGCCATCTTCTGCATCCAATAAACAGCCTTCTGCGGATCCGGTTCTGTTTCCTCGTCACCATTCAGATACAGCAGCATAAGTTCGTCCATGCAGTCCACATCACCAGCTTCGGCTGCTTCAATCATTTCCTTAAGAGACATCATCTCCCTCTCGGACCGTTCGAAGAAATCTTCCATATAAGGTCTGCCCATGACGATCCCCCCGAAGAGAGAGTTGCACATCAGATCCGGGCGGTCTTTCCCTTCAACCACTTTATAGTCTAACTGATCTCCATTGGCAATCAGTCTGATGCCCTTTTCCTCCGGGTCAAAGCCTTCATACACTTGTTCCAACCCTTTATCCTGAATATAGCAGGATAATTTCCTGCAGGCCTCAAATAGGGCGCCGAGATTATCTTGCAGCGCCGCACAGGCTTCTCCTTTACCTTCTTCTGTCGCTTTATTCATGACCAGGTTTCCGGCTTGGATCCCGCCTTCGTCATTATGCATATACATATCACCGCGCTGGAGTGCTTTCAGCGTATGTTTTTCTGTATCCGACGTGTAAACAAAGAAATATGGGATCTCGATCATATCCATTGTTAGGTCGATGTCTTTGTACTCGCCTTCGAACTGCATCCCGAGAAGGCAGTTCAGCGCCTCCACATCACAGAAAAAATTCGGTCTTGTCATGATAACCTCCTGTTCGGTCTAAATTATCCATAAGTTGCACTTTTGTACCGACGAAATCTGTCATAATATTTTTTTTATTGTATCAAATAGTGATACTCTTCGCCATAAGTACATCAGATTCTTCCACAAAAAAACGCTGAACCTCTTGATGCTATTGAGGTTCAGCATTCTTCTAATTGGTCGGAGTATAGGGATTTGAACCCTAGGCCTCTTCGTCCCGAACGAAGCGCGCTACCAAGCTGCGCCATACTCCGATG
>JBGUKV010000041.1:0-16804 GCA_045114655.1 Candidatus Allocopromorpha sp. | reverse complement strand
CTTCTGCTCTGCCGGCGTGTAGGCGTGGAGACCGTGCTCGATCTTATTGCCCAGCTGCGCCATGACGGAAGCCGGTATGTCTCCCGGGCTCTGTGTGATGAAGAACAATCCGATTCCCTTGGAGCGGATCAGCTTCACGACCTGCTCGATCTTCTCAAGGAGCGGTCTGGATGCATTGTTGAAGAGGCAGTGGGCTTCGTCGAAGAAGAAGACCATCTTCGGCTTTTCGATGTCTCCTACTTCAGGCAAAATCTCAAAGAGCTCGCTGAGCAGATACAGCATGAATGCCGAATACAGTTTCGGTTTGCTGATCAGCGCCTCCGAATCCAGAATGTTGACCATTCCCCTGCCGTCAGGACCCAGCGTAAAGAAATCTGTGATGTTGATGGCGGGCTCGCCGAAGAACTTGTCCGCGCCCTCCGCTTCCAAAGCCACGATGGCACGGATGATGGTCGCCAGAGACGTCTTTGACATGTGGCCGTAGTCTGTCTCAAACTCGGCCGCGTGCTCTGTGAGGTACGTCAGCATCGCTTTCAGGTCCTTCGTGTCAATGAGCAGCAGCTGCTGGTCATCGGCAATCTTATAGGCTACGGTCAGCAGGTCCGTCTGCGTGTCGTTCAGATCCAGAATCTGTGACATGAGCTGCGGGCCCATCTCGCTGACAGTCGTTCTGAGCGGAATGCCCTTCTCACCGTAAATATCGTAGATCGTAACAGGAAAGCCTCTGTACTGGAACTGCTCCCGGATATCGAACCGGTCGAGCCGTTTCTGCATGCCCTCGCTGTCCTGTCCGGGCACCGCGATCCCCGCCATGTCTCCTTTGACATCGGAGAAGAATGTAGGGACGCCCAGCTGGGAGAAGGATTCCGCCAGCACCTTGAGCGTGACCGACTTGCCCGTGCCAGTCGCGCCGCCGATGAATCCGTGCCGGTTGGCCATCGCCGGATTCAGATAAATCTTCTCATTCGGCCGTTCTTCCGGGCCTTTTTTCGCGAAATAAATCATGCCATTATCGTTCATAACAGTACCTCCTGTTTCATATACAAAAACACATAGTTATTATACTACATGTAGGGGTTTGTGTGCGCTTTTATTTGACAAAACCACAACAAAAAACCGGCATAATGCCGGTTGATTCTGCTGTATTATCTATTCCTGTGATTTCTGCCAGTTCCAGGCGTCCCGGCACATGTCTTCGATGCCCTTTTCCGCCTTCCAGCCGAGGACTTCTTCGGCTTTTGCTGTGCTGGCGTAGCAGACGGCGATGTCGCCGAGTCGTCTGGATGTGATCTCATAGGGGACATGTACTCCGTTGACGCGTTCGAAGGTTTTCACCAGATCCAGAACGCTGAAACCCTTGCCGGTCCCCAGATTGAACACCTCACATCCCGGATGCTCCTGCGCATACCGGAGCGCTGCCACATGGCCGCGTGCCAGATCCACCACGTGGGTGTAATCCCGCACACCCGTACCGTCATGGGTCGGGTAATCGCCGCCAAAGACATTCAGTTTCGGGCGGATGCCGCAAGCGACTTGCGTGATATACGGCATGAGATTGTTCGGGATGCCGTTGGGTTTTTCTCCGATCAGGCCTGATGCATGCGCCCCGATCGGATTGAAATACCGCAAAAGCACCACTGCCATTTCCGGATCCGCAACGCAGGTATCCCGCAGGATCTGCTCGCTCATGTATTTGGTCCATCCGTAAGGATTCGTACAGCCAAGGGGTTTGGTTTCCTCTGTAAATGGCACTTCAGCAGTGAGGCTGTAAACAGTCGCTGACGAACTGAAGATGAACTGGCGGATCCCGTGCCGCCTCATCACTTCAAGCAATGTCAAAGTCGCGTCCAGATTGTTCCGGTAATACTCCAGCGGCTTCGCCACAGACTGGCCCACTGCCTTAAACCCAGCGAAATGAATCACCGCTTCGATATCCTGCTCCGCAAACAGTTTTTCCACCGCATCCGCATCAGTGACATCGATTTCATAGAAAACAGGCGTATAACCGGTGATCTGCCCGATCCGGTCGATCACCGAACACTCGCTGTTGGAGAGATCGTCCGCTATAACGACCTCATATCCTGATGTTGTTAGTTCTACCGCAGTATGGGATCCGATGAATCCCGCGCCGCCAGTCAGTAAAATGCTCATAATATCCCCATTACTTCACGCGTCTTCCAACGATATACATTCTGCCCTCGTTGGTGTGGTATGCGCAGGTCGAAAGCGTCACCAGCTGATCACCAAACTGCGGCACGATGCCAGTGTTGTAGCTCGACTCCGACATCACGCCGTTGACATATTCATAAAAGGTTTCTTCGTCGGAATAACCTGCGTATTGATAGTACTTGAAGGCCGCAGAGTCCTCCGTCCGGATCTGCGAACGGCTCACTGCGAAGATTTCGTAGACGCCGTTGTCTGTTTTGCCTGTCTCCGGATCATACACATCAAACGTGAATGTCTTGTGGTCTTCCCAGAACTCCTTCGAATCGTACTCCTGCAGGTCGTGGAACATCGTGCCGAACTTCATGTTATGACCGTAGATGATCCAGTTCCATGTCGTATCCTGCGTAAACTGCTCTCCATCGACGACGATATCCCGCGGCTTGACCGCGCTCATTGCATCCAGAAACGGCGTGCCCGAATCAGAGTATTCACCTTTGAAATCCCGATGCAGGTAGAACTCCGGATCATCCGGCGTCTGCATGACCGGGTAATCGATTTTCGTATCCTTGATCTGTATCCACCCAACCAGATCGTTGTTCTGTGCATAGAGATCCGACAGGTCCCTTGCGTTTTCCCGGATTTTCTTGAAGTCCTTCTCCGAGTCCAGCTTATCCTTGGCATACAAAAGCAGATGCGCCGCGCTTCCGCAGAATACGATGGCACAAATAATGATCAGGATCCAGCTGATCAGACCCCCGCTGCCCTTGTTTTTACCTTTTGCCATAATGCCCGTCTTCTCCTTCTAAGCTATCACTATCTGTCCTGAACTGCTTGTCCTTTTGCAAAAGCATCCTTATTCAGCGCAACGAACTTCGGCTTGACGTACTTTTCGATGACATCCATCCATTCCTCTTCCGTAAACGGCAAAGCATTGGATGCGGCACCGAGCAGGACGACGTTGACTGCCTTGCTGCTGCCTGCCTCCTCCGCCAGTGCCAGCGCATCGAACTTCACGAGCGTCTGGGCTGCCTTTGCGAGGGTTTCATCGATATCCGACGGGTAATCCACCTGTCCCAGAACGACGGGCATCGGCATGATCTGCTGCTCATTCACATACATAGCGCCGCCCTTCTTCAGATACGGCAGCCAACGGTAGGCTTCCAGTTTCTCGAATGCGATGATGATGTCCGCCTCGCCTTTTTCGATGAGCGGTGAAGCGACCGTGGTATCGCTGATCTTGACGTGCGTCACAACATCGCCGCCCCGCTGGCTCATGCCGTGGACCTCGGAGAGCTTGACGTCATAATCCTTCATCAGGGCCAGGTTTCCCAGAAGGACACTTGCCAGCAGCGTTCCCTGACCGCCGACTCCTACGATAAGAATGTTCTTTTCCATCTTATTTGTCCTCCTTCTTGATCGCATCAAACGGACACACCTTCGCGCAAAGCCCGCATCCGATGCAGCTTTCTCTTATGATGTACGGTCTGCCGTCCTTGATCTCGATGGCAGGACAGCCGATTTTCATGCACTGACGGCAGTTCTTGCACGCGTCTGTTATCATCTGCGGTGGCTCGGTCTGCTTGACGATCATCACGCACGGCCGTTTGGTGATGATGACGGACAGCTCGTCACGCTCCGTCTCCGCTTTGATCAGTTCCTCCAGTTCCTTGATTTCGAACGGATCGATCTCGAAGACGTTCTTCACGCCGATGGCTCTGCACAGTGTGGCGATATCCAGCGCCGGCGCGATCTCGCCTTTGGCGTTCCGGCCGGATGCCGGGTTCTGCTGGTGTCCTGTCATACCTGTGATGCGGTTGTCCAGAATGATGACCGTTCCCTTGGCTTCGTTGTAGACCATGTTCACCAGACCAGTGATTCCTGAATGGATGAACGTGGAATCCCCAAGGACCGCAACGAGGTTTTTGCTGTTGCCTGTCGCTTTCTCAAATCCGTGCTCCATACCGATCGATCCGCCCATGCAAAGACAAGAATCGATGGCGTTGGTCGGCGCCAACGCAGCCAGCGTGTAGCAGCCGATGTCGCCCATGACCGTCGTCTTCAGTTTGCTGAGCACATGGAACAGACCTCTGTGCGGGCAGCCTGCGCAAAGGAGCGGCGGTCTGCCGGGAGCATCTGTATTGTCTATTCCCGCGTCAGGCAGTGCTACGCCGAATCCCTTCCGGAGCATGTTGGCGCTGTATTCTCCCTGGATCGTGAACATGTCCTTGCCTCCGTGCACCGGAATACCGGCAGCGCGAATCTGCTCCTCCAGGAACGGATTGCCTTCTTCGATTACATATAACTTCTCGACCTTCGCCGCAAAAGCAGATATGTCCTGCAACGGCAGCGGGTTGACCAAACCCAGTTTGAATACGCTGGCGTTTGGCAGGGCTTCCTTGACGTACTGGTAACAGATGCCGCTGGTCACGATGCCGATCTCCGGATCATTCATCTCTTCCCTGTTCAGCGGGATGCTCCCTGCCATGATCTCGTGAGCATCCGCTGCGATCTGCGCCAGGCGCTGCTCCTGCTTCACGTGGTTCACGCGCGCCATTGCAGGCATGGCGACATACTTGCGGAAGTTCTTCTCATATGGGATCACCTCACGCTCTATGCGCTCACCTTCTTCGACGATTCCTCTGGAATGGGAGATCCTTGTGCCGGAGCGTACGAGCACTACTGTGTCGTATTTTTCACTCATGTCGAATGCCAGTTTCATGAACTCTTTGCACTCGGTCGGATCTGCCGGTTCCAGTACCGGAACGCCGGCGCCCCTTCCGTGATACCTTGAATCCTGTTCATTCTGGCTGGAGTGGCAGCCGTTGTCGTCCGCCACCAGCACGACCAGTCCTCCGGTCACTCCGTTATACGCAGCCGTGAAGAACGGATCTGCCGCAACGTTCAGTCCTACATGCTTCATGCAGGAAAGCGCTCTCGCGCCGCCTATGGACGCGCCCACGGCGACTTCGACGCCGACCTTCTCATTCGGCGACCATTCTACATGCACTTCATCGCCGCATTTCGCCAGAGTCTCCGTCACCTCTGTACTCGGCGTGCCCGGGTACGAGCTGACCACTCTCACGCCCGCTTCCCAGGCGCCTCTCGCGAATGCTTCATTGCCTAACATGATTCGTTTCATTGTATTATCTCCTTATATCCTCATCCCGCACGGAAGCTTTTGCCTATCAGTCTCTGTGCGGAAGTATGTTTACGATCTCCTCCGATGCGATAGCATCCTTGATGAGCTGTTCGCAGTCCAATTTCGACTCACTCTCCAGAATGCGGTCCAGTCTCGGCTTCGTGCTCGGATGCTTCGGCAAAAATACCGTGCAGCAATCCTCATACGGCTCGATGGATTTCTCGTAGGTCCCGATTTCCTGGGCCAGATCCATGATATCCACCTTATCCATCCCGATGAGCGGGCGCATGACCGGCATCTGCACGCTGGCGTCTGTGACCACCAGCGCTTCTGCTGTCTGACTTGCCACCTGCCCGAGGTTTTCTCCAGTAATGAGCATGTTGCAGCCGTTGGCTTTTGCGAGTTCTTCTGCGATCCGCATCATGAACCGCCGCACCAGAATCGTCGTCTCCTCTTCCGGGCAGTTGGTCACGATCTGCTCCTGGATCGGAAGCAGGTTGATCACGTGCATCCGGAATCTGCCGCAGTACGTCGCTACCAGGCTTGCCAGTTCTTCTACCTTTTCCCTGGCTCTCTGGCTCGTATACGGATAGGAGTGAAAGTGCACGGCCTCGATCAGCATGCCCCGTTTGGCCATCATCCATGTGGATACCGGCGAATCGATACCGCCGCTCAGAAGCGTCATACCCTTGCCGTTTGTCCCCAGAGGCAGCCCGCCGAAGCCCGGGATCTTGTCCTGGTACACATAGGACTTGTCGTGCCGCACATCCACGAACAGCCGTACATCCGGATCGTGCACGTCAACGCGCAGGACCTTGCAGCCCTTGAGCACTGCCGCTCCGATCTGCCGGGCGATATCCGGCGACTTCACCGGGAAGTTCTTGTCAGCACGCTTGGCCTCGACCTTGAACGTCTTCACGCCCCGCTCTTCGATGGCTTCCATCATGTATTCCACGGCTGTGCGTCCGATGTCCTCCATGGTGCTCTCGCACTCCATGGCCGGACTGATCGACGCCACGCCGAACACTTTGCCGATTTCGCGAATGATTGCTTCCTTTCTTGCCTTCATCGCTGCCGGATCTGCGGAAGCCTGACCCTCGCCGCCGGGAACCTTCTCCGCGCGCACGTAAATGAGACCCTCATGCCTGTACGCCCTCACTCCGTCGAATTTCTTCAGCAGTTTCTTGATGCGCTCCAGCAGCATACGCTCGAAGTAGGGTTTGTTCATCCCCTTCAGCGCAACCTCGCCGCATCTGACTATAAAAATGTATTCGTCTTGTGCCATAATTCTTTCCTCGTTATCATTCAGACTTCGTAACCTGCCGCGTCTACCGGAAGCTGCCCAGCCGCCGGAACCGTTTAACTGCAGACGCAACTGCGTCGACTACGACATCTACTTCGTCCTGGCTGTTCAGCCGTCCCAGGCTGAACCGGATCGTGCCTTCGATGTCCTTGGCGGACTGTCCCATGGCCTCCAGCACATGGCTCTGTCCTTTCTTGTTGGACGAGCACGCCGAGCCCGTGGACACGCAGATGTCTTCCTGCTCCAGCGTGTGCAGGATCACTTCCCCGCGGGTGCCTTTGAAATTCACATTCAGCACGCTCGGGCAGCACTGGCCGGGAGCTAATCCTGCCGCCAGCGGGCTGTTGATTTCTATGTCTTCGATCTTACTGCAAAGACCATCCAGCAGCTGCTGTCTCATTCCGGCGATTTCCGCCATGGACAGGTAACCGCCGTCCGTATCGTCTGCACCATCCGCCGCAGCGATCTGCGCCGCGCAGCCCAGTCCGATGATGGCCGGCACATTTTCCGTGCCTGAACGGCGTCCGGATTCCTGTCCGCCGCCGACGATAAACGCCGGAATGCTGACGCCTTTTCCTGAGCCGCCGCTGCCTGCGCTTGCGCCCGCCGTGTTTCTGTTCATCAGGAGCGCGCCGCTTCCCTTCGGTCCGTGGATCTTGTGGCCGCTGACGGAAATCAGATCTGCTTCTGCCGGAAGCGGCATTTTGCCGAAACTCTGTACGGCATCGCAGTGGAACAGTCCCGGTGCGCCTTTGCTGCGCATGATCTCTTTGACTGCGCCGACCGGCATGACCGTGCCGATCTCATTGTTCACATGCATCATACTGACCAGAATCGTGTGCCCGTCGATGGACTCCTCCAGCTGCTTCATATCCGGATTGCACTGGCCGTCCACGCCGATGCGGATCACTTCGAACCCTTCTGCCTCGAGCTGTTTCATACACTCGAGCACTGCCGGGTGTTCTACGGTCGTTGTGATGATGCGGTTTCCCTGCCTGCGGAGCGCCTTTGCCGCGCCGAAGATCGCCATGTTGTCTGCTTCCGTGCCGCCGGATGTGAAGACCACGTCCCAGTCGGACGCAGCAAACCATCCGGCTGCTTCCAGCACATGCCGGCGCGCAGCCTTGACAGCCTTCTCCGCATCGACGCCGAGCTGATACAGGGATGACGGATTGCCGTAATCCTCCTGCATCGCACGGACCATCGCGGCCGTCACTTCATCATATTGTCTTGTCGTTGCACTGTTGTCTAAATAAATCATCTGTTCCTATTCTAAAAGTTGACAGAAGGTGTTCCTTCTGCCAACTTCTGTGTTCTCAGTATTGCTGCCATGCCGCTGCTCCTTGCTGTCGCACGGCGCCGCTTGCTACTTCGCGTAGTCGATGGCGCGGGTCTCGCGGACCACGTTGACCTTGATCTGTCCCGGATATTCCAGTTCAGACTCGATCTTCTTGGAAATGTCGCGTGCCAGCAGAGCGATGGAATCGTCGCCCACTTCATCCGGCTTCGCGATGATCCTGATCTCGCGTCCTGCCTGGATCGCGTAAGAATTCTCAACGCCCTTTGTCGTGTTGGCGATTTCCTCGAGTTTCTGGAGTCTCTTGATGTAGGACTCCAATGTCTCGCGGCGTGCGCCCGGACGGGCGGCCGAAAGCGCGTCCGCTGCAGCGATCAGAACGGCTTCGACGGATTTTGGTTCGTAGTCGCCGTGGTGAGCTGCCATGCCATTGATGACGGCTTCGGATTCCTTGTACTTCTTCAGCACTTCCATGCCGATGTCTACGTGCGTGCCCTCGCGTTCATGGTCAAGAGCTTTGCCGATATCATGCAGCAGTCCCGCACGTTTCGCAAGGGTCACATCGAGTCCCAGCTCGCCGGCCATCAGGCCTGCCAGATGGGCGACTTCGACGGAATGCTTGAGTACATTCTGTCCGTATGATGTTCTGTATTTCAGTCTGCCCAGGAGCTTGACCAGTTCCGGGTGTAGATTGTGGATGCCCACATCGAAGGTCGCCTGTTCGCCGGCTTCCTTGATGATCGTGTTGACTTCGCGCTCCGACTTGTTGACCATCTCTTCGATCCTTGCCGGATGGATGCGTCCGTCCACGATGAGTTTCTCGAGCGCGAGTCTGGCGATCTCTCTTCTGACAGGATCGAAACCTGACAGGATGACCGCTTCCGGCGTATCATCGATGATCAGATCGATGCCCGTTGCGTTCTCGATTGCTCTGATGTTGCGGCCTTCACGTCCGATGATGCGACCCTTCATCTCATCATTCGGCAAAGGCACAACAGATACGGTCGATTCCGCGACATGGTCTGCCGCGCATCTCTGGATTGCGCCGGTGATGATTTCCTTAGCCTTCTTATCGGCTTCGTCCTTGGCTTTGCTCTCGATTTCCTTATAGAGCATCGCCGCATCACTTCTCGCTTCCTGCTCGACCTTCTGCAGTATGATTTCTCTTGCTTCTTCAATGGTGTAGCCGGAGATCTTTTCGAGTTCCTCGAGCTGTCTCTTCAGCACCTTGTCCTGTTCCGCAAGTCTGTTTTCGATTTTTCTTTCTTTGTTTGTAATGCTTTCTTCTTTTTTCTCTATGTTCTCAAGCTTGCGATCAATAGAGTCTTCCTTCTGATTCAGTCTCCTCTCGGCCTTGGAAATTTCGTTTCTTCTCTCTCTGATTTCCTTATCCGCACTGTTGCGCTGTCTCTGCGCCTCTTCTTTCGCTTCTAATACAATTTCTTTTTTGATGCTTTCGGCGTTCTTTTCCGCGTCCAAAAGCATGTTTCTGGCTTTTGTTTCGGCGTTTCCGATTGTCTTTTCGCCAATGGATTTACGTAATATATATCCAACCAGCAGCCCAATAAGCAAAGCTGCCAGGCCAACCACTATCGTAATGATTACACTTGCCATGTGGTATCATTCCTCCCTTCCGTTATTCTGTTTTCAAGATGCACTGCCCCGGCGTGGTGCCGGACAGATTATATTTTTAACTGAAATAGGTATTATTAGAAGTTAAAAGCATACATAGATATTATATAGTTAAACCCTACTTTCGTCAATGAAAGTTGACAAAAAATAACAAAACCCGTGAGGTTCTTCCATCCCACGGGTTTTATGCAAAAGCATTCTGTCCTGCCTGCGTTTCCGTCAGTTTTGCGACGCGTCCGACCCTTCCTGCGGATCTTCCGGACGATCCATTCCGATCACATCGTCGAAACTGACTTCCGCCACGCCTTCGTCCGAAGCAGGCGCTGCTTCCTCAACGGTTTCATCTGTTTCTTTCGGCAGATTCACGCCTTCTACGGTGGCGAATCCGATTTCCAGATCTTCCTGCGTAATAAGGCTCAGCTGGTCGTCCGTCGCTTTCGACACTTCCTCCAGCGCGGCCAGGCGGTCGGCCTGCGCTCCGATGGCCTTCTCAAAGATGTTTCTGACGGTTCTGCCGTTGCCGAAATTCTCATCCCTGTTTTCATACATCTTATCGAACCGGTCCAGAAGCATTTCTTCCGTATCGCCGTCGACCGTATATCCGTTCTTCCTGCAGAACATCTTGAAGATGCCCAGCATCTCCATGCCTGTATAGTCCTTGAATTCAAAGTATTTGTTGAATCTGGATGAAAGCCCCGGATTGGAGTCGATGAACTTGTGCATCAGTTCCGGATAACCTGCAACGATGACCACCAGTTCATCCCGGTGATCCTCCATATTCTTCAGGATGGTTTCGATGGCCTCCTGTCCGAACCCATCATCCTGATTGTTCGCCAGGGAATAAGCCTCGTCGATGAACAGGACTCCTCCCATGGCTTCGTCGATGACCTTCTGGGTCTTGATCGCTGTCTGCCCTACATAACCGGCGACCAGCAGGCCCCGGTCGACCTCAACGAGCTGCCCCTTCGGGAGCACCCCGATCTGGTAGTACAGGGACGCGATCAGCCGGGCGATGGTGGTTTTGCCTGTGCCCGGATTGCCCGTGAAGACCAGGTGATAGGAAATCTTTGAATTCTTCAGTCCCCGCTCTTCCCGCAGTTTCGTGATCTTGATGAAGTTCATGAGGCTTCGGACGTCGTTCTTGATGTTCTCCATGCCGACGAGCTCATTCATTTCCTCCATGAGCTTGTCCAGTTCTTCCTTGCTCCGCGGGACTTCCGGCTCCTTGACTTCAGCCATTTTTTCCTGAACCTGCCCGTCCGGTCCTGCCTTCTGCGCAGGATCCGGTCTGTTACCCGGCCGGTTAACGCTGGTCAGATTCTGCAGTTCCTTCTGGAAATCATCCAGCTTCTGATCCAGAGAATCATCGGCATTGCCCGGTGCTGCCGGCTTTGACGGCCGCTTCGGCGTGATCAGATCCGAACCGAAATCCAGCATCTCGTCGATGGCGCCGAACACCGGACTGAGGATCCCGCTGTATCCGCCCGACTTTCCCTGACTGTAGAACACGTACATGATCCGCTGGACCTCATTGGCCTCTTCCAGATTGAAGTCTCCGTTGATGGACGCCAGGGTAACCAGCAAGCTGTTGAATCCTGTGATGAACTCCCCGATTTCCCTGTCGTGGCCTGCCATCCTCGCGAAAAACGCCGGTGCTTTCGGCTCCTTGGTATTGCCCCGAAATGAGCCGATGACCGTTTCAAGCTGTTCATCGCTGTAATATTTACCTGATATGATCTCAAAAGCCTTTGCGTATTCCTCCGCGCAGCTCAGGTTTTTGCTCCAGATCCGTACAGCGCATTCCTGCGTGAAATTGCGGAATTCATTTTCGCTGCTGCAAAATCCTGACACCAGGCTGTCCAGACTGTTAAAATCATTTCTTAACTGTTCAAATTTGTCCATCGGTATATCCTTTCAGTCCATCGAATCTTCTGTGAAATCTTCCGAAATCTCCATTTCGTATTTTACCACAGATGTGCTACAATAACCACATGCACGAACTACCCATCACACAGAAAATCGTAAAGATCGCGGACGAGCACTGCCGTGAAAATGGCGGATCCCGCGTCCGCAAAGTCAATATGGTCATCGGCGACTACTCCGGTTACGTCGGAGAAGCCATCCGGACCTATTTCGGCATCATAGCAGAAGGCACCCTCTGCGAGGGCGCCTCCTTTGAATTTCGTACTGTTGAGCCGCAGCTGCGCTGCGAGAAATGCGGCAAGCTGTTCAAAAAACAGCTGCTCAGCTTCGAATGTCCTTACTGCGGGGGCCAGGGTGGCCCATCCGAGATCGGCAAGGAATTCTACATCGATACGATCGAGATCGAATAATGTGTCAAAGGGACGGTTCTTTTGACACATTTTGATATGTTCTACAAGAGTTCTACAGGACTTCGACGCCTGCCTCTTTGAGCTGCGCTTCTGCTCCTTCGATGTCGTCGACACGGAAGACGACATTCGCGCTTCCCGTGACTTCGCCTGTATATGCGTACATATACTCGATGTTGACATTCGCCGATTCCAGCGCCTGCAGGATGTCATAGAGCGCGCCGGCTTTATCTTCCATAATGGCAGACACGACTTCTGTCGTTGTGATGATGTGGTCATCCTCGAGGACGGCCTTGGCCTTTTCCACATCGGATACGATGATCCTCAGGATGCCGAAGTCTCTGACTTCCGCAATGGTCATGGCGCGGATGTTGATGCCTGCTTCTGACAAACGTTTTACGACCTCATGCAGCTGTCCCGGTTTATTCTCAAGAAAAATCGATAATTGTGTAATAGCCATTGTTCTACCTCCCTAATCGTGCAGTTTACGGTTATCTATAACTCTGACGGCTTTGCCCTCGCTTCTTGTGATCGTCTTAGGCGGCACAAGGTGGATCTTCGGACCGATGCCGAGCATGGTCCGCATAGCGGATGCCAGACCGGCTTCCATATCCTGAATATCTGCGACCTTGTCGGAGATTCTCGACGGATCCGCCTCCACATAGATGTCCAATGTGTCTGTGTTGTTTTTGCGGCCGACCTCGATCTGGTAGTTCGGTGTGTATCCTTCGTTGAGGAGCACCGTCTCGATCTGGCTCGGGAACACATTGACGCCGCGGATGATCAGCATGTCGTCGCTTCTGCCCATCGGCTTGCACATCTTCACATGGGTGCGTCCGCAGGAGCATTTCTCACGGGTGAGCACGCATATGTCGCGGGTGCGGTACCGCAAAAGCGGGAACGCTTCTTTGTCCAGTGATGTGAACACCAGCTCTCCCTTGGAGCCCTCCGGCAGGACCTCGCCTGTATCCGGATCGATGATCTCCGCGTAGAAATGGTCTTCATTTATGTGCATGCCGTTCTGCGCTTCACATTCGAAGGCGACACCCGGGCCGCTGGTCTCTGTCAGTCCGTAAATATCATAGGCTTTGATGCCCAGACTCTGCTCGATGCTGCGGCGCATCTCTTCTGTCCATGGCTCCGCGCCGAAGATACCGGCCTTCAGTTTGTTGTCATCCGGTTTGTACCCTCTCTCAGCGAGAGACTCCCCGATGAAGGCCGCATAAGACGGCGTGCAGCAGATGATGGTCGCATCCAGGTCCATCATGAACTGGATCTGACGCTCTGTATTTCCGGAAGACATGGGGAGAGTCAGGCATCCCACCTTGTGAGAGCCTCCGTCCAGTCCGGCGCCGCCGGTGAACAGTCCGTAGCCGTAGCATACCTGGACTACATCCTCCTCCGTTCCGCCGGCTGCCACGATAGCTCTGGCACAGCACTCATTCCACAGATCCACATCGTGCTGCGTGTAGAATGCGACGACGCGCTTGCCGGTAGTTCCGGATGTGGAATGGATGCGGACGCAGTCGTTAAGATCCACAGCCAGAAGGCCGTAAGGATAGGCCTCCCTCAGATCTGCCTTTGAAAGGAACGGCAGTTTTTTGATGTCGTCTACGCTCTGGATGTCCTCTGGCTTAACGCCCTTCTCGTCCATCAGGTTTCTGTAATAGGGTACATGCTCATAAACATGCTTGACCTGCTTGCGGATCTTTTCATTCTGGATCTTCAGGATCTCTTCCCGCGATGCAGTTTCGATTTCCTTCTGATAATAGTGTGTCATATTGTAATACTCCTTTGTTTACCTAGGCTATTTACTAAGGTCTATTTACCAAGGTTGTCAGTGATTCCAACAGTCCGCTGTGACTTGTAGCAGCTGAAGATCTCTTCGGTATTGTCCGGGATCGCGCCTCTGGTGAGCGCTGTGACGATCGGTATGATCACGAGTCCGCCGACCATGGCGAATACGCCTGAGTACAGCGAATTCCTGAATACGAAGCTGAGCAGTGCGCTGCCGGATACGTCAAGCATTCCCAGCGAGATGAACAGCTGCAGGATCTCCAGGCAGGAAGCCCAGATAAAGCAGCATGCCACCGCGACTCTTGATACGTGCTTCGTGTACAGCCCATAGAGGAACGGTGCCAGGAAGGATCCTGCCAGAGCTCCCCATGAGATACCCATCATCTGCGCGATGAAGAGGCTCTTCGCATGCGCCTGCCGGATCACGATGTACGCCGAGATGATGACGAATACGGCGATGAACACACGCATGATGACAACCTTTGTTGTTTCCTTTATTTTGCTTTTGCTTAATGGCGAAATGAAGTCCAGTGTGATCGTCGACGAGCTGGTCAGAACCAGTGACGACAGTGTGGACATGGACGCGGAGAGCACGAGCACGATGATGATTCCGATGATGATCGCCGGAAGTGTGGAAAGCATGCTCGGGATGATCGCGTCGAATCCTTCTGTTTCGACGTCTATGTTGTAGAGCCTTCCGAATCCTCCGAGGAAGTAACATCCGCCTGCGACGACCAGTGCGAAGAAAGTGGATATTACGGTGCCCTTCTTGATCGCGTCTTCGTTTGTGATGGCGTAGAACTTTCCGACCATCTGCGGCAGTCCCCATGTTCCCAGCGACGTCAGCATGATGACGAAGAACAGTGATACAGGATCTGCTCCCAGGAACGAGGCGTACTGCCAGCCTCCGTTATCTCCCGTAGCCAGCGTCTCCATAGCGGCGTTCAGACCTCCGTTGTCGTGCAGCACTGCGATGATGACTGCAGCGATTCCGATCAGCATGATACAGCCCTGGATGAAGTCGTTCGTAGCTGTTGCCATGTAGCCGCCCAGAACTACGTATGCGCATGTGAGCGCTGCCATGACCACGACGCAGACCGCGTAGTCGATGCCCGGGAAGGCGATGGCGAACAGTCTCGAAAGTCCGTTGTACAGAGATGCTGTATACGGGATCAGAAAGACGAAGGTGATAACGGATGCCGTTACTCTGAGCTTCTTGGAGCTGAATCTCGAGCCGAAGAAGTCAGGCATCGTACGGCTGTCCAGATGATTGGTCATGATTCTCGTACGTCTTCCCAGAATCAGCCATGCGAGAAGCGAGCCGATAAAGGCGTTTCCCAGGCCGATCCATGTGGACGCCATTCCGAAGTTCCATCCGAACTGTCCGGCGTATCCGACGAAGATAACTGCCGAAAAGTATGATGTTCCGAATGCAAAAGCACTCAGCCACGGTCCTACGGACCTGGAACCCAGAACGAATCCTGCCACGTCTCTGGCGTGTTTTCTTGTCCTGATACCGATGGTCATCATCACTGCGAAGAAGATGATGATCAGGCACAGGGTCAGAATAGTGGTAGCGTTCATAAGATGTTCCTCTCTTTGTATAAAATAAGTGCTAATAAAAACTGTTTTGGTTTGTGCCGGTCAGCCTGTCTGCACCGCCCGGCCGCTTCATGAAAAAGAGCGCCTCAGGTTAACCTGTGACGCTCTGAATGATAACTTATTGATTGCTGATCAACTACTCACTCTCACATCGCAAATTAACCCTACTGCCTGCGCCAGTAAAGCCGAAGTAAAAGTAGTAGTATGCATTTGCGATGTTCATCAGCTTAGCCATTGGTTTATTCTCCTGCGCGTGTTTTACGCACACTTCGTTTTAATACAGTATCAAAACTAACACACTATCAGAATAGTGTCAATACATTTTTTGTACATTTTTGCAAGGACAATCGCGTGGGCTTATTTCACGGTGATGTTGACCGTGGCAGCCTTTGTGCTCTTCTTGTAGTTCGCATCGCCTGCTGCTGTCACATTCACCACGAATTTGTATTTGCCTTTCTTCAGGCCTTTCTTTACTGTGATTGTGCCGTTCGAAGCAATGGTGATCTTCGCGTTGCCGCTCTTCCTCTTGTAAGTCACCTTTCCTTTGTTCTTCGTAACAGCAAAGGCCGCTGTCTGCTTGATGGTCTGGTTCTTTTTCTTGACGTCCTTGGCCTTCAGCGTGACGGCCTTTGTCTTGACGACCATTGGGTTGGCTGCCTTCACGATCTTGAAGGTCGCATTCTTCGTGCCGCTGTACTTGCCTATGCCCGTGAGCGTTACGCTCGCAGTCCCGACCTTGATGTTGTTTGTATACTTCGCCGTGTAATCCGTTCCGGCCTTCAGCGCCGTGCTGCCGACCTTCACTGTCAGTGCCGGTGTGAGCGCCTTGCCTGCGTAAGTCTGATTCTTGACTGCGGAAACCGTCGCGCCGCTGATGTTGATCAGCTTCGGAATCTCGATAACGCGTGTCTCGCCGCACCCGGGCAGCCCCATAGCATCCGGGCACACCCAGACCTCAGTACCTGTTTCCTTGAGCGTGGCCTTCTTTATGACGCCCTTGATCCAGATGTGGTCATGTCCTCTCTTCACGCAGGACTCACGGAGATTGACATAGCACCAATTGTCTTCGTATTCTTCGTCATTGATCACGAGCCGGGCGTGAACACTGAATTCGCGCACACCGGCAGCATCCATCTTAACGCCGTCGATGAAGAGCGCATTGCCCTGAAGTTCGAGGAAGTCTGTGTTATTGATATCGAACTCTTCGCCCCAGTCATTTGCGTCTTTATCCCGGAATCTCGCTGTATACCTGATCTCATAATCGCGGTCTTCCAGTTCTTCTTCGTTTGCGATTCTCGGTTCCAGTGTGAACGTGCTGTCGTCATAGATATCGACGAAATCGGGGTCGAATTCCAGACGATAGTTCTTGTCGTCGAAATGGTACCATTGGTCTGTCCATCCCCTGCCATTATCCCAACGCGCTTCAATACGGAAGTTTGTATCCCAATTTCCTTTACGCTCTACCGTGAATACACCGTCTTTTTCGTCTATACTAATCGCATTTCCATCATAGCTGTTGAGGTCATACGCTACATTAT
>JBGUKV010000040.1:0-2998 GCA_045114655.1 Candidatus Allocopromorpha sp. | reverse complement strand
AAAGCACATTGGACGGTGACTGATTAAAAAACTGAGCCTGCAGGTCCAGATACGTCTTGAGCTCGTCCCGATTCATCAGGCTCTGCGTCGATGCGGAAAGCATGTCATAGACCTCATTTCTCTCCTGCTGCTTTACTTCCTTATATTCTTCCTTGTTCATTCTTTCGTATTCTGCCATTGTTCCTATCTTCCTTTCTCATTGTGTCTGGGGATTTTAACTGTTCCGGAGTTGTTCCGGGGCACTGTTCCGAGCCCCTTGCTCCGTTCTCTGGCCCGTTCCGATCTGGCGCGTTCGCTGTCCCTCTGATAGACCGCCAGCTTTTCTCTGACCGATGTTCTACCACTGTCCCGGGTCGACGTATTTGATCGGTCTGCTTGCTTCAAGCTTGGCTCGGACAGAGGGCCTGCTGTCCTTGCCTGCATGGGGTTTGCGGCCGGCCTCTCCTTCTGCAAAGGCAGGTCTTCCTGCGCTGGGAACATCCTGTCTTTCTCGATGGAGCCAATCACATCGTTGGTATCGATCGCCGCCAGCTTGAAGCGTTCCGTGATCCGCTGGATCTTGGACGCATCCTCGACCCTGGATATGACATCTACGGTCATGTTCTCGCCGCTCTTGTCCTTCAGGACGCAGTACAGTACCCCGTACCGTTTGGCTTCCTGAGCAAACTTCTTCAGATCCTTCTGCTGGATCTCATAGACCTTCAGGGGCTTTCCCGTCTTCAGCATGCTGCTGAGCCTGGCTTTGCCCTTGGTCCGCTGTTCCTCGCGAAGCGCCGCGATGAGCTTCATGGCAACGATCTTAGCTCCCTGTCCGGAAATCTTTGCCGCGACTTCCACACCTTCCAGTGACATGCGGACAACCTGTTCCGCTGCATCTCCTCCTGCATTCATTTCTTTCTCACCTCTCTTTCCCTCGTTCTTTCTTTATCGACGGCCCGCAGCTTCTCTGCCACATGGCCGGATCGATCCCTGATATCGCCGCAGAGCCGGAGCTGGCTCCGCAATGCCTTCAGCCGGCTGGTCAGCTCTGTGATCTCTTCCTTTGCGTGCTCCCGATGCTCCTCCGGGATGCTCCGCTTGACCAGCTTCCTCAGTTCCTCCCTTCGGACTGTGATGTCTGCCATTTTCTCCTTCACGCCTTGCTCATAGGCAGTCATGTCCTCGTCCGTGCTGATGTGGTTTGTTGCCAGCAGACGTGCCTCTCTGGCATATAGATCGCACTTGAGAAGTTCGTCCTTGAAGATCGCATGGACCTTCAGCGGATCCTGCCGGTATCTGGGCAGGTACCCCATCTCGTAACAGATCCGAAGGTACAGCTTCTCGAGCCCTGTCCTGGCATTGATCCTGTGGATACGGCCCGGCATCCGATAGCCGTTGGGTCGGAACTCATACATCTGGAGTCTCTTCTGTCTGACACTGATGTCGTTCTCATAGACCCGCTCCATGATGCGTTCCTTCGTATAGTCTTCTCCAAGGCGATGGATACGGATCGGCTTCTCCCATCCCGGGATCGTCACGGTCCAGTATTTTCGGTTTGGATTGAACTGGATCTTATAACCCAGCATCTTCATCTCATGCTTGAATTCCTCCATGTTGACACTGCGGGAAATTGCCGCGTCGATGGCTGCCCTCGCCACGGAATATCTGGTCGGCATGCCGGCCTGTTCCATCTGGTGAAGGCGGTAGTTCCTGCCTTTGCCCGATGGGTGCTCGATGACTGAAAGCTGATGCTCCCGGCACAGCCGGTCGGAAGCGTCCTTCAGCTCCAGATACCGGTCCGTACACATGTGAAACCGCTTGCCGTCCTTATACGACACCGAGTTGATCACAAAGTGGTTATGGACATGCCCTGTATTCAGATGGGTTGCTACAATAACCTGAAATTGGTCTCCCCAGAGTTCCCTGGCCAGCTGCACCCCGATCACATGAGCTTCCTCCGGAGAAAGGTCTTCCTCCTCGAAGCTCTGATAACCATGGATCGCAACAATGCCGCCATGCTTGCCGAACCGGGTCTTGGTCAGGTTGAATTCCTCCTTGGCACGAGCCTTGTCGCAGTTGATCCCAGTCGTGTAGTAGTGAGCTTCCGTCTTGACTGCGTCATCTGCATATTCCAGCACATCCGCAATGTCAGCCAGCTCCTCTTCGCTCAGGTTTTCCTTCGTCTTCTCCGGGTTGCTGGCATAGTCGATGACCTGGTCAGCTTTCCCTCTGACTCTCCATATCTTCGTTACCGCCATAGCTGATCCGTCCTTTCTCCCGACAGATATTTGTGCATGATCATCTCCCGGATCGAACGGAGCCTTCCGACCTCCTCCAGAACATCCTTCCTGCCCTGGTCGGTGCGGACGGCTTTTGCAGCCTCCGTCAGTTCCTCGGCCGCGCTGATAAGCTTCTGCATATCCTCATGAAACTGGTCGTCAGGCGCGGGTGGCGGCTGATACCCTGCGATCAGCAGTCTGATCAGTTGGGACTCCGACATGCAGGCCTGCTCTGCCTTGCTTCTGAGGTCCTCCGCTTCATGCTCAAACATCACAAATTCTCTTCTTCGTATTCGCTTCAATAGCTGCCTCCTTCCTTGCTGCGGATGCTGCCGGGGTCTTAGGGCTCGCCCTAACAAGCGCGTTTTTCGGATGTTTCCGTAAAAAGGCTTTGCTTGCTAAAGTTAGCGGGGGCTCCGGCCATACATGGGTTATACGTGTTGTTTCTTCTCACCGGGCCGGGATATGATCCTTCGAGGGCGGTCCCGGTTCATATTTCTCAGTGAATAAACCGTCCGGTCCCTGGAAAAACATCTCCGGCAGTTCGAACTTCTTCCGGAATTTGTCCTCCAGATCCTTCGGCAGGGACAGGTATTTCTCGCTCTCAATCGGCGCGTAGCAGATAAAAAAAGTACCGGCTACGATGTCCAGGATGTTTCCCTTGTCATCCTCGATCGCCCGGTTCATCTGTGATCTTTTCATCTTGCCGGCATCGTCGCATACGATCGCCACGTCCTGGA
>JBGUKV010000039.1:0-2300 GCA_045114655.1 Candidatus Allocopromorpha sp. | reverse complement strand
TCAGAGAGGGAAGGCTTAAGAACGACCCCAAGGAACTGGTCATGGACCGCGTCGGCGACTGCATTGACGAGTACCAGTTCGGCTCTCATCAGTGGGAACTGGTGAGCTGAGATTTAAGACCGGGACGAGCACGCGGCACTGATCCGGACGCGTCAAAATAGTGAAATCTGTATCGGCTGCAAGATATATTTTCTTGCAAAAAAGTGGAAAGACCCTTGACTGTTTTGCAAAAGCGGCAGCCGATACAATAAAGACAACAAGAACAGAGCAGACAACCGATCGGATAAAACCACTGCTTCGTCAAAGAGAAACAGTTAACAAAACAATAGAACATCAATTCACACAGGGAGGCAACATGATCTGGGAAGAATTGAAGGAGAGCCTGATCTTCATCGACCTGCAGGCTGACACTTATGAAGACGTATTCGAAAAGATGGGAGGCGAGTTCATTCGCCAGGGATATGCAAAGGACACATACATCGACGGCCTGAAGGAGAGGGAGGCGGAGTTCCCCACAGGAATTGACGTGGACGGTTTCGCGATCGCCATTCCCCACACACCGGTCATCCATGTGAACCGCACCGGAACCGCGATCGGAATCCTTGGTAAGCCGGTCACCTTCCACGAGATGGGCGGAGACGAGGAGGACACGGTCGAAGCCAGACTGGTCATCATGCTCTGTGTGGATAATCCTTCTGCTCATATCGACAAGCTGCAGAAGATCATCGAAATGATCCAGGACAAAGAGTTCCTCGGAAAACTTACAGAAGCCAAAACAGAAAAAGAAGTTATCAAATTATTCGAAGAAAAGGAGAAAACATTATGAAAAAGAAAGTTATCGTAGCATGCGGCGGCGCAGTAGCAACATCCACAGTAGCAGCAAACAAGGTCGTAGACCTCTGCAAGAAGAACGGCATCGACGTTGAGATCTGTCAGATCAGGATCTCCGAGATCGGCTCCAACCTGCCGGCTGACCTGATCGTTACGACCTCCAAGGTCAAGGCGGAGTACAAGAATGCAGACGGCACAGTCGTACCGAAGGTAACCGGAATGCCCTTCATCTCAGGCGTCGGCGTTGCCAAAACAGAGAAGGCCATCCTGGATGTGCTTCAGGCGTAAGAGGGAAATGTAAACCATAACTCACGGAGGAGGAAAAAATGAGCGGCTTTTTAGGCGGAGCATATTTCGTAATCAACTATATCATTGACATGGGTGCATCGGTCATGCTTCCGATCATCATCGCACTTTTGTCCATTATCATCGGCATTAAGCCCGGCAAGGCAGTCCGTTCCGGTCTGATGATCGGCGTAGGTTTCGTAGGCATGGGCCTGATCGTAGACATGATGAACGCGAACATGGGACCTGCAGCACAGGCAATGGCAGACCGCCTGGGCGTGAGTCTTTCCATCGTAGAAGTAGGCTGGCCCGGCATGTCCGGCGTCACATGGGGCTCGATCGTAGCAACCATCGCGATCCCGCTCTCGATCGCAGTAAACCTCTTGATGTTTGCGCTGAAGCTGACCAAGGTCATCAACATCGATATCTGGAACGTATGGCACATGGCATTCACCGGCGCGATCGCATATGCAGTCACCGGAAACCTCTGGATCGGCCTTCTGGGCGTTGTAATCCATGCCGCCATTTCCTTCAAACTCGGAGACCTGTGGGCACCGCTCCTGGCTGACTATTTTGAACTGGAAGGACTTACAGCACCGCACGGAACCAGCGCTTACATGGCACCCGTTGCCTGCCTGATCGACTGGATCATCGAGAAGATTCCCGGCGTCAAGAAGATCAACTTCTCCGTAGACGGACTGCAGCAGAAGATCGGCGTCCTTGGCGAGCCCGTTGTCATCGGTTTCATCCTCGGTTCCATCATCGGATTCCTTGCTGGCTACGGCCCGCAGACAGCACTTCCGCTCGGCGTCAAGATGTCCGCAGTTATGGTCCTGATGCCCAAGATCATCAAGTGCATCATGGATGGCCTTCTTCCTATCTCCGAGAGAGCCAAAGAGCTCATGCACAGCAGATTCGGCGAAGACGCAGACTTCTTCATCGGTCTTGACCCCGCGATCCTTCTGGGCGACCCCGAAGTTGTCACCGCAGGCATCCTTTTCATCCCGATCACACTGATCATCGCGATCCTGATCCCCGGAAACCGCATCCTTCCTTTCGGCGATCTTGCCACGATCGGTTTCTTCATTGCCATCGCAGTTGCGGTCCATAAGGGAAATCTCTTCCGCACACTGATCTCCGGCTCCTGCATCATGGCTATGACCATCTGGATCACCAACCAGACA
>JBGUKV010000038.1:0-2439 GCA_045114655.1 Candidatus Allocopromorpha sp. | reverse complement strand
GATCGCTTTGTACATTTCTTCAATCGTTATATTTGCCGTCTTGGCGCATATAAACAGGGACGTTCCTACCGGAGGTGTGCAGAGGCCGATCATAAGGTTCAGGACCAGAACAACGCCCAGGTGTACCGGATCGATGCCGAAGGAAGACATCAGCGGGATCAGGAAAGGAACAGTGATCGTCATAACAGCCAGCGCTTCCATGAACATACCGATGATCAGGAACGCGATGTTCAGGATCAGGAGCATGATGTACTTGTTGTCTGTGAGACTTGTGAGTGCATGAGACAGTGCGTCTGTCATGCCCATCATCGTGACGAGCCAGGAGAATGCCGCCGCGCCGCAGATGATGATCAGGATACCGGAGCCGTCTGAAACAGTCTGGCGGAGATTGTCGTACATATCCTTAAGGTTGATGTCGCGGTAAACGATAACAGCCAGGATAAATGCATAGACAACAGCCACGCACGCAGCCTCTGTGGGGCTGAATACGCCGGTCCAGATACCGCCGATGATGATGACCGGAGTCATCAGGGAAAGCAGAGCTTCCTTGGTGGCGATAAGGGCTTCCTTGCCGTTAAACGGCTCGACAGGATAATTTCTCTTTTTGGCAAAATAGAAAATGAAGCAGCAGGAAATGAACGCCAGCAGAAGGCCGGGAATCATACCGCCGACGAAAAGCTTGCCTACCGGAACTTCTGTCATCATTCCGTATACGACCATGGGGATGGACGGAGGAATGATCGGTCCGATCGTCGCGGATTCCGCTGTAACAGCTGCCGCGAACTCAGGGTCAAAGCCTTCCTTGATCATAGCGTCAACTTCGATCTGTCCAAGTCCGCCTGCGTCTGCGACTGCAGATCCGCTCATGCCGGAGAAGACAACGGAAGCGACTACGTTAGCATGTCCGAGACCGCCGGGGATCCAGCCCACCCACGCGGAACATGCCCTGAACAGCCTGCGGGTGATACCGCCGGAGTTCATCAACTTGGCTGCGAGGATGAAGAAAGGAATTGCCAGCAGTGTATAGGAGCTGGAGTTGCCGATCATTCTGTGAATATAGCAGCAGCTTCAAACTGGCCTGTGATCATTGTCGTGACGAGTGCCGAAATGGAAAGTGAAAATCCGATCGGAACGCCGCAGACCATCATGCCCAGAAACAGGCCCATAAGTAATATCGCATTCTGTAGTACCATGATCTATCTCCTTCCTCAGACTTTCGGATCATTGGCGTTCTCGGCGCCAACTGTCTGTCCCGACAATCTCTTCAAATTTGTGTTCACAATGTGGAAGAGAGACATGACACATCCGATCGGGAAGGGCATATAGAACAGGCCTCTGCTGACCGGGATCGTCTGATACTGAGTAGGCATCGCGTTTTTAATAATGGAAATACTCAGATACGCTGCTACTACAAGGAATACAAATACAAAGGCGTCCATGATGCAGAGCCAGATGTTCTGCATCTTCTTGGGAAGCGCATTAGAGACAAATGTCAGGCGCATATGCTCATCATTCCGGAATGTGATCGACATGCCGATAAATACGACCCAGGACAGGCAGACCAAAGTTGCCTCATACTGCCATGCCACCGGCGTATTAAAGACGAAACGACTGATAACGGAATAAGCGATGAGGATCGTCAGGAAAACAAGCAGCGCTATGGTGATCGCAGAGGCGATCTTATCCAGCACCACGCAGATCTTCTCAAGTGTTTTCAATGTTTTTTCTCCCCTATTTTTTTATGTGTCCCCGTATCCGCAAAAGATTCTGCGGATACGGACACACATTGTAATGACTTCCGTTTACTAAATTATCGCTATGCAGATAAAGTACACGGATTATTCAGCCATCTTGGCCTGGATTCTGGTAACCAGATCCTGTGCCCAGTCATTCTGTGCATAGAAGTCATCATAGACGGACTTTGTAGCTTCCTGGAAAGGAGCGAGATCAGGTGTAGAAACCTCCATGCCCTTCTCCTGCAGTGCTGCGAGCTGCTCTTCCTGGCTGTCTACGATAGCCTTTCTGTGCTCGTCGCCGAACTTCTTGGCTGCTTCCTTAAGAAGGTTCTGAACATCCTCAGGATACTGGTTCCACTTGGTCAGAGAGAAGACCATGTTCTTGCACTCATACTTGTGGTTTGTGATGGTGAGGTACTTCTGGACATCAGCAAAGTTGTTCGCATAGATGTTGGAAACAGGGTTCTCCTGGCCGTCGAATGTGCCCTGCTGAAGAGCAAGATACAGTTCAGAGAATGCCAGAGGAGAAGGAGAAGCGCCGAGCGCCGTGAAGATCGCGATGGTCATCTTGTCTTCAGGTGTACGGATCTTAAGACCTGCCAGATCTGCGGGAGTGTTGATAGGCTTCTTGCTGTTGGTGACCTGTCTGAGGCCGTTCTCCCAGTACGCTATCTGGATCATGTTGCGGCTTTCAAAATCTGCA
>JBGUKV010000037.1:0-4625 GCA_045114655.1 Candidatus Allocopromorpha sp. | reverse complement strand
ATGTGCGTGATGTCCCTGGACGTCGTGACGACAAAAGCGATCTTCCGGGTATATCTGCCTTCACCTGCAGCGACCCAGCCGCCGCTTGTCATGGGAATGAAGACCGGGGTGCCGGTCGTGAGCAGTCTCCTTCTGAAACGGTTCTCGTGGATGATCGTGATTTCACGTTTTTCATCCAGCACTCTCCGCGTAACAGAAGGCGTGAAGATGCCCGACTTTTCCAAGTCGTCCACGCTTCGTCCGACGATCTCGTCCATCTCGATGCCGTATATTTCTTCGCAGGCATCATTGCACCATTGGCACACACCCTTGGCGTCATCGATAAACACCGCGTCCGTGACGCCTTCGAAGATCGGCAAAAGCTGGTCAAGTGTCAATTCTGTTTTGTTGAAGTTCATCATCGTCGATTCTCCCGGAAATCTGAAGCCCGATACAGTTCTGAATCATTATACCACAAAAAACAGCCATACGCGAATGGCTGATGTATGGATTCATGCTATTCATATTGTACATCCTTTTAGGTGAATTATACCGACTGTCCTGTCAATATTACCGTCAAAACCGCAACGTGATTGCTGGCAGAATCAAAAAACGCACCCGCTGCCGTCGAACAGCGGGCGCGTCGGTTCAGATATATCTTGTAAATCCTAGAAATACCGGAACACGCCTTTGACTTTGCCGAGGATCTTCACGTCCTTGACGATGATCGGGCTCATGCAGGAGTTCTCCGGCTGCAGCCGGATGTGATCGTCTTCTTTGTAGAAGGTCTTGACGGTCGCTTCGCTCTCAAAGCCGTCCACCATGGCGACGACCATGTCGCCGTTGCGGGCCGTGTTGCACTGCTCAACCAGAATGTAGTCTCCGTCCATGATGCCTGCTTCGATCATGCTCTCACCGCGGACCGTCAGCATGAAGCTGGTTCCGCTGACGAATCTGGATGGGATCGGGAAGGAATCCTCGATGTTCTGCTCTGCCAGGATCGGCGTACCTGCCGCGATCCTGCCGACCAGCGGAATGTCCACGATGTCCGTGCGTTCCACATTGCCGCCGCCTGCACCGGACGCCTCTGCGCCTGCAGTTCCCGTGCCTGCGCCAAAGCCTGCACCGGAAGCTGCCTTGACAGCTGCCAGCTGATCGAAATCCTCATCCACTACCAGCAGCGCCCTTGGCCGTGCCGGGTCCTTTTTCAGATAGCCTTCCTTCTCCAGGTTTGCTATATCCTTATGCACGGTCGAAGTCGACTTGATCCCAAGGGCTGCACAGATCTCCCTAACTGTAGGCGGATAGCCCTTTTCACGGATCTCCGTCTTCATATATTCAAGTATTTTCTTTTCACGATCTTTCATTGATTTTTCCTCCAACATTCGTACTCCAACGTACTCCAACGTACTCCAACATTCGTACTCCATCAGTCGTCAGAAACAACTGATAGAAAATCTGTTCTCCCCTTCTGCGAACATAATATCACACAAATACGACAATTGCAAACATTTGTTTGCGAGCGACTTGTGGCTTTTGCGTCTCTTGCCCCCTCTTGTCAACACCCGTCGGATACACTACAATAAAATCGATAAAGCAAAAGCTCCCGATGAGGTTAGAAATCAATGAATACAGCAACAAAAGCAACAAAGAAACTCATCGCCCTTCTTCTAGCGCTGATGGTTGGCTTTGCATTTGGCGCAGCTGACGCACAGCCGTCTTATGCTGCCGGCAAACCCGGCGCTGTCAAGAAGGTCACGACGAAGACGTTGTCAGATACCAGCATCAAAATCAGCTGGAGCAAAGCCAAGAATGCTTCCGGCTACCAGCTATACCGAAATGAAACTCTTGTGAAGAAGGGATCAGGCACATCCTTTACGGATAAGGGGCTTCAGCCCGGCCTGAAATACACCTATGTCGTCAGAGCCTACAAGAAGACCGGAAGCAAGTATAAATACGGTCCCTACAGTTCCATGAAGGTCGCCGCCACTAAGGGAAAGCGCACCATGAAGAAGACGGCGCTGAAGATTTTGGTTCCAAAATCCGAAGACAAGAACGTCGGCAAATTCGTTAAGCGCTACAATGCAACGGACAATCCCTACATCATCAAAATCGTGAAGACCGGCACAGCCAAGGATATCGACCCGGCCAAATACGACGGCCTGATTATCCCCGGCGGCAAGCACGTGCATCCATCCTTCTATCATGCCAAAGTCAAATGCAAAAAACATAAATACGTGAAGTCCCTCGACCGGCTCGAGATCGCTCTTGTCAAGAAGTTCATCAAGAAGAAAAAACCGGTCCTCGGCATCTGCCGCGGCTGCCAGCTCATCAACGTCGCCCTCGGCGGAACGCTGAAACAAGACATCGGCAAAGGCCACTATCACGATAAGAACCGCAATACAAAGACAAAAAAAGGCACTGACATGCGCAAGCTCTACGGAGCCTCTGTACACACTCTCCATTACCACCATCAGGCCATCAAGAAGCTCGCCAAGCCCCTGAAGGTGACCATGGTCGACGCCAAGGACGGCACGATCGAAGGCGTGCAGCACAAGACCCTACCTGTCATCGGCATCCAGTACCATCCGGACAGAATGTACGTGAAGGCAAGCCCCGGCATCCGCAAAAGCGGCAAGATAGTCATAGAGTATTTCTTTGACATCTGCTATGACTTGAAGGCTGCCGGTAAGGCCGCCCCCGCGAATCCTGAGGCTCCTTCAACCAAACCAGTTCCGGCTGACCCGGCACCATCGGACCCAACGCCATCTGAGCCAGCCCCAGATGATCCGGCTCCATCGGATCCTGTAGCGGATAATCCGGCACCGGCTGACTCGCCACAGGACAATCCAACAACAAACAACCCTTCTCCGACTGATTCTGCACCGACTGATTCTGAACCGGCTGGCGGAACAAGCCCACAGACCGTAGATAACCAGACTCCTGCAGGTACAGACACCAGCGACCCAGCAACTGATGCTCCCCCAACAAGCAGCACAAACTAAACGAAAAAGACGCGGTATCGTTCTGACAAACAGACTGATCCGCGTCTCTTGTTTCTTATGTTTTATTTCTTCAACCTGTTACTTCCTGTTACTTCAGCCTGAAGACGCCGAAGTACTTGTAATGACCCGGATCGTAATGGTCTTTCAGGTCATCGATCACGCCGAAGTATCCGGGGCCCTTTCTGTAGTGGGCGTTGGACTTCCAGTTGTGGCCGCCGGCTTTGTCCACAATGAAGATATGTCCCTGTCCGTTGTTCGTTGAACCGGCACGGATGTAGATCCCCACGTCGCCGTGTTTCATCTTCGAAATATCACCGCCGGTATCGATCTTCTCAAAGGCCTCTTTATAGTCGTCGCTTCCAAAGAAGTAGCCGCACTGATTGCTGAGGGTCACGGGGAAATCTGTCAAACCGAACCCCCTAAGAGCTGTCGCTACGAACAGGTCGCAGGATGCTCCCGCTCTCCACTGCGGGCTGCTGATGCCGGACTCTGCCTGGGGCTGCAGCCTGTCGTACAGATTGCCGTAGGCGTCATTCGGCCTGCCGCTGCCGTATTTTCCATTGCTGTTTTGGTCGTGAGGCCAGCACATATTCGCAGCGTAATCGCCCAGAATGGATCCCGGTTCCGGTTCCTCCAGCAAATCGATCCGCTTCGCCAGTTTCGCGCCGTTTGCGTCATCATATTCCACACGAACCACATCACCCACGAACATATACTTGTTATCCCCGAAGTAAAACTCCGTATCGTCGCTGGTGGTGAACTCTACGGATCCCTTGTCAGTGCCCAGCACGAACTTCTCGTAAATCCGGTCCCGGACCACACCCGTGTATTCTTTCTTCTTGTCCTTCTCGTCCTTCTTCTCGGCCTCCGCCTTTGTTTCTTTCGTCGCCTTCGTAGGCATCTGGGCAGCTTTGGCCTTCGTCGCCTTTGTCTCCTTCACAGCCTCGTCGGACGAATCACCTCCGCATCCCGCCATAAACACCAATGCAAAAGCAACAAGGACACATATAAATACAATCTGTTTTCTCATTTTATTTCACCAACAGTTTCTTGATCCCGGCTTCGAGGCCGCTGAGGGTCAGCTCAAACATGGGGAACACTTCGCCGATGTCGTGGATGGTGGCGGAGCCGTAGGTGTACTCCCACGCTTTCTTCTCAATCGGGTTGAGCCAGATTTGTTTCTTGAAGCGTTTCTTGAACTTCATGAACCACTCCATGCCGGTCTCCCGGTTGAAGAGGCCGATGATGGCGTTGCCGCCTTTGCGGTAGAGCTCCGACGGCGCCATGGCTGCGTCGCCCACAAAGATGACTTTGTAGTCGGAGTCGAGCCGGTTGAAGACCCAGGTCGTCTCCACGGAGTCGTACAGCTTGCAGCGCGGCGTGGTGTAGAGCTGGTCGTAAATCGCGTTGTGGAAGTAGTAGATCTTCAGATCCTTGAAGTGGTTGGACCGGCTGACCGCCTGGAACAGCCTGTTGCAAAGCCTGCTATAGGGGAGCATGCTCCCTTCTGAATCGATCAGCAGCAGAACCTTGACGGTGTTCTTACGCGGCTTCTCATAGGCAAGCGAAAGCATTCCGCCGTTTTCGCAGGTCTCATCGATCGTCTTATCGATATCAAGTTCCTTCTCGGCGGTGTCCACG
>JBGUKV010000036.1:0-10455 GCA_045114655.1 Candidatus Allocopromorpha sp. | reverse complement strand
TCTTCAGTTCCCTTTGCCTATAGCATAACATCAGATAACTTCCCGTCAATAGAAGGAGATGCAAAATCAGGAACTATTTAGATGGTTCATATGGTATGATAACAGTGGCCGGTATTGCTTTTGTAATAGGTGAATAAACATGAAGATCTATCAGATATCTACACTGCAGGCCCTGGCGCTTGGCTACTCCCGGTCCGTCGTGACGGTTAAGGAATTGCTGGAGCACGGCGACATCGGATTGGGCACATTCGAGGATGTGAATGGAGAAATGATCGTGGTCGACGGAGCATGCTTCCGGGCGACGGAGGACGGGACCGTGTGGGAAGCGGATCCGGATATGGGCGTGCCCTTCGCCTCTGTTGCAAAAGCAGGAACGTCCCCGGGATTCGAAGTTGAAGACATCATGGATATCGACAAACTGAAGGAAGTGCTCACACTGAAAATCGAAGAAGGTTTCGGGCTGAACAGCATGCATATCGCCAGGATCGACGGCGAGTTTCATCGCGTGTGCGCCAGATCGGAATCTGCCTACCGCTCGCATCATGTGGACTTGAAGGATATCCTGTCAAAGACGCAGCGTGATTTTGCGTTCGAAAACATTGCCGGAACGATGGTGTGCCTCTACTATCCCGATTACATGGACGGGATCAACGCGCCGGGATGGCATGTGCATTTCCTGTCTGAAGACCGCACAAAGGGCGGGCATGTTTTTGATCTGGAGATCGCCCGCGGCATGGTCCGGATCGACAAAATCGCCAACATTGAAATCCAGCTGCCCAGCGAACCGGCATTTGACACCTACTCACTTAAGGAAGCCTCCGGAAGCGACATCAAGAAAGTCGAACAGGGAAACGGGAAGGAATAACAGAAGGAGCATCTACAATGTCGATATTTGACAAACTGTTCAAGAAGAATAAGCTTGACGAAGCGATGGATAAAGCCTTTGAGGATTTTGCGGAAAACAATCCGGTTACAAGAAAGGCAAAGGCAACAATAAATGAAGCCGGCGTAAAAATAACGCGTACCTTGGAACGCGAACTCTACGGGGAATCGAAGGATCATTCTGACGACCATCGAACCGTATTGGAGGATTTCGATTCTCTCAGCGCGGATTGGGACAGTATGATCGATCAGCTCGCCGAACGTGAACTGGGAAAGTATAAGGTCTGTCCGAACTGCTGTGAGCCTGTGCCTGCAGAACTGGAGACCTGTCCGCACTGCAATACTCCCCTGCCGGATATCACGGCAGCATTTCAGATCTGCCCATACTGCGGGGCAAAAAACAAATCCCTTGATTTTAACTGTGTGAAGTGCGGAAAAAGACTGGACCTAATACCTGAGGAAGACGGGGGCAAATAGCAATCAGCAAATAGCAATGATGAAGAAAACCGCTGCAGCATAACAGCCGCAGCGGTTTGTTATTGTCGGAACGTATGCAAAATTCCTCTATGCCCTGTTGAACTTTTCCTTTGGCTGTTTGCAGCGCGGGCAGACCCAGTCTTCCGGAAGGTCTTCGAAGGCAACGCCGTCGTGCTCCGCCAGATCGTAAACATATCCGCAGATGGAGCACACGTATTTCCCGCTCGCCTGCTGCGCCGAGAAGTCGACTTCCGCAAGCACTGTCGGAACCGGGTTGTCCAGATCCATCACGCGTTTCGCCTCGAGATTTTCGTACCCCTGCGGCGTGTGGGTGCCGCAGTATACTGTTGGATGGCTGCGGATGAATTCGCGGATCAGATCCTGTGTCTCACGTGCCGCAGCCAGATCATCGAATACGACGGAGAGTTTGTCCTCATACAGGGCTTCATCTATGTAGGTGATGTCGCCGTGGATCATGTAGAACAGACCGTCGTTTTCCACGATGATAATGCTATTGCCGTTGGTGTGTCCTTTCGCCTTGATGAGGTAAATACCCTCACCGATTTTCTGGCTTGCCGGGAAGTTGTAATAGGCACCGTCTGTAAACTCCACAGGAATGATATTGTCGATGCCCTGCAGTTCATCTGCCGTCACTTCGTCTTTGTTGACATAGATCTTCGCGTCCGGGAAGGATCTGAGCTCACCGGAGTGGTCCGCGTGCTTATGCGTCAGCAGGATCTTCGTGACCTGCTCCGGCTTATAGCCGAGTGCCGCAAAGGCCTCCATGTAGCTGCAGATGTCTTTGCCGGTGTACGCCGGGCTGTTTTCGTCCGGAACTTCCTCCGGCGTTCCTGCAGGAAGGCCTGTATCGACCAGGATCACTTCCTCGCCGGTGTTGACGAGATAATTCTGCAGGCTGCCGCGGTAGCGGATATTCGGATCAAACTTCTCCGGTCCTTCTTCGCCTCCAAATGCGAACGGCTGACCGTAGAAACCATCTCTTCTGAATTTGACAGCTTTGATTTCCATGTGCGGATTCTCCTTTCTTTTTTACAGTATATTTATCACAGTATTTCAATACGGTGTTAGTGCTTATATTCGCCGCCGGCTGCAGATGATGGCAGCCAGGATCAGTGCTGTGAAACCGCCGACAAGCTTGCCGATGACCATCGGCATGATCATATCCGGCGCGTAACCGGCCATAAAGCCGAGGTGATCGCCGAAGACAAAGGCGACCGAAACGGCAAAGGCTGAGTTCATGACCCTGCCCTTTTGGTTCATTTGTTTGAGCGTGCCGTAGACCGGAATGCTGTTGGTCAGCGCAAGCAGAAACCCGGCTACGGAGATATCGTTGACACCGATTTTGGCGCCGGCTTTTTCCAATGGTCCGCCGAAGACTTTGGTCAATAACGCAACCAGCGTAAATGCTCCGGAGAGGATGATGGCGATCCGGCCGATGATGATAAAGACCTCTGTGAGCGGCATGGTTTCCGGAAAGACGCGGAACTTCGTGAACAGCTCGATCGCCCCCACGCCGATGCCGAAGACATTGATGGCGAGGACTGCTTTGCCCATGGCCGTGAAGACGCGGATGATGGCCTTTTCCCACTTCATGAGACAGATGCAGATGATGACAGAAAGGACCAGCACCGGGATCGTGTTGATCAGAGTGAACGGCAGGCTGACGCCGCCGGCAAGGCCACCTGCGATCACGCCGAAGGGAATCGTGATCATTCCGATCAGCGTGCCCAGAGCGAAATCGTTGCGGTTTTCCTGTTCAATGATGCCGAGTCCGACGGGAATGTTGAAGAGGATCGTTGCGCCGAGCATCGAAGACGTAATGTAGCCGCCGAGTATCAGTCCCTCTTTTGAATCGGCCAGCTCGCCTGCAAGGGGTGCGCCGCCAACATCAAGATCCATCAGCATGCCGGCAAACATGGCCGGATCAAGTCCGAGCGCGCGGAAAACAGGCACAACGACCGGCCCGAGGATATCTCCAAGAACCGGCGTGAGAACCAAAATGCCGGCAGTGGCCATCGTCAGCGGACCGAGTGTGGCGATTCCTTCCTCAAATTTCTCTCCGAGGCCGAAGCGCTTGCCGATGATCCAGTCAAAGGCGCCGACCAGAGAGAAGAATATCATGATGTAGATGATAATATCGTTGACTGTCATAGCGTTATCATACCATACTATCTACTTTACTATCTACCATCCTATCCACTATCCTATCCACTATCCTATCCACTATGCATCTTTTTGAAAACCGTGACGCAGGGTCGAGGTTATGGCCCTTTTTTGGCGTTTATCGTAAATCCCTCTAGATTCGGGTATCTGAAAAACGCCAAAAAAACCAGCATTTTCCTGCTATTTCATGAAATAAAATCTTGACCGTAACCTTGGGTAGACCCATATACTCCAGACAGTTAAAGACTGCGCAATCGTTCAAATTTCAATAGTTTTAGGAGACATCACGATGGGATATATCTTTCTCGGACTCGCCATTATCGCATGTGTTGCAGGTTCCTCCGCATTGACTGCGAGCGATGGTATGGTAATAAAAAAATACGGTGTACTTGGCGTACTGATCTTTGCAATCAGCTATGTTCTGCTCTCAAGATCGATTCTTACGATCAACATCAGCATTGCGTACGCGGTTTTCTGCGGTGTTGGAATCATTCTTTCCGGTATTATCTCTATGGTTGTGTTCAAACAAAGGATGACGGTCATCGGTGTGATCTGCATGATCCTGATCCTTGTTGCGTGCGTGATCATCCATGTGTTCGGATCAATGTAAGGGGGCGCAGGAACAATGAAAAAAACAAAAGCAAAAATACTCTTTCTGATTGCAGTTCTTCTGGAACTGATCGGCAATTTTATCATTAGCTATACCGACGGTTTTACAGTTCTCGTTCCCTCAGTGATCTGCTTTCTGATCTATTCAGCCAGCGCGGTCTTCTTTGGCTTCAGCCTCAAGGAGATCAATCTGGGGATCGCCTATGCGGTCTGGTCCGGCGTGGGCATCATTTTCCTGGCGATCGTATCCGTGGCATGGTTCCATCTGCCTCTTACCAAAGCTGATATCATCGGTCTGATCATGATCATCATCGGCGTTGTCGGCATGGATCTCTACGGCTCGAAAGATGATCAGGAAGAAGCGATTGAAGAGAAAGAAGAGATTGAAACATAGCGCGTATTCGGATAATATGGAAACAGTATAGGAGAATACGCTATGGAACAGAAACAACTCTATTCTTCCGGCCAGGCATCTGAAATCTGTGACGTTTCCAGAAGAGCGCTTCGGCTGTATGAGTCAAAAGGGCTGATCGTCCCGGACCATATATCCCAGGGCGGCTACCGATACTTTACCATGGAGACCCTTCGGCGCGTCCAGGTCATCCGGTATTTTCTCGAGGAAGGGTTTTCCCTGGAGATGGCAGGACGGCTGCTGTCAACCAACGATCTGGATGAATATGAAGAGATATTCCGGAATCAGATCGAAGACACGAAAGAGAAAATGACCTATTATCAGAACCGGCTCGACTCTCTCAAAGGCTGGTACAGCCTTCTCTGCGAAGGCCGGCGGGTGCGCATGATCGGACCGGACAATGTGACGCTGAAGCATGTGCCGACACGGACTTACATGTGCATGAAGGGGACCCTCGATGTGGATGACCCCTACTCGGAGGCCAAGCTGGAGACCATGCACTACACCATGGCCAAATCAGACGGACATTCCCTGATCGATGTGGGCGGATCGTATACCTTGTACATGGACGATTTCCGGGACCGGATCAACGATGTGACAACAGAAGTCATGCTGATCCAGGAGTCCTATCCGAATACAAAATCAAGCAAGAACATCCGAACGATCGAAGGTTTTCTCGCAGTATCCGCCTATCATCTCGGGCGGCTCACGCAGATTGCCGAAACCTATGAACGGGCGACGCAATGGGCGAAGGATCATCACATTGCGCTTACCGGAAGCGCCTACGAACGGTATGTGATAGACATATACACATCTGATAACCAGGACGAATATGTCACGGAGATCCTCCTTCCGGTGGAGCATGACAGCGAGGAGTTCAACTATCTGGGCGGCGGATCATTTTAGTGAATCATTTTATTAATATGCGAGCATAAAGCAGGACGGCAAATGCCGCCCTGTTTCATCATGACAGAGTATTCTTATTTAAGTATACAAATAATCATACAACATAGTATAATAAAAGAGAAATTGACACCAAACAAGAATAAGACAGGCAGACCTTTATGAAGGGAGTCCTTTATGAAAAGGATAATCGATGAAAAGGACAGACAAATAATAGAAGAACAGGCGGCAACGATTCGGCTTTTTACCGATCTGACACAGGCGGGAAGCTGGGTCATCAACTACGAGCCGGACGGCTCTTTGGCATCTGTTCAATGGCGCGACGGCTTCCGCAGACTGATGGGTTATCACGACCAGAGTGATTGCCCGAATGAAATGGACCCATTCCTGCGGGGCATTCACCCGGAAGACAGGGATGCTTTTCTTAGCAATATGACCGCCAGTGTTCTGGATGCAAACATCATACAGACAGCAGGCTTTGATTACCGTTTTTGCAGAAATGACGGCACGGTCCGGTGGTTCCGCAGCATGGGCAAGATATCCCGGGATCCGGAAGGCAGACCGCTGCAGTACAAAGGCGTAACGATCGACGTAACCGAGGAGAAGGAACATGATGCCCTGTACGTCGCACTTCAAGATGAATCTGCGTCTCTCGACACCATTCATGAAATGCTCGGGTCCGGCAAATGGACAATGGACTTTGATGAAGCAGGCGTGATGGAGCGAGTCAACTGGAGCGATGAATTCCGGAGGATGCTCGGTTATAATAATGCGGATGACTTCCCGGATGTACTGGAATCCTGGTCCGACCTGTTGCATCCCGATGACAAGGAACGCGTCCTGAAGGCATTTAATGAAACGATTTCCGACTATACAGGCCAGAAGACCTATGACGTAGAGTATCGTCTGCTAACGAAAAACAGAGGATACCGCTGGTATCGGGCTGTCGGCAAACCAACCCGTCGTCCTGATGGCTCACCTAAAACTTATGTAGGTGTGTTCTTAGATATCACCAGACGAAAGGAAATGATCCAGGAACTGGCACAGCAGCGGGAATCGCTGAGTGTTGCCCTGGAAGAAGCCAATCAGGCCAACAAGGCAAAGACGGCTTTCCTATCTAATATGAGCCATGAGATCCGCACTCCAATGAACGCGATCATCGGTCTGGACCGGATCGCGCTGGAAGACCCCGGCATATCGGAAACGACACGGGAGCACCTTGAGAAGATCGGGCTGTCAGCCCAGCATCTGCTCAGCATCATCAACGACATTCTTGACATGAGCCGCATCGAATCCGGGCGGATGACTGTGAAGCACGAAGAGTTTTCTTTCGCAAAGGCATTGGCTCAGGTCAATACGATCATCAGCGGCCAGTGCAGGGACAAGGGTCTTTCGTATGAATGCCGCGTAAAAGGCAATGTCGATGATTATTACATTGGCGATGAAATGAAGCTGCGTCAGGTTATGATCAATATCCTCGGCAACGCGGTCAAATTTACACCGTCAGGCGGCAGCGTTACGTTAGTTGTGGAAGAGGCTGCACGATTCAACGGGAAATCCACACTCCGCTTGATCATCAGCGATACAGGTATCGGAATGAGTCAGGATTTTCTTCCTAAGCTGTTCGATGCATTCAGTCAGGAAGACTCATCCAGCACAAGCCGATTCGGAAGCACCGGCCTGGGCATGGCCATCACCAAGAACCTCATTGAGCTGATGAACGGAACGATTTCCGTAGAGAGTGAACAGCAAAAGGGAACGACGTTTACTGTCACGGTCACACTGACCGATTGCGACCAGAAAAGCATTGCGGATGAGGAAAACGATATCCATCCTCATGAACTGTGCGTATTGGTGATCGATGATGACCCGATCGCCTGTGAACACGCCCAGCTTGTGCTGGGACAGGTAGGGGTCAATTGTGAAAAGGCTTTGACCGGATCAGAGGGACTGCAGATGGCGATAGTCCGCCACGCCAGACGGGAACCCTATAACCTGATTCTAGTGGATTGGCGCATGCCTGACATGGACGGTTTGGAAACGACCCGGCAGATCCGGGCTGCCGTGGGCGACGAAACGCCGGTAATCATACTTACATCATATAATTGGGAAGATATCGAGCATGAGGCGAAGGCGGCAGGTGTAGACACGTTTGTTGCGAAACCGCTCTTTGCCGGGAATGTGCTTGATGAGTTCCGAGAGGCTTTCAAAAAGAAGAACGCAAAGCTCATACGGGAAACACCGGATCTGACCGGCCGCAGAGTACTGCTTGCGGAAGATGTCGAAGTAAACGCCGAAATCATGATGATGGTGCTCTCCATGCGTGAGATCGAAGTCGATCACGCGGAAAACGGACGCGTTGCTGTAGAAAAATTCGGGGAAAACGAAGACGGCTATTATGATGCTATTCTGATGGATATGCGGATGCCCGAAATGGATGGACTGGAAGCGACCCGCAGGATCAGGGCTATGAACAAATCTGATGCAAAGACCATCCCTATCATTGCGTTAACAGCAAATGCCTTTGATGAAGATGTTCAGCGCAGTATGCAGGCAGGTCTGAACGCGCACCTGAGCAAACCGGTGGAACCGGATATATTGTTTGAAACGTTAGAAGGGCTTTTGCACCATTAAATTGTCTTCAGGAAATCTGCAAACAGATCCAGGCCTTCCTGCAGAACCTTTGAATCGAATGCGTACCCGATACGGACGGAACCTTCCATCTCGAAGCACTCGCCCGGTGTGAAGAGCACGCCGGTTTCCTTGAGCAGCCTGCCGCAGAGTTCTCTTGACGGGATGTCCTTTTTATAGTATACGAGCGCTGTCGTTCCGGCAACCGGCCTCTGATAATACACTTCCGGCGTCGCGTTGACCCAGTCGTCCAGGATCTGCCGGTTCGTGTTCAGGATCGCGCGGTTCCTCTCGATGATCTTGTCTTTGTTTGCCAGCGCCAGAGCCGCCAGTTTGTCGTCGATGACGGCGCAGCTGATGGTGTCGTAGTCTCTGCGCTCGTGGCAGCGGTGGATCAGATCCATGTCCCGTGTTACGATCCAGCCGAGACGTACGCCTGCCATGGACCAGCATTTGGACATGCTGCCGACGGAGATTCCCTTCTCATAGAGGTCCGCTACGGAGAACATGTAACTTCCGTCTTCGGAGATGCCCCTGTAGACCTCGTCGCAGAGGACGTACGCGTCCACGCTCCTGGCGATATCGATGACTTGTTCCATGACCTCCTTCGGAATCAGCGATCCGGACGGGTTGTTCGGACTGTTCATGGTGATCATCTTCGTATTCCCATCCACCAGTTCCTTCAGTTTTTCGATATCCGGCAGGAAGTGGTTCTCCAGATTCAGGTTCAGGATCCGGACTTCCGCGCCGATGGATTCCGGGATGGAATAGTGTTGCTGATAAGTCGGCATCACGGAAACCATGTTGTCTGACGGATCTATCAGGGTCATGAGGATGTGATAGTTCGCGCCGATCGCGCCGTGCATCGGGATGATATGCTCCGGTTTGATCACATCACTATACAAGCCGGCAATGCCTTCCAGCAGCTCCGGTGATCCCACGATATGACCGTATGTCAGGCGGGTGTCCGCCAGCTGCCTCATGTATTCGTCAACATCCAGCCCTGCCATCCCAACGACTTCCCTGACCGTCAGGGAGTCGATGCAGGTCTCTGCCAGATTGTATTTGCATTTGGTTTCATTCTCGTCCATCCAGCGTTCTACTTTGAAAGTTTTGATATCCATGGTGCTCTCCTTCCTATGGGTTCTTTCTTGTTTCTACTCTATTCTACTACAGTTCAACAACAGTTCCGAGATTCTTTTCACCCAAAAGCTTCAGCTTTTCCATTGGCGGGTAGTCCTCTTCTGTTTCGAAACAAATAGTTTAGTCTTTTGTGTTTCCTTTCATCCCTCATGCTGTATTTAGCGCAGATTTCGGAATGTAAAAGTTTTACCTCCAAAGGGTGATAATATCTACGACTTTCTGTTTCTGTTCGGCGTTTCCGGGACGGTAAGGACGATAAGAAGGAGGCATTTGAACTGTGCATTCGTAGTTTTTGCAGCAAATCGATCATAAAACTACGATTGGATTGTTCTGAGGGCTTCATGTGTTCCTTATGCAAAAGCAAAAAGTCGTAGTTATTCCGCTTTCAATGAACAAAAACTTTTACAATCCGAAATTCGGTGGACCCGTCGCTGCTCGATCCCCCTATGGATGTTTCAGGATAACGCAAAAGGACGGTGATTGCCGTCCTTTCGCGTTATGGTGGAGCATAGGGGGATCGAACACTCAAATTGAGTTGGACCGATTTCAAAAACGTGCATTTTTCAACGGTTACAGCGTTTGAAAGTCCTGTGTCAAAGCAAAAAGTGTTACCAGTGTTACCTGCTGGGCACTATTTCAGAAAACCCAGTCCTGGTTATTCGGACTGGGTTTTTGTAAGCAAAAACTAAAGAGGGAACGTACCTGGTACCACTACTTGAAGATTGCATAGAAGACAAAACACTTGTCATAACTTGAAAGCAATTTTTTGTCCTCCATAAGCGTCGAGATATCAGCAACCTCGAGGTCATCATCGTTATCGCCAATCGTTGCATAGATATATATTTTTTTGTTCTTCTCAATGTTAACAGGACTTTCAAGCATACATTCAGAATAGGTGTTCATATCATCTAACGTTAGATGTTCATTCGAAAGCGGTTCTTTGCTTCCAAGTCCGTCTGCCTCAGCCGGTTTACCATCTTTATCATATACTTTACCATAAATGTTGATTACTATATCGTCATTATCTACGAACGTACAGATTTTTCCGTAGGAATCTTTTGGCCCACTGTCATATGTGAAAGGAAACTCACTTTTGACCTTATTCTTCTTCACCAGTTCTCCCTGCTCGTAATAATCATAACCTACACAAACTCTTTTATACGTTTCATCAACGGTAAACTGAGTAATCGCATCTTCTGCCCCTGGCGCCACAA
>JBGUKV010000035.1:0-15590 GCA_045114655.1 Candidatus Allocopromorpha sp. | reverse complement strand
CGTGACGTTTCTGTCATGTTGCCAATAGTGCCAAAAGGGTTTGTTTCGAGTTGGGCTCAGTATACGATCCAATTACCGGAAGGCGTTGACCGTTCATTTGTACAGAAGAAACTGAAAGAACAAGGAATACCTTCTATGGTGTATTATATGAAGCCCATGCACAGACAGGGAGCATTTCAAGATACTGAAAGTGCAAAGGCTGAGTGCCCCGTGACAGAACAACTGTGTAATACAGTTTTAAGTTTGCCAATCCATCCGTATATGTTAGAAAAGGATGTTGATGAAGTAGTTGCGGCATTAAAGAGTTCACTTAGTATTTAAGGAGATGATACAGCAATGAATTTCAATAGTATTTATTCAGATTTGATTTCCGGAAACGGGAAATTAGCCTTGGTCGGACTGGGCTATGTTGGGATGCCGATCGCTGTTGAATTTGCAAAACACATTGATGTCATAGGATTTGACATCAATGAAACACGTGTAAATGAGTATATGAACGGCATTGATTCAACAAATGAAATAGGTGATGCGATAAAAAATACAACGGTAGATTTCACATCTGATCCAACAAGACTCGAAGAAGCCAATTTTATTATTGTTGCGGTTCCAACGCCAATTAAAGACGATAACAGTCCTGATTTGAGACCGATCGAAGGGGCGTCTTCCATAATTGGAAAGCATATTTCACCAGGTACTATCGTGGTATATGAGTCAACAGTATATCCAGGAGTAACTGAAGAAATCTGCCTCCCAATCATTGAAAAAGAATCCGGGCTCAAATGTGGTGTCGAATGGAAAATAGGATACTCCCCTGAAAGAATCAATCCAGGTGATAGTGTACACACGTTGACCAGCATCAAAAAAATCGTTTCCGGAATGGATGAGGAAGCTGCTAATGAAATAAAAAAAGTGTATGAAATTGTTGTGAAAGCAGGGACCTTCATGGTTTCTGATATGAAAACTGCCGAGGCTGTTAAGGTTGTGGAAAACAGCCAGCGCGATATCAATATCGCGTTTATGAATGAAGTGGCAATCATTTGTGACAAAATGGATATTGATACCGATGAAGTTTTGTCTGGTATGAATACAAAGTGGAACGCGCTTGGATTTCGTCCGGGACTGGTTGGGGGACATTGCATCGGTGTGGACCCGTACTACCTGACTAACGCAGCCGAAAAACTAGGGTATCATAGCCAGATAATTCTAAATGGGCGAAAAGTAAATGACAGTATAGGAAGATATGTTGCGGATTCTACAATCAAAGTCATGATAGAGGTCGGCAAGGCACCAAAAAAATCAACAGTCGTTATTTTAGGATTGACATTTAAGGAGAATTGCCCTGATACCAGAAACAGTAAGGTCGTAGATATTATCAACAGGTTCAGGGAGTTTGATATAGAACCGGTTGTTACGGATCCATGGGCAGATCCAGAGGTTGCAAAGTCAGATTATAATGTGACTATTGTTCCTATGGAAGAGATTCCTAAAGCGGATTGTGTTATTGTCGCCGTCGGACACAATGAATTCAGATCAATGTCGATGAAGAGACTGAAGGAGTTGTTCAAGGATGATATCAGAGATGAGGAGAAAGTCATAATCGATGTAAAGAGCTTATACCGTATTGACGAACTCAAGGCTTCAGGAATGAGATTTTGGAGACTGTAGCTCGGATCCAGGCAAGCATTACATTGCTCAAAAGCGAGGTATAAAATGGAATTTACATATCAGGCATACATAGATATGTTGACATCATTGAAGGATAACGGGTATGAGAATGCCGACTACTGCACAAGCGAAGGCTTTGAAAAATGTGCTGTGTTGCGGCATGATATTGATATGTCGATAGATAAAGCTCTTCAACTTGCAAAGTTGGAAGCATCAGCAGGCGTTAAGTCAACTTATTTTGTGTTGCTTGGAACACATTTTTATAATATTGCAGAACGAGAGAATCGTCAGAAACTGATTGCAATCAAAGAACTGGGTCATGATATCGGTCTTCATTTTGATGAGTTGAATTATCCGGCCGGTGCTGATGTTGAGTCGGCAATTCTAAACGAAGCTTCAATAATGGAACAGTTACTTGGCATGGAAATAAAGACTGTTTCGATGCACAGACCTTCCAAAGAGACACTCGCCGCCAATTACCAGTTGAATGGGGAACTGGTAAACTCTTATGGGAGTATTTTTTTCAACTCGTATAAATATGTATCAGACAGTCGAATGAGATGGCGGGAAGATGTGATGGATATCATAAAGTCAAACGCTTTTCCGAAACTACATATACTGACACATGCATTTTGGTATAATGATGAGGAATTGCCAATTGGGGAAATCCTGAGATTGTTTATTGCGAATGCCGGAAAAGAACGATATAGTGCGCTGCATGATAATCTCACAGATTTGGATTCGATTATCGAAAACGTAGATTAGACTAAAGAGAATAAGATGATAACAATTAGTGAAATAAAGAACTTTCTAAATAACAGCAAACTTGACTACGAGTATCTCGGCAACGATAATGTTGTGATAAGCGGCTTCTCTTCTATAGGGAATTATAGTAACGGGAATATAACTTGGATCAAGAAGAAAGCAGCATTGAATGATATTCAGGAAGAAGATATCACTTTGGCCGTTGTTCAACATGGCGTTGAAACTAATATTTCTAATGTGATATACTCCCACCAGTCTAAAGCAGTATTCTTCGGGATATTGGAGCATTTTTTTCAAGAAACAGAAGAATTGCCGGCTGTTGGTAGTGGAACATATATTTCGCCCAAGGTAATCATGGGGAAAAATGTTATCATTGGTCACAATTGTACAATCGACGGAGATGTCAAGATAGGAGACGGAACAAGAATCTATAATAATGTCAGCATTATTAACAGGGCTAGGATTGGGAAGAATTGCATCATCCAGTCAGGTGTAAGCATTGGACACGATGGTTTTGGTTATACAGAGGATGATAATCATCAAAAGACCATGGTGAAACATTATGGTGGAACGGAAATCGGAGACAATGTTTACATTGGCGCAAATTCTTGTGTTGAGAGGGGTACCATTGACAATACTGTCATAGGTGATGGCGTAAAGGTCGATATGCTCTGTCTGATTGGTCATAACAGCGTTATTGAAGAAAATAGCGCGATAGTTGGGGGCACAATGATACTGGGTTCCGTAAGGTTGTCCCGCAATGCTTATATCGCATCAGCGTTGATAAGGAATCAATGCGGAGTAGGAGAAAATGCTTTTGTAGGCTTGGGGAGTGTTGTGACCCAGGATGTACCTGATAATACTGTCGTCGCAGGTGTTCCTGCCAAACAATTCAAGCGAGAAGAATAATACTCTCCATGGTTGTACGATTGAGTTGAAAGCATCAGGAATGAGGTTTTGGAGAGTATAAACTAATGGTTTCTATAATACAAAACATATTCATTAAAATACTGACCCCCATATCCAAAGTGACGAGCCGAATGAGCGACACAGCTCGCAATGTTTGCTTGCAGATCATTCTCTTGTTGTTTCCGATTCACTTTCTGCTGTATTACATGCAATCCAAGTTGGGTTTTCCGCATATTGATTATATGGTGTGGCCGCTGTATCTGCAGATTTCAGGCTGTTTCCTGTTGGTCCTGCTGATCATTTTCAGTCTTGACAGAACTCCTGGGCGGGTAGAGTGGAACAAGTGGATCGTCTACCCCTTTGTTGTTTGTGGAGCATTGATGTTGCTGATAAGTTTCCTGCATCCGGTTGGCTACGGATATAGACTGTTTGCTGTTATGATGGTGTTCATATATCCTTGCTTGTATTTTGTCTGGAACAACCGCGCCGATTATGGGAGACTATTTGACTCCCTTGCACGTGCATTATCAGTTGTTTGTTTTACCATTTTCATATATTGTTTCTATATTGCGGCGAATGGAGACTTTCTGATTGTCAGCGGAAGGTGTGCCGGATTGGTACCGAATTCGAACTTGTTTTCCTTTTTCGGCGCATTTGGTTCAATCGGAGCAATATATATGTTGCTTAGGAAACACCAGTCTTGGCTTTATTATCTGTTTTACAGTTTTTCACTTGGTTTTGGATATGCAATTGTCTGGCAAGGACAGTCAAGGACGTGTTTTTTGGGTTGTGTCGCGTGTCTTGTTGTCGCCATATTCTTCTTTATAAGGTATATTGAGAAAGAGGCGATTTTGGTAGTTCTGGTCAAAATAGTTTTAACAGGTGCAATTGTATTATTCGCAGTTATACTCTCCGGCCTTTGGTTCAATCTGCAGGAGGCCGCAGAGGCAGAGAAGGCACCAGTCAATACTTCTGAGGAAGCAGGAACCCAAAGCGGTACTACCCCAAGTAACACTAATGTAATTTCCAGGCTAACTGTAGATTCAGACTCTACTGCAAACTCATATGGCTCTGGCCGTATGGTGATTTGGAAGAACTACATGCAGTTCTTCAACCTGCTTGGAAACAATATGGATGAAGCGGATTGGGACTTATTGACACCGAAGCACGAGCGGAGAGCACATAACAACTTTATCGATATGGCATATCGATTTGGGGTTCCGATAGGAGTATTGTTTGTTATTATAGAACTCATAGCGTGTTTTATGGCATTACAACTACTCTTCATAAACAGAGATAGGGAACCAATACTGATTTTTCCGATTATGCTTATAGGCGTGTTCTTTATCTTCTCGATAATTGAAATAGCAGTAATTCCGTTTGAAAGAGAAGCCCCATGTTACTTTTATTTGTCGCTCATTCCGTTGTTTGATATGAAGTTTATTCAACGGGTCATTTATAAGCAGAAAAGTTAATAAACAGAATTAACCATTGCATTTTGATTTCTACAGATGAAAGAAGAGAACTCCGACTACTCGGAGTCTTTTTTCTTATCCAATATTTCCATCACCACATACTGCGGATAATGCCCCATCCCCAGGAACATTCGCCCTATGTACTCGCCGATGAGCCCGAGGAAAATCATAATCATCCCAGAGAAGAACCAGATGGAGACCATGACGGAGGCCCACCCGATGGCCATGGTCGGCACGAGCAGTTTGCGGATGAAGACCACCAGGGCGCCGATCAGTCCGGCGATGGAGAGAACGATGCCCATGTTACGGGCAATGCGAAGGGGTACGATACTGAAGCCCATGATATTGGACCAAAGGCTCACCAGACTCTTGAAGGTGTAGCCGGATTTGCCGTAGACCCGGTCGAAGTGCTTGACCGGAACGCAAGCGATATCTTTGGTCGTCCGCAGGAAGAGCCCCTGCAGATGCGTATACTGGCTTTTGTACTCGATGACATAATCCCGCACGAACTTCTTGATGATCCAGAAGCTTGAGGTTTTGAGATCCTTTGGCTTGCCGATGAGGATGCGCACGGAAATGTAGTTCACCCAGCTGCCGAAGTTCCGGAAGGGGCTGTGTTTCTTGTCCGGGTAGTATCCGTAGACGATATCATGTCCCTCATCAAATGCGTCAAAGAGCAGGTGCAGCTGGGAAGGATGCGTCTGACCGTCGTCGTCCATAGCGATGATAGCGTCGCCCTCAGCGTAGTTCAAGCCTGCCATGATCGCATTGTGCTGGCCGCCGTTGCGGGCCAGTGCGATGACCTTGACGTAGTCGTGATCCTCATAGAGGGCTTTCAGGGCAGCCAAAGTCTTCCCTTCATCCGGGGAGCAGTCGTCAACGAGCACGAATTCATAGGGCGTTCTGCCCAGACGCTCGAGCTCTTCGGCGGTGCTTTCCACGACCATTCTGATGGACTCTGATGATTTGTAACACGGTATCACAACGGAATAAAGCATAGATTTTCCTCCTGCGCCCTTTCCTGCGCTTCTATGCATTCATTATAGCTTTTGGGAGGGGGTATTACAAGGGTATTACAACTTCAAAAAAGTGATAATAGGGGTGGTCAGGGGGTGAAAATATGATATAATCATGTGTGCGTATAAACGGATATTAAGATTTTATATATAGGGAGAAACTCAATGAAGAGATTGAAGTTCATAATGGGATTGATGCTTTCGCTGATGCTGGCGTTTACTTTGTTTACGCCTGTTTCTGCTTTTGCGGAAGACGAGGAGCCGGTGGGAACGCCGCTGCCGTCCTTGAGCGACAGATCTGTCTACAAAATTCCGAAATCCATTAGCCATCACGGATGGTGCGTGACATACTCCAACTATTACATGCTGAAGCGCAAATCCATTCTGATGGGCTCCGGCAAATGGGATACCATCGGCCCGGTTGAGCTGCGGGGAAGAACGAAGCACGCCAAGAAGTACTCCTTCAACAGAGACGGCGTGACATATTCTGTCGGCATCAACTGGAAGACCCTGAAGGGCAAGTCCACAGCGGCAAAAGGAGAGTATCTGAGAGGGCTGCTTAAGGATCATCCGGAAGGCATCGTCATATACGGCCACCATTCCCAGAAGGACCATGACGCCCATGCAGTCCTGGCGGTCAGCTATGACTACGACAGGGGCACCTTCATGGTCATAGACCCTGTCAGAAACAGATCCGGCAAGAACGTGGGCATCGAGACGATCGGTTCATCTTCCATCGGAAGCCTGGCCAGAATCACCATGTATATGTTCATCAGCGGCACATCCGGCGAGGTGCAGACGCAGATGATCGAGAAACTGAAACCGAAACATCCGATTGCTTCGGAGTTCAATTATCCGGTGCTCATGACAGAGGGATCCAGTTACAGCATCAAGGGCGAAGTCACTTCAGAGAATAAGATGAGTGAAGTCAAAGTAGAGATCCTCAACGAAAAAGGTAAGGCAGTGCAGTCTGAGAAGGTCAAGCCAAAGTCCGGAAGCTATGACATCGGGCAGCTGGACGACAAATTCAAGTTCGGAGATCTGAAAGCAGGCAAGTACACCTATAAGATCACAGCGAAGGACAAGAACGGCAAAGAGACCGTCCTCGATAAGAAGTTCACCGTAACCAACAAGTCCGAGCTCAAGATCAAGGACGAAGATGTTCCGAAGAAGATCAAGAAGGGCAAATCCTACACGGTCGCAGGCAAGATCTACTCCAACTACGCCCTGAAGAGCGTTACGGCCAAGGTCGTAGGCGAAGATGGCAAGGCGGTGTTCGGTTCGACGGCAAGACTGGCCAACCTCTACTTCTACAATCTCCAGAACATGGACAAAGATCTGAAGTTCAGCGAGCTTGAGAAGGGCAAGTATCACTATGTGGTAACAGCCACAAACAAAAAAGGCAAAGAGACTCTTGTCGATAAGGAGTTCACAGTCAAATAGGCATATGGACCCTCAGACAGACTGTGCGAAGCAGAGCCGGTTTGAGGGTTTTTACATGTATAGAAATAATGTGAATGGGTATTTTATTTAATCGCAACAAAATAAATAAAAAACTGGTTATCATTGAAGTCATCGTCGCGGCAGCGATATGTTTTGGCTTGTTTGCGTTCATACTGTTCGCCCACTCCAACAGCATGCTCGATCATGTGACGGGTCTCACCCTCAAGCAGGAGGGAGAGACGATCGTCGCCAAATGGGATAAGATGAAGTGCAAAGGCTATAATATCACGGTGCTGATCGATGAGCGCAGAGCCGGGAAAACGCAAACCCGGAAGAATTATTATGTGCTGCGGAATGTAAAGTACAATCATGAATACCAGATCAAGGTCGAAGCACGGATGCGGCGGGGCACTACATCTGTCGCAGCAGAAGAAAAAATCTACACTCTCCAGCCACAGGATATCAAGACATCAACAGATGTCGGCGAAGGCTTCCCGAGAGAGCGTTTTAGCCTGGATGCAAAAGCAGAGGGCGAGCTGACCTATTTCTCCTCCAACGAAGAGGTCGCTTCCGTGGACGAGACAGGCGAGGTGTATCTGCACAGAGACGGTTCGGCCGTGATCAGGGTGAAGGCGGCAGCGACGGAAGATACCATGGAGACGGTCAAGAAGATTCCGGTCACCGTCTACCCCGAACAGCTCAGCACCATCGTCATCGATAAGGAATACAAATCGGATACAAAGGTTGAAATCAAATGGAGCAAGGTGGCCTTTGCAGATAAATACATCGTGAAGAAGTACAGCGTCCATGATGATAAATACAAGAAAATCAAGACCTGCGAGGCGGCCATGACGAGCGTGAAGCTGCCTCGGGAAAACGGAAAGTATAAGGTCGAAGCAAAGGCCGATGTACACGGGACTGTCCTCAAAAGCACCAGCGAGGAGCCTGTGGAAGTCACGTCGGTTTCGGCGGATGCGAAGTCATACGGGGACATTCATGTCATCGACACTATAGGCGCCAGCGATGTTGAGACCGTCACGACAATCAGAGGCGTGGGTAGTATGAGCAACCCGCAGTCCATGTGCTGCACCAAGGATAGCTACGTTGTTGCCTTTGTGACCAAAAGCAATTCGGGCGGAGTGCTCAAATCCTACAGCAAAGACGGCGAACTACAGGCGTCCAGGAAAGTAGGCAACATGCACCACGCCAACGGATGCACGTACAATCCGTACTCGGACCGCATCTATGTTTGCCCGACCTATGCCGGACACAAGGAGAGAACTTTGGAAGCCTATGATCCGGAAACGCTGGAGCACACAGGGACTGTCGGGCTGCACAATGCTCCGTCCGGCGTGGCCTATGATGATACCAACAACGAATACTACATGTCGGCGTCATGGCGATTGTATGTGACGGACAGTGACTTCAATGTCCTGAAGGTCATCAAGCGGAAGCGCCACAACAGATCACAGGACATGGGTGCCTACAACGGCGTCGGACTCTCCTGCATCTGGACGGGCGGCGTCCACAGTTACATCGATATGTACCGGGCGTCCGACAGTGCGTACATCGGAAGCTACAGCGTGCCTCTCGGTGAGATCGAGAGCGTATGCGTTGACGACGGGCATCTGGTGATCCTTATCAACAAAGGCACGGATGTCATATACAGGACCAAAGACAGAGTGGGGATATAAGCGTGGATATCATGACAGACAAGAAAGCAAGTGCAATTGATATCAGAAGATGCTTTGCGGTGGTGATCGCCGTGGTCATGGCTCTGACTATGTTTACAGGCGTGACCGGTATTTCGCATGCGGCGACGGTCACCGGTGCAAAGGCAACAAACTACGGATTCCGAATGGTGCGTGTGAGCTGGAGCGCGGTGAAAGTTGAGCTGCCGCAGGAACCGGCAGAGCCGGTTGATCCTGCATCAGACCCGAACGGGGAACCGGTTTCTGACCAGACGAATCCGGCCGCCGACCCGAACGCCGACCCGGCAGCGCAGGGCGGCGATCCTGTCGCCGATCCGAACGGGGAACCGGCATCTGACCAGACAAATCCGGCTACGGACCCGAATGCCGACCCGGCAGCGCAGGGCGGCGATCCTGCAGCCAATCCTGCCGCAGATCCGAATGGAGATCCGGTTTCTGACCAGACGAATCCGGCTGCGGACCCGAATGCCGGCCCGGCAGCGCAGGGCGGCGATCCTGTCGCCGATCCGAATGGAGAGCCGGTTTCGGACCAGACGAATCCGGCTGCGGACCCGAATGCCGACCCGGCAGCGCAGGGTGGCGGTTCTATCGCCGATCCGAACGGGGAACCGACATCGGACCAGACAAATCCGGCTGCGGACCCGAATGCCGACCCGGCAGTGGATCTGATGGAGGACCCGCCCGCGGAACAGACCGACGACCCCGTCACAGACCCGCCGGCTCAGACTAATCCGAAGCCTGTGTACGATGTCATCACCTACAAGGTTTACAGGTCTACAGCGAAGAGCGGCAAATACAAACTAGTCAAAACCACAAAGGCAACGTCTTTCATAAACAAAGGACTTACGATAGGAAAAAGATACTATTACAAGGTCATTGCCTACAGAAGCAACGGCAAGACGTATGGGACCTCTGCGATCGTTAGCATCAAGGTCGCGAAGAAAGTCACAGCCAATATGACGCTGCTCAAGAAGGGGGATGCGGCCTTCAACTTCCGGATCGCGGCGAAGCAGAAACTGTATCAGTATGATACGCTGCAGGGAGCATGCGCCAACGGCGGCTACGCCTACCTGACCCTGTACAACAGAAAAGTCGAGAAATGCAAGATTGTGAAGGTGAAACTGTCAAATCTAAGCGTTGTCAAGGTGTCTGCGGCGCTGCCGATCTACCACGGCAACAACCTGACTTACAACACGAAGAAGAAACGGATCGTCGCCACATGCTGCACGACCAGCAAGAAGGCAAAGAACAGGGTAGTCCTGATCAATCCTTCGACGCTCAAGGTCACATCCATAAAGAACATCAAGCTGTCGAAAAAAGTGAAGAAGCTTCCGAGAAGTGTCAGGAAGAAGAACAAAGGGTTCACGGCAATCGCTTACAATGAAAAGCATAATTGCTATGTGGCAAGACTGCGGCAGAACGGCAATATCGTGATTTTGAACAAGAATCTGAAGCCTTTGCGGTATGTGAAGCTAAAAGGGAAGAAGACCGGACTTTTGGTTCAGGGAATCGAAACGGTCGGTAATTACATCTACGACGTGCGCAGCTTCAAGGGGAGGTACCATTACTGTATGGTGACGGTGCACACTATGTCCGGCAAGTATGTGGGGCAGATGAAGTTCCCGTACGGGACAGCGCCGGGCAAGGAACTGCAGTGCATCTTCCACAACGGGAAGCAGTTCTACGCCGGCTTCTACTATTCAACCAGCCAGATGGACGACACGAAGAGGAATCATGTGAACAGAGTCAATCTGATCCAGCGGCTGAACAACCTGTGATAAACAGGAGGTGACAAACATGCAAGACAAGTTATATGCAGCGATCGACAATAGAAAAGTCGCGATCATCGGCGCCGGCTTCGTAGGCGCATCGATTGCTTACGCACTGACGATCCGGGATCTGGCCAGCGAGATCGTACTGGTGGATGTCGACCAGGACAAGGCCTATGGCGAGGCCTTGGACATCCAGCACGGAATTCCGTATATGGGCACATCCTCCGTCAGAGCGGGGGATTATTCGGACTGCAAGAACTGCGACCTGATCATCATCACAGCCGGCCGTAACAGGCGTGTGGGCGAAGAACGTCTCGACATGATCAATGACAATGTCATCACGATCAAGAATGTTGTCGACAGAATCAAACCGCATTACACCCACGGCGTGATTATGATGGTCTCCAATCCGGTGGATATCCTCACGTACAAGTGTGCTGAGTGGATGGACCTGCCCAACGGGAAAGTCTTTGGCACCGGATGCATCCTTGACACATCCAGACTGGTGCGCTGCATTGCTGACTATACGAATCTGAACACAGAAGCAATCAAGTGCAACATTGTCGGAGAGCACGGGAGCTCCGGGTTCCCGGTTTGGAGCAGATTGTCGATTGCAGGCCTGCCCATGTGGGAATACTGCGCCAACATAGGACTTCCCTGGGAGGATGAGCAGAGAATCAAGATCCACAGTCAGGTCAAAAACATGGGCGCGGAGATCATCCGTACAAAGGAACGGACCCACTACGGAATCGCTACTTGCGTGTGCTCCCTGGCGGACGCGGTGCTCAACCAGCGCCTGACCGTCGCGCCGGTTACTTCGCCGCTGGAAGGCGAGTACGGCATCGAAGGGGTCGCGCTGAGCATCCCTTCCATCGTCGGGGTCAACGGCGTGGAGCACCGGCTCGAAGAGAAATGGCTCAAAGAAGAACGGGCCAAACTCAAAAACAGCGCGGACATACTGAAAGCGAAACTAGCAGAACTGAGATAAGAAAAACCCGGCCGAGCGGTCGGGTTTGTTTGTTCTGCTAATTATTCTGCGATCGGCAGGGTCGAGCCGCCGTACGGCATGATGATCACGCTTGGCTGCCCACCGATGCGTTCGCGCTGCTCGGCAAAGGCGTCATCCACCGCTGTCTGCAGGTCGTCATATGGTTCCATAAAAATCTGCCGGACGGTTTCATCGTCCATTTCAGAGACCAGTTTGATATTGGCTTTCTCCATCACCATCGCGATGGCTGCAGCCTTGTGGCCGCCGAGCTTGAAATCCCTTCTGATACGGTCCGTCAGGTCAGAAGGTTTTTTTGCGCTTTCGATCCATTCCCCGAAGGTCTTGTTGCCGAAACCTTCACGGCAAGAACCAACGAGAATGATCGTGCCGCCGTCCTTGACCGCGTGTTTGGAATTGTCCAGGGCCTTCTGGGTCTGGTAAAGATTCAGATCCTTAGGGGCGCCGCCCTGGGATACGATGACGATATCGGCCTTCTCCGGGACCTTGACAGAGTAAAGCCTATCGAGGAAAGCGCAGCCCTGGCGATGGGCTTTTGTCAGATCGCCGCAGACAGTGTATATGATCTCTTTTTTCTCGTTCAACACGACATTCACGAGGAAGTCTACAGGGCAAAGCGGCGCGGCCTCCTCCAGATCCGCCCTGAGCGGGTTGCCGTCCAGTTTGCCTGTGTGGGCATCCGGAAGAATCATCATGGAGTGGTTCGCCTGGATGGCTGCAGGCGTCGAGGAGCCCGGCATGATCGCTTTGATGCCGCCGGAGTAGCCTGCGAAATAGTGATACTCTATATTTCCCAGACAGATCCGCCGGTCTGCTTCCGCGACCGTGCGGGTGATATCGATGGGGGTGCCTTTGCTCGTCTCGCCCAGGTGGATGCAGTCCTCCGGATCACTGTCGACGCACTTGATCCGGCTGTACGCGAAATCGCCGGCGAGCTTACGCCGTTCTTCCTCCGTCTGATGCCGGTGGCTGCCCAGGGCGAACACAAGGGTGATGTCGTCCGCGTCTACGCCTGCTGCGAACAGTTCCTCGAGCAGCGGGGGCATGGCCACCCACGTCGGCATGGGCCTTGAGATGTCGCTTGTGATAATCGCGATCTTCTCTCCGGGGCGCACGATCTCGCCCAGACGCGGCGTACCGATCGGGTTTGCCAGCGCTTCCCGGACCGAGTCCGCGCCGGTCGGCGCACCGCCGAGGTCGACCTTGTTTGGGGTCAGGATCTGTAAGATGTTTTTATCCGGCACAATCGCGGCCTGTTTGCCGGTGCCGTATCCAAGTTCGATATTCATGGTGAAATCATAACATTTCAACCGCGAAAAGTAAATGATATCAACTGTTTGTGCTATAATCTCCATATGAAGAAGTTGAACGAACGCGGTCTTGCCCACGCATTGATGATCTTCCTGGTGATTGCGTGGGGATTCGATTATGTGGCGGCCAAATGGGCGCTGGAGCTTTTGCCCCCGGGGAGCTTGATGTTTTTTAAGTTCGCCCTGGGGCTGGTTTTCGTATGGCTGATCAAGGTCGTTCTTCATAAGAAGTGGTTCATGCGTAAGAAGGACATTCCGCTTTTCATCGCCTGCGCGATATTCGGACAGGTCTGTTACTATGAGTGCGAGTACAACGCCATGGCGCTGATGCCGGTGGCACTGATCTCCATCGTGCTCGCCTTCGTACCGGCGGTCTCGATCGTTCTGGAGAGGATCCTCTACAAACGCAGAGCCAACAGCAAAATCTACGCAGGCATTGTTATATGTCTTGTGGGAATCGCGCTGGTAGTCGGCGCGGACTTCAGCATCATCACGCAGGGCAGGGGAACCGGATACCTACTTGCCATCGGGGCGGTGTTCTGCTGGAACATCTATAATTTCATCACGGCCGGGCTGAAAGGGTATGACAGCCTGATCCTGTCGCTGAATCAGCTTGCCTGTGCGACGCTGCTTTTGCTGCCGGGGGTCTTTCACTCCCTGCCGCCTGCAAGGGAATTTACGCTGCCGGTGATTTTCGGCATCCTGTGGGTCGGTTTGGTGGACAGCGGACTGGGATATCTGATCGTTGTCTACGCACTGCAAAAGCTGGGACCGACAACCAACGCTGTGTACTCTAATTTCCTGCCGGTCACGACGGCATTCTTCGGCGCAGTGCTGCTGGGCGAACACCTCACCTGGCTGCAGTTTTTGGGCGGGATCATCGTCATCGCAGCAGGATTCCTCGTGATATGGGAAAAAGGGAAAATCGACGAACAGGCGGGTCTAAACTAATACGAACGGATCTTCTTTAACAGTCGCGCCTGCGGCTGTTTTTTGTTATAATACATTCCGTATGGATGTAAATAAAACAACCAAGTAGTAAGGAGCAGTAAAATGTCAAACAACATGAATGTCTTTAAGGGAAGTGACAACTACGTCGTAACAGATGAGCTGATGAACGCTGTCAACGTGTCCATCGCGCTGAAGAAGCCCCTGCTGATCAAGGGCGAGCCGGGCACCGGCAAAACCATGCTGGCGGAGGCGATCGCCGAGTCGCTGGATATGCCGCTGATCATCTGGAGCATCAAGTCCACCACAAAAGCCCAGGACGGACTGTACGTCTACGATACCGTGCAAAGGCTGTACGACTCGCAGTTCGGCGAAGGGGATGTCAAGAACATCGGCCAGTACATCAAACTGGGAAAGCTGGGTGAGGCATTCACATCAGACCGCCAGGTGGTGCTGCTGATCGACGAAATCGACAAGGCGGATCTGGAATTTCCGAACGACCTGCTCTGGGAGCTGGACAAAATGGAATTCTATATCAACGAGACGAAGGAGACCATCACGGCGAAGCACCGCCCGATCGTCATCATCACATCCAACGCAGAGAAAGAACTTCCGGACGCGTTCCTGCGCCGGTGCATCTTCCACTACATTGAATTCCCGGATGAGGAGAAGATGGAAGAAATCATCCACGTCCATTACGGGGACATCGATAAGCATCTGGTGGCCGAGGCACTGAATGCCTTCTACAAGATCCGCGAGATGAAGGACCTGCAGAAACGGCCGTCCACGTCGGAACTGCTCGACTGGATCCAGGCACTCATGATCAGCGGCGTGAGCATTACCGATCTCTATGACAGCATGCCGTTCCTGGGCGTGCTCCTCAAGAAAAATCAGGACATTGATACATTTGAGGAAATCAAGACGAAGGGATACTCACTGAGGAACTGGTAGGAGGCACGGAGAGGCTGAGAAATGTTTTTGCAATTCTTTTATCTGCTCCGGGCACGTGGGCTCGAGGTATCCATCAATGAATGGATGACTCTGGTGGAGGCGCTGGACAAGGGTCTGGCGAATGCCTCCCTCATGGGTTTCTACCAGCTGTGCCGGAGCATACTCATAAAAACCGAATCAGAATACGATAAGTTCGACCAGATCTTCGCCGAGTACTTCCAAGGCATCGAAACGCCGGAAGATCTCCCGGAGGAGTTTTGGCGTTGGCTCGAGGAGAGCGAACTTGAACGGGATCTGGAAGATTACGGCGACAAGAAACTGTTCGCCAAGGAACTGGACGAGCTGCTCAAGATGTTCGAAGAGCGCATCAAAGAACAGAAAGAGAAGCACGACGGGGGCAACTATTGGATCGGCACTGGCGGCACCTCTCCGATGGGCCGCGGCGGCTACCATCCAAGCGGCATTCGGGTCGGCGGCAAAAGCCGTCACAAGACTGCGCTGCAGGTTGCCGGCGAGCGGAACTTCAAAGACTTCCGCGAGGATACGATTCTGGATATCCGTCAGTTCCAGATGGCCTTCCGGAAACTGCGCCAGTACTCGTCCCGCGTGGATACGACA
>JBGUKV010000034.1:0-2042 GCA_045114655.1 Candidatus Allocopromorpha sp. | reverse complement strand
GGAACCTGCTGCAGAGGGTGAGAGCGCTGAGGTGGAACCTGCTTCTTCGACAGAAACTTCGGAAGCGAATGGAGCTGAGCCCGAGATCGTGATCACGATCCCTTCCGGGATCGGCCTCGATACACTTCGGGTTGCGATGGAAAATGGGAACCTGATCATAACCGACATAACTGCCAACTCCGTGACGATCCAGTCCGGGGGAGGAAGCCTTGTCATGAAGGATGTATCTCTTGGAACGGTTGACATCTACACGGATTCCGGTTCGGTTTCCGTTTCGGAGTGCAATTTTAACAGCCTGAATATCGGCATGGCGGAAGGGCGAGTGGAAATCAACTCGGATGAGAGCCTTGCAAGATGCAGGATGGAGATTGGGACCGGCGACGGGGAGATCAGTTACAACGGCACTTCGGAGGGCGACCAGTATATGCAGCCCGGAAACGGAAAGCGGTTTCTGACGATCCAGATGGGAAGCGGCGACATCAGTATCAAAGGATGATGCCGGATTTTGCCGCGGGAGTAGACGAGACCAGCATTTTAAGGTAAATTATAAGTAACAGTTCAGCAGCCCGGATCCTGAATTCCGGGTTGCTGATTCGTTACGGTTATAATAAACAATAATGTATAAAGGAGCGGGATATGAGAGTAACAGATGATATCAAATATGTTGGCGTAAATGATCACCAGGTAGACCTGTTCGAGGGACAATACGTTGTTCCCAGAGGAATGGCATACAACTCTTATGTGATCCTCGACGAGAAGATCGCTGTCATGGACACCGTAGACCAGCACTTCGGCGAGGAGTGGCTTGCTAATCTTGCAGCTGTCCTTGGCGACAGGAAGCCGGATTACCTCATCGTACAGCATATGGAGCCCGATCACTCCGCTAATATCACGAGTTTCCTTGGCGCTTATCCGGACGCAGTGGTCATTGGAAATGCCAAGACATTCACCTTCATGGAGCAGTTCTATGGCAAGAATCCTTCCATGAAGAAGCAGATCGTCAAGAACGGCGAGGAACTCTGCCTCGGCAAGCATGTCCTGAAGTTTGTGTTCGCGCCTATGGTTCACTGGCCTGAGGTCATGGTCACATACGACAGCACTGACAAGGTCCTTTTCTCCGCTGACGGCTTCGGCAAATTCGGCGCCAACGATGTGGAAGATCCCGAGGGATGGGCTTGCGAAGCGCGCAGATACTATTTTGGCATCGTGGGCAAATACGGACTTCAGACACAGAAGCTCCTGAAGGCGGCCGCAGGACTTGACATTCAGGTCATCTGCCCTCTCCACGGCCCCGTTCTGAGCGAAGATCTCGGATACTACCTTGGCATGTATGACAAGTGGTCTTCCTACACACCTGAGGAACCCGGCGTCTGCATCGCTTACACATCCGTTTACGGCCACACCAAGGCCGCAGCTGAGAAGCTTGCAGAGCTTCTTCGCGCGAAGGGCGTCAAGGTCGCCATCAGCGATCTGGCAAGAGACGACATGCCTGAGGCAGTTGAGGACGCGTTCCGCTATGACAGACTGGTCCTTGCTACAACGACCTACAACAACGGCATTTTCCCCTTCATGCACACATTCATTGAGCACCTGACAGAGCGCGAGTACCAGAACCGCACCATCGCTATCATCGAGAACGGAACCTGGGCTCCTGTAGCAGGCAAGCTCATGAAGGCCATGTTTGAGAAATCCAAGAACATCACCTTCACAGAGACGACAGTTACGATCAAGTCCGCGCTGAACGCGGACAGCGAAGCCGCACTTGAGAAGCTGGCTGAAGAGCTGGCAGGCTGAGGGCTGTTAGAAATAGTTTGCCGGAGAATCCGGCAGGCTGAAAATGATTTGGTGGTAATGAGGCCGCCGCACCGGTTGGTGCGGCGGCCTTTTTGTTAGTTTCGGAGAGATGAAGAATGGATTTCTTCAGTGATGCGCATGCGAATCCTCAACGCCAACCTTGAACTTGCCGTAGCGGATCTTCTGGTGATGATAGAGGCCATAGTTTCCGGATACGGTGGAGGCGATGGCGATGGCCAGAAGGTAGT
>JBGUKV010000033.1:0-3443 GCA_045114655.1 Candidatus Allocopromorpha sp. | reverse complement strand
TGCTATTATTGCCTTTATACCGATCATTGTGACGGTTATCGTTATGGCCGGCCTGAACTGGCCCGCCAAGCGTGCCCTGCCCCTGGCCTGGGCAATCACTTTCATCATCTGCGTGACCGTATGGAAGATGCCTTTCATCACAGTCGTAGCGCATACCATAAGCGGCATGCTTACTTCCCTGGATACGATCTGCGTCATCCTGGGTGCCATCCTCATCATGAACACCATGAAGCAGTCCGGCGCCATGAACACGATCAACCAGATGTTCACGACGATCAGTGATGACCCCCGCGTCCAGATGGTCATCATCGGCTTCATGTTCGGCGCTTTCATCGAGGGTGCTGCAGGCTTCGGTACTCCCGCGGCTCTGGCGGCTCCGCTGCTGATCAGCGTCGGCTTCCCGCCTCTGTGCGCAGCTATGGTCGCTCTGATCCTCAACTCCACGCCTGTTGCCTACGGCGCTGTCGGTACTCCGACTTCCACTGCGGCGTTACAGGTCCAGGATCAGGTTGCAAAGCTTGCCAGCGGTGCTGATTTTGAACCTTATAAGCTCGGTCTCACCAAGTGGGCTGCTATCCCCAGCGCCATCATCTGCCCGATCATCATCTTCGTGGCTATGTGCATGATGTGCAAGCTGTTCGGAAAAGAGAAATCCATCGCTCCCGCATTCGCCTGCATCCCTTACATCCTTGTCTGCGCTGTTGCATTCGATATCCCCTTCATCATCTGCGCGATGGCACTCGGACCGGAATTCCCGTCCCTGATCGCCGGCCTTGTAGGCCTTGTTGCTTCCATCGTTCTTGCACAGAAGGGCATTCTTGTTCCCAAGAACAAGTTCGAGTTCCCCGACAAAGGCGAATGGGCGGACTACTGGAAATCCACGCAGGCTGTTCAGGATGATTCCGGCGAGCAGACAGGCGAGCCCATGTCCCCTGTCATGGCATGGCTTCCTTACATCATCGTCGCAGCGATTCTGGTGCTCACACGTATCCCTCAGACAGGACTCAAGGCAGTCATGAATGTTGCCAAGCTTCCTTTCGGCATCAGCATTCCCACCATCCTTGGCGTCGAGGTCAACTACGGCTTCAAATGGGCATGGAACCCCGGCATCATTCCCTTCGTTATCGTTGCTCTGATCATCATCCCGCTCCACAAGATGAGCGGCGACAAGGTCGCTGCTGCATGGAAGGAGACCTTCTCCATGCTGGCAGGCGCGGCGATCGCGCTGGTCTTCGGTATCGCGATGGTTCAGTTGTTCCGTAACTCCGGAACCCCCGCTGCAGAAGGTGCTGAGGCTATGTACTACAACAAGACCATGCTTCGTGTCATGGCAGAAGGTATGGCCGGACTGTTCGGCAATGCCTACATCGTCGTTTCCCCTCTGATCGGTGTTATCGGAGCATTCATCTCCGGTTCCGCGACCGTTTCCAACACGCTGTTCTCGTCCCTCCAGTTCGATACAGCTACGCTGCTCGGCCTGCCCACCATGCTTGTCGTGGCCATGCAGATCTGCGGCGGCGCCATGGGTAACATGGTCTGCGTCAACAACATCGTCTCCGCCTGCGCTACCTGCGGTACCGTCGGCGCTGAGGGCCGTCTGATTCGTTCCAACATTGTTCCCTGCCTTATTTACGCAGTCTGCACCATCGTCATCCTGGGCGGTCTGATCGTAACAGGCTTCAACCCGAACCCTTATGGCATGCCCTGGTAATTATTACCCGGAGCAGTCCGGCGGTTTTTGATCCTAGTCCTTGGCGACCTGACAGGTGACCGGTTGAACGGGATCGGCAGTTGATCGACCCGTCAAGGGATGGATATATAAGGTACGGCGGGCAGCATATGTGACCTGCTGCCTGCTGTACTATGTATCATAGGGGGTCTGCCTTTGATAATTATTCCTCGGTTATTACAGGCTGACCTAACGACAGAAAAAGAGAAAGAGGTGTATTTTAAAATTGGAAAGGCTGTTTGCAGAAACTGGTATTGGTAAACACATTATTCGCACACATCACTGGGGAATCGTCCTTCCTACAGTAGAGAAGGCTCAGGCTTTCATGGAGACTTTTGGTCTGAAAGAAGACTATCGTGGCCATGTTAAGGCTTATGATTCCCATCTTATTTTCACAACCCATGGTAATGGCGCGGATGCAATCGAGTTCATCATCCCGAAGTCTGGCGTTCTGACCCAGTTCAACAAGGGCAAGGGCGGCATCGCACACGTTGCTTTCCTGGTAGACGACGTTCGTGCAACCAGTAAAGACTGTGAGGCGCTGGGCTATCAGATGCTTGAGAAGGAGCCCGTTGAGGGAACCGAAGATATCATCGTTAACTTCATCCGCCCTAAATTCACTCAGGGCATTCTGGTTGAGCTGATCGAACAGGTCGGCGAGATCAACCACAACGCTACCTTCACTTCCCGCCACGGCAATCCGGAATAAATCGGAATTTTAGGGAGAACAAAGCATGTATACATTGGGAATTGATATCGGATCATCTTCGAGCAAAGCCGTTATCATGAAGGACGGCAAAGAGGTTGTCTCTTCTGCGGTCATTCAGGTCGGAACCGGAACATCCGGACCGGACCGCGTGATGGGGGAGGTGTTCAAGAATATCGATCTGACACCGGAAGACATACGATTCACGGTAGCCACGGGATATGGACGTTTTTCTGTGGAAAAAGCGGATAAGCAGATCAGTGAGATCAGCTGTCACGCTAAGGGAATTTATTTCCTGCACCCTGAAGCACGGACGATCATCGACATCGGTGGACAGGACGCGAAAGCGATCCGCCTCGATGCGAAGGGAAATATCGGCCAGTTCGTTATGAACGATAAATGTGCGGCGGGAACAGGACGGTTTGTGGACGTAATGTCGCGCGTTCTGGAAATTCCCCTCTCCGAGATGGGTAATGTCCATTTTAAAGCAACGGAATGGGCTTTTGTCAGCAGTACATGCACCGTGTTCGCGGAGTCCGAGGTCATCTCGCTTCTTTCCCAGGGCGTTTCAAGAGAAAACATTGTCGCAGGTGTGCATCAGTCTGTCGCAAGTAAGGCATGCTCGCTCGTCTATCGTGTGGGCGTAAATGATGATATTGTTATGTGCGGCGGTGTCGCCCAGAACCCGGGCGCGGTAGATGCCATCAGGAAGCAATTGAACAAGCCCGTGATCGTCGCCCAGAATCCGCAGGTGACAGGTGCTCTCGGCGCAGCTCTTTTTGCGTATGAGAACGTCAAGTGGCTGCCTGAGGACTAAGGGCAGGAAGCGGACTGCTGCCCCGTTTTTATGAATTGAATTCCTGCCCGGTCTTATGGGATCCGCTTAACGGCTGGTCACGTCAGACTGCTGCAGGTTCAATGGGATTCATCAATGGACCTATCAATATAATTGATTTTTAGGAGGAAAACAGATGGATAGCATCAACATCAACGAAGCCAGTTCAAAAG
>JBGUKV010000032.1:0-7973 GCA_045114655.1 Candidatus Allocopromorpha sp. | reverse complement strand
CAAACGTTTCCTGAGGAAACATGGTCGGGGTGGCAGGATTTGAACCCGCGGCCCACTGGTCCCAAACCAGTTGCGCTACCAAACTGCGCTACACCCCGAAGGAATAATTTGTAAAAATGGCAGGGGCAGTAGGACTTGAACCCACGGCACGCGGTTTTGGAGACCGCTGCTCTACCAACTGAGCTATCTGGGCACACGATCGCGGGCGTAACGCCTTCGCGGATCTATCTATGAAGTTGTTGGTGGGCCATCGGGGACTTGAACCCAGGACCTGCCGGTTATGAGCCGGATGCTCTGACCAACTGAGCTAATGGCCCACATATCAATCTGGTTGGTCGGGGTGGCAGGATTTGAACCCGCGGCCCACTGGTCCCAAACCAGTTGCGCTACCAAACTGCGCTACACCCCGTTATTAAAGTAATTGGCAGGGGCAGTAGGAATCGAACCCACGGCACGCGGTTTTGGAGACCGCTGCTCTACCAGCTGAGCTATACCCCTGCATTGTGGCGGAGAAGATGGGATTCGAACCCATGCGGCCCTTGCGAACCCTAACGATTTAGCAAACCGTCCTCTTTAGCCTCTTGAGTACTTCTCCACGAGTAATCCGGTTATGGCGGAGAGGGTGGGATTCGAACCCACGGAGGTTTGACCCTCACTGGTTTTCAAGACCAGCACCATAAACCGCTCGGACACCTCTCCTCATGCTGTCATTGATAATGCGGGCCCTTCGTTCTTTCGATACCCCAACCAGAAAAAACAATTGGTGACCCATCGGAGATTCGAACTCCGGACACCCTGATTAAAAGTCAGGTGCTCTGCCGACTGAGCTAATGGGTCGTATTGGCTGGGGTAGCAGGACTCGAACCTACGCATGACGGAGTCAAAGTCCGTTGCCTTACCGCTTGGCTATACCCCATCGTTATATATTCCGATCACAGAGGCTGTGACCATATTTGTCAAAAAAAATTGGCGAGCCCACAGGGATTCGAACCCCGGACACACGGCTTAGAAGGCCGTTGCTCTATCCAGCTGAGCTATGAGCCCGCATCTTTTGGAGCGGATGATGAGAATCGAACTCACGCCATCAGCTTGGAAGGCTGAGGTTCTACCATTGAACTACATCCGCGTATTCCGATCCCGGAGCAGATGCTCCGGAACCGTCTTTGTCAATTGGAGCGGAAGACGAGATTCGAACTCGCGACCCTCGCCTTGGCAAGGCGATGCTCTACCCCTGAGCCACTTCCGCGTATTTAATTGGTCGAGGGAGATGGATTCGAACCATCGAAAGCTCAGCTAACGGATTTACAGTCCGCCCCCTTTGGCCACTCGGGAATCCCTCGACATTGCTCGTGCATTAGGTATTATAGCACATATTTTGTAAATGTCCAATGCATTTTTGGAGCTGGCGGAGGGAGTCGAACCCCCAACCTGCTGATTACAAATCAGCTGCTCTAGCGTTGAGCCACGCCAGCATGGTCCTTCGCAGGCTGATTTGCCCGACGCACTTATGTACTATACCCTAACCCAATAGTGCTTGTCAAGAACTTTTTTAAACCTTTTCCGGTCCTTCCTGTTTTGACAGGATCTGCGCTGTTCCCGATGTGATGTTTGCGATGAGCCCCTCGATTGCTTCCCCGTATTCGGCAAGCGTAATCAGTTCCATCTTTACTTTGGCGCCGTACTCGATTTCTCCTATTGCAAAGGCAGGCTCTCCCACCTGACCGCCGTCTGCCGGATCCCCTTCGCCGGCAGAAGCGAGCGTTTCCGACGCCAGCTTCTGAAACTTGGCAAGATAGGTGTAATCTGTTTCACACGTGATCTTCAGCACGTTCTGCACAGAGCAGACCCCGGCTGCTTCCAGCACCAGCTTAGCGCTGCTCGTGTAGGCACGGACAAGCCCGCCGGTGCCCAGCTTGATGCCGCCGAAATACCGCGTGACCACAATGACAAGATTGGTAAGACCTTCGCCCACCAGCATCTGTACGATGGGTGCGCCCGATGTGCCCTGCGGTTCTCCGTCATCGCTGGCCCACTGGATCTGGCTTTTGTCACCTATGACCATCGCTGGTACGTTGTGCGTCGCGTCCTTATACCGGCTCTTGATCTCCGCGATGAATTCTTCTGCTTCGACTCTGTCCGAAACAGGTTTCGCGTGGGCGATGAACCGGGATCGTTCTATGATCTGCTCAGCAGATGCCTGCTGTTTAATCGTTCTGTATAATTCCATATTCTCTGTACCTGCCCAGGTCCTCCTCCTTGAAGCTTCCTGTCAGAAGAGTTCCCTCCGGCTTGTAATCCATATTGTCGATTTGCCCGTTTTCACACAGATAAGATACGATATTGCCCTTGTCATACGGGATCAGAAGCGAAGCCTTCACCATGCCGCCGAACAGAGCATTTCGGATTGCGGCGGTTAGTTCCTCCATTCCTTCGCCCGTCCGCGCTGAGAGGAATACCGTTTCTGTTCCTTCCGTAATCAGCGGTTGCTCCGGGGCGAGGTCCATCTTGTTGTAGACAAAGATCTGCGGCACGCAGCCGGCGCCCAGCTGCCGGATGACGCGTCCGGCGACCTCCGTCTGGAACTCTTTGTCCTCACGGGAATTGTCCACAACGTGAATGATCACATCCGCGTCCTTTACCTCTTCGAGGGTCGACTTGAACGCTTCCACAAGATCGTGAGGAAGTCCGCTGACGAAGCCTACCGTATCGATCAGAATGAAGTCCATGCCTTTGCCCAGCGAAAGACGCCTGTGGGCCGTGTCCAGCGTTGCAAAGAGCATATCCTGCGACTTGACCTTCCTGCCATTTGGAGAATAATCCGGAGCATCTGCTGACGGCTCCGGCGCATCGGGTGGTCCCGCTCCGTTTTCGGAGTCCAGCATATCGATCAGACGGTTCATGATGGCGGACTTGCCGGCGTTCGTGTATCCTGCCAGGCAGACCACCGGCAGTCCCGCTTTGACGCGCCCGCTCTTCTGGGTCTGTCTGCTTTTGCCTGCCTTCGCCAGCTCTTCGCGGATATCGTCGATCCTCCTGGCGATATGCCGGCGGTCCGTTTCGAGTTTTTTCTCGCCCGGTCCGCGCGTTCCGATGCCGCCGCCCAGCCTGGAAAGGGATCTGCCGAAGCCGGTCAGACGCGGCATCCGGTACTTCAGCTGCGCCAGCTCGACCTGCAGCTTGCCTTCTTTTGAAATGGCCCTGTCCGCGAAAATGTCGAGAATCAGGATCGTTCGGTCGATGACCCGGACCCCGAGGGCTTCCTCCAGGTTCCTGATCTGGATCCCCGATAGCTCCTCATTGAACACGACCATATCGACTTCCATGCTCACGCAAAGACCGGCAAGTTCCTCCACCTTGCCTTTGCCGATCAGCGTCGCGGAATTCGTCCGTTCCAGAGACTGTACAAGACGGCCGACGACCTGTATGCCGTCGGCCTCGCAAAGCGCCTCCAGTTCGTCCATGGACGTTTCGATATCTTCCCGCCGCTGGACGCCCGCGATGATACCGCGGTAACTGTCTTCTCTGATTATTTCATTGTCATCGTTGAATCTGACCATTCTGTTGCTTGATTGCTGTTGCTTGATTGCTGTTACTTGATCTTCTCCAGTTCTGATTTCAGCTTGGGGTTGAGGATCTTGATCCTGGTTCCTTTCATTCCCAGCGATTTGGTTTCTATAACACTGGCGCTTTCCAGTTTGCGCAGCGCGTTGACGATCACCGAACGGGTGATACCGGACCTGTCAGCGATCTTGCTCGCGACCAGAATGCCTTCCATGCCGTCCAGTTCGGAGAAGATGTGCTGCACTGCCTGCGTCTCTGAGTAGGAGAGCGTATCGATTGCCAGCTGTACGATGGATTTCTCTCTGGCGTCACGTCTTTCTGCATCCAGTTTCTCGCGCCGCAGCGTAAGCGCTATGATCGTTGTGCCGTACTCGCCAAGGACCAGATCCTCATTGGTGAACTCCGGCTCCTGCCTGTTCATGACCATTGCGCCCCACTTGCTTCCGCCTCCTACGATCGGAATGATCGTATTGTATCTGTCATTCTTGAAGTCAAAATTGAACAATCTATGAACATCTTCATTCGTGAGATTTGCCGTAGTTGATTCCACAGCAACAAGAGCCTTGTTGAGTTCTTCCGGCAGATGATACTTTTCTGTTTCTTCATTCCACTCCAGACTCGTCTCCTTCGGAAGCTTCAGAGAAACACCTACAACCGTACCTTCAGAATCTAATACGTATACATTTGCCTCCAGAAGATCGCTGAGGATCTCACACAGATCATCGAATGTAAAAGCTCCTGTAGGGGATTCCTGAAGCAGCCAGTTTAACTTTCTTACTTTGTCCAAAATATCACTCATGTTAGCCCTCCTTAAGTTGTTGTATTATGAACTGTTAAATCAATTATACACTCAAATGAAGGAATTGTATAAACAAAATGCAAAATTAACGCAATTATTATCATTTTATGTCATTATGTTCCTCTCGTTTCATACAAAAACCCCGCTCACGCCTTCTTCCAAGGCCGTGACAGCGGGGCTTTCCTGCTTTTGCATTATGATTCGGTTAGAGAATGAATCTGTCCAGATCGTCCGGATGGATCTTCTCTTCGAATTTTTCCTTCACATACTCTCTGTCAATGGTGATCTTCTCTTCTTCCATATCGGCGATGTTGAAGGAGATGTCCTCCAGCAGCTTCTCGAGGATGGTGTGAAGTCTTCTGGCGCCGATGTTCTCGGTCTGCTCGTTCATGAGGTGTGCCATCTCCGCGATCTCATCGATGGCGCCTTCCGTGAACTCGATCTCGATTCCCTCGGTTTCCAAAAGCGCCTTGTGCTGCTTGAGCAGTGCGTTCTCCGGAACGGTGAGGATCTTGACGAACGTATCCTTGTCCAGATTCTCCAGTTCGACGCGGATCGGGAACCGGCCCTGCAGTTCCGGGATCAAATCCGTCGGCTTCGCGATATGAAACGCGCCGGCGCCGATGAACAGGATGTGGTCTGTCTTCAGCGGACCGTGCTTGGTGTTCACAACGCTTCCTTCCACAATCGGGAGGATGTCACGCTGCACACCTTCTCTTGAAACGTCCGCACCGCTTCTGTAACCGGAGCCTGAAGCGATCTTGTCGATCTCGTCGATGAAGATGATGCCGTTCTGCTCCGCGTTTTCCATTGCCTCATCCTCGACCTGATCCATGTCGATCAGGTTCTGGGCTTCCTCCTCGCGGAGGATCTTGCGGGCCTCTTTGACCTTGACCTTCTTCGTCTTCTTTTTCTTAGGCGCCATGTCACCAAAGATGTTTCCGAGCTGGATCATGCCGCCGTCGCCTATATCCAGGTTGTTCTGCTTCGGCGCTTCCGTGATCTGAATCTCAATGTACTGTTCCTCGAGCAGTCCGTCCCGGAGCTGCTGACGCACCTGCTCCCTTGCCAGGCCTGTGTCTTCGTGCGCGTCTTCCTCCGCCGCAGCCTTTTGCTGCTGCTGTTCGTACTGCTCCTTCTGGCTGACATAGCCTGCGTTGCCCAGGATGAAATCAAAAGGTCCTCTGTTCTGGTTTGCGTTGACCTTTCCCTTCTTGCCCGGGATGATCGCTTCGATGATCCTCTCTTCGACGATCTCGTCAGCGATGGAGTATTTCTCTTCCAGCATCTTCTGCTTGGTGATGCGGATGGATGCTTCCGCCAGATCCCGGATCATGGAATCGACGTCGCGGCCTACGTATCCAACTTCCGTGAACTTCGTGGCCTCGACCTTGACGAATGGAGCGTCCATCAGTTTCGCCAGTCTTCTGGCGATCTCTGTTTTACCGCAGCCTGTAGGCCCCATCATCAGAATGTTCTTCGGCGTGATTTCTTCTCTCATTTCATCGGAGAGCAGACTTCTCCTGTACCTGTTTCTCAGGGCGATCGCTACAGATTTCTTGGCCTCATCCTGGCCGATGATGTATTTATCCAGTTCACCTACGATTTCTTTAGGTGTCATCTGATACAGTTTGCTTGCCATATTCCCTCCCCCTATAACTTCTCTACCGAAATGTGATCATTTGTGTAAACACAGATCGACGCGGCGATCTCCAGCGATTTGCGTACGATTTCTTCCGCGGAAAGATCCGTGTTATTGTAGAGCGCGTTTGCCGCAGCATAAGCGTAGTTTCCGCCTGAGCCGATCGCAACGAAAGGCTGATCCGGCACGATGACCTCGCCTGTTCCCGAGATGATCAGGATATCATCCTTGTCGGCTACGATCATGAGCGCTTCCAGATTTCTGACAGCCTTGTCCGATCTCCATAAGTTGGCCAATGCGACCGCTGCCCGTTTCAGGTTGCCGCCGTGCTCATCCAGCTTGCTCTCGAACTTCTCCGTCAGTGAGAAAGCATCCGCCACGGACCCCGCGAAACCGGAAAGAACCGTGTTCTTGTATATTTTCTTGACTTTTTTCGCGCCGTTCTTCATGATGGCTGTCTCACCCATGGTGACTTGACCGTCTCCGCCGATGCAGACTTCATCGCCTCTTTTGACTGCGCATATTGTTGTTGCATGAAATTGGACCATTGTTTAACCTCCTTGCTCCCTCCCATTATATACGCTGCTTTATCGATATGCTACTCTTTATAATTGCATTCTCTGTTCGAACAGGCCAGGGTGGTGTCTTTGCCCTTCTTTTCGATCAGCATGCTCCCGCACTCAGGACAGATTTTTCCGGAGGGCTTATCCCAATAGACCTGATTGCACTCGGGATAATTGGAACAACCGTAGAAGGTCTTTCCTTTCTTGCCTCTCTTGATGATGATATCTCCTCCGCAGGCCGGGCATTTGACATCGATCTTCCTGACGATCGTCTTCGTGAATTTGCATTCCGGATATCCTGTGCATCCGATGAACTGTCCGTAGCGGCTGCGTTTGATGGCAAGATCCTTGCCGCATTCGGGGCATTTTTCTCCCGTCAGTTCCACTTCAGGTTCCATCACCGGAATGACTTTATTTGCGTAGTCCAGCTCTTTGCGCAGTGTTCCGTAATAGTCCTCGATGATGTTCTTCCATCTTAAATCCTTGGTCTCGATATCATCCAGTCCTTCTTCCATTCTCGCTGTGAATCCCACGTCGACGATCTCATGGAAGTACTGCGTCATCATATCTGTTACTGTGAAGCCCAGATTTGTCGGAATCAGGTTTTTCTTTTCTTTTTTGATGTATTTGCGCTCCATCAAGGTCGCTACAATCGGCGCGTAGGTACTTGGTCTGCCGATTTCCTTATCTTCAAGGTCCTTAACGAGACTTGCTTCCGTGTATCTTGCCGGCGGCTGTGTGAAGTTCTGTTCAGCTCTGGTATCCTTTGGTTCCAGTTCCTCCCCGCCTGAAAGCTCCGGCAGCCACTTGTCATCGGCATCGCCCTTGAAGCTCTGACCGGCCTTCAGGAAACCATCGAAGACGATCTTGGAACCTGTCGCCTTGAATCCGTAGTCTCCATTCTCGACGCTCGCGCTCATTGCTTTGAGTTTCGCCTGCGTCATCTGACTGGCAACAAACCTCTGCCAAATGAGGCGATACAGATTGAACTGATCCTTGCTCAGCTGGGTCTTGATGCTGTCAGGCGTCAACGTGACATCGGACGGGCGGATCGCTTCGTGGGCGTCCTGCACGTCTTTTTTTCGGTTTGTGTAGACGGCTCCTCCGTAGTAGTCTTCCCCATAGTTATCCAGTATGAACGCTTTCGCCGCGTCTCTGGCTTCATCTGAGATCCTGACAGAGTCCGTTCTGATGTAGGAAACCAAACCGATGGTGCCCATCCCTTTGATTTCTACGCCTTCGTAGAGCTGCTGTGCGACCATCATGCTCTTCTTCGTCGAAAAGTTCAGCTTGTTCGCTGCATCCTGCTGCATGCTGCTGGTCGTATAGGGGGGAGCAGGCTTTCTGAATCTGTCTTTTTCCTCGACCTTTCCTACGATATACTTGCCCTGCTCAAGAGCCGTGAGCA
>JBGUKV010000031.1:0-8340 GCA_045114655.1 Candidatus Allocopromorpha sp. | reverse complement strand
GACTTCTTGTTCCGCAGATTGTTCCAGACAATGCCCGCCTTCTGTTTGTTCTTGGCGCATTTATCTTCGACATTGCCCATGCCCGTTTCCTCGACTGCGATCTCCGCGAAGTACTGCGCGTTCTCATAAACCACCTTGCCGATGGTCTGGACCGCTTTGTCAACCTGCTCCTGACTCATCTTTTCGAATTCCGCCTGCGCAGCGCGCGCCCTGGCGATATAACCATCAATGTATTCTCTGCTGTCCATCTAAAGCCTCCCGATGATAAGTGTTGATCTATCTTCCTGTGATTCATTATACAAACACGGATACGCCGTTTCAAGGTTCAGCCCGGACCGCAGGGAGAAAGAAAAATGCAAAAACAGATAAAACAGATAAAACAGATGTAAAAGAGACGGTATGGAATATATTGACAATAATAGAATTTATCGGTATTATATAGCGGAAGGGGTTACCGTGGCGGTTTGGTTACTTCCTTAAGGAAGGAGGTGCCGGCCAATGTGCATCACATTAGATGAGCTATGCTCACTTTTGCTGGTGGTGATTGGGATTACGGGATTGATCCTGACGGGGATCAACCATAAAAAATAACCGCCAACTATTGTTGACGGTTCACCATTAAGGACCGAGCCGCCAACCGAAAAGCGGCAATCCCTTCTACGAATATAAAATAGCATTAGTAGATATCGATGTCAATAATATCAAAAAAGAAACTATGACTGTTCTGATCATAAAAATCGCAGCAAGTATACTCGTGGGATTCTTCGCAGGCCCTGCAGCGGTGTACGTGTTCAACCACATGCCTGCAGGCTGGCTGACCGAATACGGAGAGGATCCGCAGAAGGATCCTCGTCTGGGGAAGGGTGAGAAGAGAATCAAGGAGAATCCGTGGCGGTGGGTCTATGCCGTCGGGTTCATTTGCCTTTGCCTTCGCCTTTCCCTGATTGAGTACAGCGGAGGGGAGCTCAGCGTTGCGCCGGAGATCACAACAGAAACGACGCAGATCGCCGTAGCAGGATTGGTCGCGTGCTGGATCCTGCTGATCATCGCGCTGGCAGATCTGAAATTCATGATCATCCCGGATCAGTTCGTGCTGCTGCTGGCGCTGACCGCGATCGGGTTCGCGCCGTTGTGGCGGGACAGCGGCATGGCGGACGCGGCGGCTCAGACCGGCGGGCTGTGGGAGAGTCTGAACGGGTTTTGGCAGCCGCTGATCGGCATGGTGATCGGCGGGGGATTTATGCTTTTGTGCGCCGCTGCCGGCAAGCTATTATTCGGGCAGGAGGCCTTTGGGTTCGGGGATGTGAAGCTATGCGCCGCTTTGGGGCTGGTGCTGGGGATCAACGGAACGATTGCGACCCTTGCGGCGGCGGTCATCATCAGCGGATTCGTCGCGGCAGGAGGACTGGCTTCCGGCAGATACCGCAAAGGGGACAGGAAACCATTCGGACCGTATCTGTGCGGATGCGCGATGGCCTATATTCTTATCGCGCTTCCGCTGGTTCAGTCGTTCAGCGCCGCTGTGTGAGGCGGACACTTACACGGCCGGATACATAAATCTATAAGGGGCAGCAGGAAAGGAGATCACAAATGAATATCACTGAGTTTACTGCGCTTGCGGCGGAGAAAGTGGAGCAGTATCTGCGCGAGGAAATGCAGGAGGAAGTTGTCGTGCAGACAGAGGAGGTCGGAAAGATCAATGATCAGTACCTGCACGGTCTCAGCATACAGAAGAAGGGCGAGTCCTGGGAAGGCAATGCGGTTCCGACCTACTACGTGGATGAAATGCATCGTGCGTTTCTCTGCGGCGTAGATATGGACGCTCTGGTACAGGGTCTGGCAAAGGCGTATATCAACACGCTGAATTTCGGACCGACTCCGGCGGAGGAGATTCCGGATATGGAGTACAAAACCATTCGGCGTAGAGTCGGTTTGCGTCTTGTAGGCAAGGACTATAACAAAGAGTTTCTGAAGACCGTACCCTACAAAGACGTAGGAAACGGGTACGCTCTGCTTTGCGATGTGCAGATGAAAGCGTCTGACGGTGGATTGTTCGGCACTCTCGTGACAAACGATATGGCAGAAGAATACCATTATGATATGGACAGACTCTTTCAGGACGCTCTGGACAACGCATGGAAAAGCAAGTCGGCGACACTGCGCGGCGCCGGGGAACTGATGAGAATGTGCGAAGGCGGCCCAGGGGATGCAGAGAGCGTCCTGTTTGAGGAAGCAGAACCGGACGATCGGGAGACATGCTACGTGCTGACGACAGAACGGCCGCGGTACGGAGCGGCGGCTCTCTTTTATCCGGGGACGCAGGCCATGATTGCGCACGTGCTGGGGGAGGATTATATTGCCATTCCAAGTTCCCTGCATGAATTCATGATCGTCAGGGCGAGTCAGGTCGAGGATCCGGGATTCCTGCAGCAGCTTGTGCGGGAGGCAAACTGCACAGTCGTCGGGCCGGACGAAGTGCTGTCAGACAACATACTGAAATACAGCAGAGACACCGGGCAGCTGTCTCTTCTTACCGAGGACGATGTGTTTCCTGCCTGCGTTGAAGACCGTCTGATGCAGGAACTGTCGGGGCAAACGTGGGACATGCCCGTACCTGCCGGTCTGAGTTAGTCCTTGTATTGGACAACAAACATACTGTATAATGACCATGTATGGAGAAAAATGTGCTTCTGACAATCGCATATGACGGCAGCACCTTTCACGGGTGGCAAAAGCAGCCCGGTGAAAGAACGGTGCAGGGTTACCTGGAGCAGACCATGTCCCGTCTCTTCGACAGGGAAATCCAGCTCAGCGGGACCAGCCGGACAGATGCGGGAGTCCACGCGTTCGGGCAGCGTGCGAGCTTCAGGACAGACATCGGAATCCCGACGGAGAAACTCGCGCTGGTCGTGAACAATGCCCTGTGTGCCAGAGAAGGCCATGAAAGCGGACGGGGAGGTTTTGCAAAATCTCCGATCCGCATTCTGAAGGCGGAGGAAATGCCTGCGGATTTTCACGCGCGCTTCGACAGCAAAGGCAAGAGATACGTGTACAGAATCTGCGCCGGCTGCGGCGAAACAGATGAACGGCTGAACACAGACGAGGTGCAGCGCTCGCTGGTCTTCGAAAGAAACTACGTCTACCATGTGAATGAGCGGCTCGATGCCGCGGCGATGGATGAAGCAGCGAAGCGGTTTGAAGGCGAGCACGATTTCAAATCCTTTGAAGCCTCCGGCGGAAATCCGAGGGAAACGACTGTGCGGAAGATGCTGCGGGCAGGCGTGCGGGAAGCCGGAAAAGCAGGCGAACTGCAGAGAATTGAGTTCTCCATTGAAGGCGATGGCTTCCTGTATAATATGGTCAGGATCATGACGGGCACGCTCGTTGAGTTCGGCCGTGGGAAGCGCAGGCCGGAGGAAATCAGCGAAATCATCGAAGCCGCCGACAGGCAGCGGGCAGGCCACACAGCGCCGCCCGGCGGTCTGTATCTGGCAGAAGTGTTTTATTGATACAGGAGAAGGTTATGGAAAGAAGACCGAACTGGGATGAGTATTTCATGGATTTCGCGGTGCTTACCGCGAGAAGATCCACTTGCCTGAGACGGCAGGTCGGCGCTGTGATCGTGCAGGACAAACACATTATCGCGACCGGATACAACGGCGCGCCGAGAGGAATCGAACACTGCGGAGAACGGGAAGGCGGATGCCTCCGGGAGCAGCTTGGCGTTCCGTCGGGCGAGAAGCACGAACTGTGCAGAGCGCTGCACGCAGAACAGAACGCCATCATTCAGGCGGCGACACTGGGACAGAGCGTGGAAGGCGCGACGATCTACATCACCCATCAGCCATGTGTGATCTGCGCGAAGATGATCATCAACGCAGGGATCCAGAGAATCGTCGTCCGAGAGGGTTATCCTGACGAGCTGGCAGTTGAAATACTGAAAGAAGCCGGTCTTAGAATCGTAATGCTGGGAGAAACAAGTTGACCGCAACAAGCTTTAGCCTGTGGGCACCCCTTGTGGTCGCCGCCCTTGTGACGGCATTGATCACGCCTCTGTCCATCCTGCTAGCGCCGAAACTCGGCGCCATGGATGTACCGAGGGATGCGCGGAGAGTCCATAACAAACCTATGCCGAGATTTGGAGGCATAGCTATATACGCGGGGATCATGGCGGGGCTCGCGATCTTCGCCCAGACCCAGCGGCATTTGCCGGCGATCATGGTCGGCTGTACGCTGATCTACATCCTGGGCGCCATCGATGACCTCAAAGGCATGAAACCCATTGTGAAATTCGCGGGACAAGTCGTCAGCGCCAGCGTTGTTTTTGCAATGGGTCTGAGAATCAATTTCGTAACGAACTGGTTCGGAGAGGGCCACATGGACCTGGGCATCGCAGTATGTTATTTCGTAACGGTCATTTGGCTTGTCGCGATCACGAACGCGGTGAATCTCGTGGACGGTCTGGACGGCCTGGCCGCAGGCATCAGCGCTATCTCGGCCCTGTCCATCGCCTACATTTCCTACATTCACGGCTGGTATGGTCCGACGATCTGCATGATGGTGCTGGCGGGCGCATGCATCGGTTTCCTGCCGTTCAACTTCCACCCGGCCAAGACGTTTATGGGTGACGGCGGATCGCAGCTTCTCGGATTCTCCATCGCGGCGCTGTCGATTCTCGGTACCGTTAAGAGCGCCACGGTTGTTGCTGTTGTGATTCCGGTTTTGGTACTGGGGCTTCCGATCATCGACACGGCTATGGCTATCGTCAGGCGGACGCTCCGCCATCAGTCGATTGCTTCCGCGGACAAGGAACATCTCCATCACCGCATCCTGCGGGCAGGCTTCGGACAAAGGCGCGCTGTGCTGCTGATGTATAGTGTCAGCGGGATCATGGGAATCATGGCGATCCTTTACAGCCGCGACTTGTTCATCGAGTGCATCGGCCTGGCATTTATTGCCGCTATGATCATCGGCGTCCTCATGACAGATACCAGAACGAACAAGGTCAGCCTCAGAGGTTACAGGATCCTGAAGGAACTTCCGGATGCGCCGCGGTCTGAAGAAGATCCTGCGGATAAAGAGCAAGATGCAAAGGCAAAAGAAGAGATCAAACGCAGGGCGCAAAAGCTGGCAGATGATGAATAGATGACAGAGAATCTGAATACGATCGACAATAAAAAAATGATGAAACAGGTAGGCCTCATTGCGGGGCCTATTGCCTTACAGAGCCTGATTGCATCAAGCCTCAATCTGGTCGATAACCTGATGATCGGGGGGCTCGGTGAACTGGCCCTCAACGCAGTCGGCGTTTCAGTGCAGTTTTACTTTATTTTCTGGATGCTGGTCTTCGGGTTCACCAGTGGAAACGCCACGTTCATGGCGCAGTTTTTCGGGACCAGAGATCATGTGAACATCCGCAGGACAACGGGATTTGCCCTGACCGTCAATTTCGGTATGGGCGTCCTGTTTTTTCTGGTGGCGATGCTGCTGCCGGAATATGTGCTTCGGATCTTTACGAACATTCCCGAGGTCATTGCAGCGGGAACGCCTTATGTCAGGACCGGTGCCTTCTGCTTTCTGATGATTCCCATCACACAGAGTTTCACCATCGCCCTGCGCGCGACCCAGCAGACACATCTGCCGCTGATCGCGAGCGTGACGGGCTTTTGCACGAATACCTTCTTTAACTACTGCCTGATCTACGGGCACTTCGGGATGCCGCGGCTTGAGATTCAGGGCGCGGCAGCGGCGACAGTCATCGCCAGGGCAGTCGAACTGTCGATCGTGCTTTACTTCATTTTTATACGGGGAAACATCATCAAAGGGGAAATCAGGGAGTACTTCAGCTACAGCAAGGAGCTGGCGATGAGGATCGTCCGCAACTCGATCCCGACCACGCTGAACGAGACGCTCTGGGGACTGGGAACATCCATGTACGTCGCGGCCTTTGCGCGGATCGGCGTCACGGCCGGGGCGGCCTATCAGGCATGCAATACGATCAGCAGTCTCTTCTCGATGCTGGCATTCAGCATCGGCGACGCCGCCCTGATCCTCATCGGACAGAAACTTGGTGAGGGCAGATATAAGGAAGCCTATGGTATGGGAAAGCAGATGCTTCTGCTTGGTCTGATCGTCGGCGTTGTCATGGGCGGAGCAGCGCTTCTTATCGGCAAGCCGATTCTGGGTCTCTTTGACTTCACGCCCGCCGGCGCGGAGATGGCGTGGAAGACCTTTATCGTCTATTCCTGTATGCTATGGCTGGAGGTCTACAACGGCATCCTCGTCACGGGGATCCTGCGGTGCGGCGGGGATACTCGTTTCGCGGCGATTGCGGATGTCGCAACGGTGTGGATCATCGGAGTGCCGGCAGCGTTTATCACCTCGCTGTTTCTCGGCTGGCCCATCTATCTCGCAGTTCTGGCCGTACGCTGTGAAGCAGTCGTCAAAGGCATTCTCATCACAGTCCGGTTCTTTTCAAAGAAATGGGTTCGCAATATGATCAGCGGACTATAGACAAGTCAGTCTAAGTAAACCGCAAATTAGTTACAAAACGAATAAAAAAACATTTTTAGCACATTCGGTGAATCGCCCGTACAGCCTTGTGGCAGTTGAATCCGTTAATATTTTAATTAATGTTTTGTAGTTGAAATAACAGCAAAATCATGTATAATTAATACTAACTTTAATAACAGTTTCATAAGGATATTTTTAGGTTGGAAGGGCAGGCGTGTGACCAGTCTTAAGGAGTTCAGAAACGAGATAATCTTATACGGCGTGGTTATGGCAGCCGTTGCCGAGGGAGTCTCTCTTCTCGTAATCGGACCAAACGCCCTGTTCGCCGCAGGCCTGGCTGCCGGGACGGCAGTATCTATTCTGGGGTTCATCATTCTGGTCAAAACAGGTGAGACCCTGATGGAAGAGTCGAAGAAGTCCCCTATACTTCTCGGTTATATTGTGAGGCTGTTTTTATACGGAGCCGTATTTTTTATATGCATCAAACTGAGTCTGCCCTGCGGGTTCGGATGCGGGATCGGCTTCGTGACTATACACTTCGGAATCATGTTCCTTTATGGCATAGTGTATAAGTTCATCAAGAAAAAGAAGAATCCTCTCAACGACTGGACCGAACCAAAAGAATGGAACGATCTGAGCGTATACGATGATGAGGATGACTGGCCGACACTCTAAGGAGGTGACAGCGAATGGAATTAGGACCACGGATCATTTTTAGAATCGGAAGTGTTCCTATCAGCGAAACAGTTTGTTGGTGTCTTATTGTAAGTATCGCTATACTGATTTTCGCATTCCTGGCGACACGCAAAATGCAGACCGTTCCGCACGGCGCCCAGCTTCTGGGCGAGATGCTCGTGGGGTTCGTCTACAAGATGGTCAAGGATGTTATGGGCGACGTATCAGAAAAGTTTGCCCCGTACTGCGGCACATTGATCGTGTTCCTTGGCCTGGGCAGTATGCTCGGACTGCTCGATCTCAGACCGACCACATCCGACCTGAACTGCACATTCCCACTGGCGCTTGTTACGTTTGTGCTGATCCACTACAACGCGGTCAAGGCGCAGACGGCAAAGGGCTACATCAAAGAACTCTCTTCACCGTACCCGTTCATGCTCCCGCTGAACATCATCAGTGACAGTATGTTCCCGGTCACGCTGGCGTGCCGACTCTTCGGTAACATTCTTGCCGGCGTTATTCTCATGGGTCTGGTCTACAGCGGACTGCACACAGCATCAGCAGCGCTGGTCAACGCGTTCGCAGATCCGGACATCGCCAGAGAGGCCGTCATACCGTTCTTCCAGATCGGCTGGCCGCTGATCCTGAACTTCTGGTTTGACATGTTCGAGCCGATACTGCAGGCATACATCTTCGTCATGCTGACAATGGTATTTATCGACAACGGCAGACACCCAGTAGAAAGTTAAAGAGCGTTAATGGTAGAGAGTTAATGCAAAAGCATGAAATCCGGGTCGGGATGCCTTTGCAAGAGCGCAGGACGAACCGGTTTCAGATATTTGTTTTCAAATCAATAACAAATGATTTAAGGAGGAGAATAAAATGACAGGATTTACAGGCGCAGAACTAATTGCTGCTTTCTCATCATTGGGAGCAGGACTGGCAATGATCGCCATGGCCGGCGTAGGAATCGGTATCGGTTTTAATGCAGGTAAGACAGTAGAAAGTACGGCTCGTCAGCCGGAGGCACAGGGTACACTCCTGAAGCTGATGCTGATCGGTGTCGCTCTGACAGAAACAGCAGGTATCTTCGCGCTGGTAATCGCGATCATGCTTCTGTTTGCGAATCCGCTTATGTAGGTTCCCGGAAGT
>JBGUKV010000030.1:0-18540 GCA_045114655.1 Candidatus Allocopromorpha sp. | reverse complement strand
TGTTGTAGAACGCCGGCATCATGAACTTGCCGCTGCCGTCTATGATCTCCCGTCCTTCCGCATCCGGCATTCCCTTTGTAATGGACAAAAACCTGCCGCCTTCTACAACAACATTCATATGATTCTTTACCTGAAAGTGTTCGTCCAGAATTTTAATGTCTTTGATAATCATGCAGTTCCTCCGCTGTCATTTACGGTTCGTGTCTGTGTGCTACTGAATCATTTCATATTGTAGCATAAACGTCAAGAAATATGACACGGCTATACACAAATATAGTCCTTTAACTTCTCAAATGTCTTATCTCCGATCCCGGAAACGTTCTTTAGGTCTTCAATGGTTGTAAATCGCCCGCTGGAATCCCTGTAATCGATGATTTTCTGGGCTGTGGCCGGTCCGACCCCGTTCAATGTCTGTAGCTGTGTTGAATCAGCAGTGTTGATGTTGACTTTGCCGGAGGGGTCGATGGCACCTGTTGCGGAGGACGTTCTGTTGTCCGCAACAGATCCTGCAGCGCTGCTCTCGATGATATTCCCGTCTTCGTCCAAAGCATAAGATGGAATAAACACCTTCTGCCCATCCACCAGGAATTCAGCCCTGTTGATGTTCGTCATATCAGCCTCTTTCCTTAGGCCGCCGGCGGCTTCGATCGCGTCGTCTACGCGGCTGCCGTCAGGCAATTCCGCAAGCATAGGTGTTTTGACGGCACCGCCGATATCAACAAAAATGGTACCGTCCATCGGCGTACCGGTACTATCTGACAGTTGCGCGTCATCACCGGAAACAGCAGGACTGTCAGTCGACTCTGAACCGCCCGCACTTCTCTCAGATACCTGCAGATTCGGCTCATTGCTGTTATGAACCAGCGCGTAGCCTGCGAAAATCACAAGTCCCAGAAGGCAGATCACTGTCATCTTCCGCAGCTGCGGTCCGTATTCATCCAGGAAATCCCTGACCGCCTTATTGCTTTTGATCGCATCAAAAAAACTCTTCATCTCTTATCACCTTTCCGCCCCTTAAAAAATACCAATCATGTGTTCATTATCACACGATTGGTATTTTATGTCAATATTTCCTTGAAATGTATTTTCTCTCTGGTGACACTGATCTCGTTTCTGGGAACTTCCATTCCGAAAGTATCCAGAATGGTTGTGATCACAAGCTCCGGGCTCAGGTTGGAATCACTGCCGGAATCCAAGCATGCTTCGATGTGGAGCATCGCGTCCGGCGTTCCGGCGTCGATCAGATAGAACGTGATCTCACGGATCTTCGGACGGATGTTCACAGGCACAAGTTCCTTTTTCTTTTTCTGTTTTTTGAGGGTGATGATCTCGTCCCGGTCCATGTATGCATGCCAGATTTCACCGGCGTTTGCAGGCAAAGAACCGATCCTGCCTTCCGGCAGCGGTATCTCGATCTGATAATCCGCCGCAACCGTATTGGCTGCCAGGGTCTTTGGATGGGTCGCTTCTTTGATCGAAATCAAGTCCAGGCCCTCCGGCATCAGTGCGCGCATTTTGTCAAGGATCACCTGCCGGTCCCCGTTGATCCGGGTGCCGTCCTCCGCCACATCGACGGTCTCGAACTCGATATACTCGTCCAGGCTCTCATATCCCAGCGAAAGCGGCTGGGCGAACCCCATCTTCGGATGGGGATTGAATCCCTGCGAATAAGCAAGACGGATCCCGGCCCTCTTAAAGGACCGTTTGAACACTTTCATGATGTCGAGATGTGAGGTATAGCAGATCACACCTGTCTTTTGGAATCGAATCACGTATTTCATCTATACAAAACACTCCGTGTGTTCGTTTACGCCGCACAGATTGCATCCGAGCCGGCAGTCCGGTGTCGTCTGCGCCGCTTCCGCCTTATGCTTTTCTGTCAGCAAAAACTGACGGTCTATAAAGGAATCAATATGATCCCACGGAAGAATCTCGTCCTCCCGGCGTTTTCGGTAATTATAAAAGGCCTCCAGGCTTTTGCCGTCGGCGAATCCCAGTTCCGCGGCGCACCGCGCAAAAGCATCTTCCCACAGCTCCGGCCGGAAGTGCTCCGTCCATGCGTCGAAGGTGCATCCGCTCTTCCAAGCTTCTTCGAGGATCCTGCCCGTTCTCCGGTCTCCCCTGGCAAACACATCCTCCAGGTTGCTGGTATGCGTTTCATGGTAGTTAAAGGTCACGCCTTTGATGCGGAGTTTGCCGGACAGATAGTTGTGCTTCTCAATAAAGTCTTCCGGTCTGTCCTGAGCCTCCCACTGGAACGGCGTATGCGGCTTCGGTACGAAGTTGGACACGCTGACAGTTACACGGAATCTGCCGCCCTTACGCCCGCGGATCTCGTAGTTGATATCCATGATCCGGCGTGCGATTTCCGCGATGCCGTCCAGATCCTCATACGTTTCTCCGGGAAGTCCAATCATAAAGTACAGTTTGATGTGCTCCCAGCCAAGTTCCACCGCCTGCCTTACTGCACCGTAGATGTCATCTTCTGTGATATTTTTGTTGATCACGTCACGCAGTCTCTGTGTCCCGGCTTCCGGCGCAAATGTCAGTCCGGACTTGCGGTAGCCCTGGATCTCATCCAACACCTTGAATGAGAAGGAATCCAGTCTTAGGGATGGAAGCGAAAGCGCTACATTCTGCCTTTTGCAAAGGCCCATCAGATCGACGGCCAGTTCCTCGAACTGTGAATAATCACTAGTGGACAGGGACAACAGGGAAAGTTCTTCATGCCCTGTATTGGCAAGCTGCTCCATCGCGAGATGCTTGATCGTTTCCGGCTTTCTCTCCCGGACCGGCCGGTAGATCATGCCCGCCTGGCAGAACCGGCATCCGCGGGTGCATCCCCGGAAGGTCTCCACAACGGATCTGTCGTGGACTGTATCGATGAACGGAACGATATTGCACGTCGGAAACGCTGCTTTGTCGATGTCCGGGACGACTGCCCGGACAACCTTTTCCGGCGCCATATCATGCACCGGCTTGATGGCTCTGACTGTGTGCGCCAGTTCGCCTGCGTCACTGTCGTAGTATTCCACTTCATAGAATTCCGGGATATAGACGCCGTCCCAGCCGGCGATTTTCCCGAGGAACACATTACGGATGTCATATGCAGTATCACAATCCGCATCGCATGCTGCAGCCTTTGCATCTGCATAGGCTTCGCAGACTTTCTCCAGCAGTTCTTCTCCGTCTCCGATCAGGAACACATCGATGAAATCGGCCAAAGGCTCCGGATTGAATGCGCACGGTCCGCCGGCGAGAATGACCGGCATATGCTCGCCGCGGGCAGAAGCCTCCAAACGGTCGCTTCTGCGCACAGGCAAACCTGCCAAGTCCAACATGTTCAGCACATTGGTATAGGACATCTCATACTGCAGCGTAAACCCGAGCAAATCAAGCTCGCCTGCAGGTGTAAATGTCTCAAGGGTGAAGAGTTTCCTGCCCCGTTCCCTCATAAGCATCTCCATGTCGCCGGCCGGCGCGAACAGACGCTCGCAGTAGATCCTGTCGTTGTTGTTCAGAATAGAATAAAGGATCTGCATCCCCATATAAGACATTCCTATTTCATAGGTGTCCGGGAAAGCAAATCCCATGCGAACATCAACACTGCCGGGATCCTTCCTAGCAATGTTGACCTCTCCTCCTGTATACCGCGCAGGTTTTTCCACGCATTTCAGAATACTGTCAAGTTCTTTGTCTATCATTTCTTGTGTCAGGCGCAATCATGATTCATCCATTAGCGCGTCCAATGTCATGCCGATCCTATCCTCGATCTGTCTCAGCAGGACCTTTGTTTCTTCTTTTTTCTTCAGTATGATCGGCCTTGCTGCCATATTTCCCTGCCGTTCTGCCTTTGCAATAATGTAATCCATTCGTTTGTCGATGCCCGAATAGTAATCTTCGAGCACGATCCGGTCACCGATGCATACAAGATCCGCCTCTGTCAGATGCATCGCGTCCGTGGTGAATTCGTACATCATATGCACGCGGATGATTTTCGCTTCCTCCGGCAACCCTTCGCGCAGACAAAAGTCGGCAGCCACATCCCAATGATTCTCCTCGACTCTTGCCATATCATGCAAAAGCCCCGCAGCCAACGTGAGATCTAAATCAAATGATCTCGCTTCGCCTGCGTCGATGTTGGTGTGATTATGGTCGATCCTGTATCCGATGCGTCCGCCGTCTCTGTCGAAACTTTCAAAAGTCACTTCAGAAATGGGCGGCGCCAGTGTGCCGCCAACTTCATTAAGCGCCTTGCCGATCCTGCAGGCTACATCTGCGACTGCCTCGCAGTGCCCTATGACATGGACTGGCGAGTTATAGTCATGCAGATACTTCATGCATCTTTCTCTGTCAGGATGTTCATATGTCATAATCGTATTCTTCATCATAATACTCAAATTCCATGTCGAAGAGTTTGATCGTATCACCCTCTTCAATGCCCATCTCTCTGAGTTCTTCATACACACCGCTGTTTTCGATGTATTTGAAAAGATATCTTCTCGATCCGGCGTCGTTGAAGTTCGTGGAGTTGAAGATCTTCTCCAGCTGACGGCCGGTGATGATATAGTTTTCGCCGTCGAACTCCGCAAAGACCTTTCTGTAGTCTTCGTCGACATCATCGATAGCGAAATCGAAATACTCTAATTCATTATACTCTTCCGGCGGATTTGCTTCCACCTCAAGAAGCTGTTTGTAAGCTTCTTCGATCACTTCTTTGACGCCGAATCCGGATGCCGCTGACATCGGCATGACCTTGTAGCCTTTGCTTTCCGCATATTCTTTGAACTCGATGTATTCATCGCAGATTTCCAGGTCCTCCGGGTCCGTACAGCCGAGGATATCGAGTTTATTGGCGGCCACGATCTGAGGCTTCTTCAAAAGTTTTTTGCTGTATTGTTCCAGTTCACTGTTGATTTTGTCAAAGTCTTCCTTCGGATCCCGTCCTTCACTTCCGGACACATCGACGATATGGATGAGCACCTTTGTTCGTTCGATATGCTTAAGGAAATAATGACCAAGACCTGCGCCCTCATGAGCTCCTTCGATAATACCCGCGATATCTGCCATGACGAAACTGTTGTCGTAGATGCTGACAACACCCAGATTCGGATCAATGGTCGTGAAATGATAATTCGCGATCTTTGGACGGGCGCTGGTTGCCATAGAAAGCAGAGATGACTTGCCTACGTTTGGGAATCCTACAAGCCCCACATCAGCGATGAGTTTCATCTCGAGGATGACCTGACGCTCCTTGGCGAACCCGCCGGCCTCAGCGAAGTTCGGCGCCTGCCGCGTAGGCGTGGCAAATCTGGCGTTTCCTCTGCCGCCCCTGCCGCCTTTAGCCGCAACAAAAGACTGACCGTGCTCCGTCATATCCGCCATGATCTTGCCGCTTGCTTCATCGATGACCATTGTGCCCACCGGCACTTTGATCACGAGATCCTCGCCGTTTTTACCAAAACGTTTCTTCTTCATGCCGTTCTGGCCGCTTTCGGCTTCGTACTTTCTCTTATACCGGAAGTCCATGAGCGTTCTGAGGTTCTCATCAGCTGTGAAGACCACATCACCGCCCTTGCCGCCGTCGCCGCCGTCCGGGCCCCCTTCCGGAACGAAAGGTTCCCGGCGGAATGTCACGGCGCCGTTTCCGCCTTTTCCTGATTTAATTGTAATTTTCGCTCTGTCTACAAACATTTGCTCAAAAACCTAAAAGCCCCTAACAGGGTTAGGGGCTCGAAATCGCTTACGCTTCCTTAGGATATACACTTACCTGCTTACGTTTCTTGTCTTTTCTTTCGAATTTAACATTTCCGTCAACTGTAGCAAATAATGTATCGTCTCCGCCTTTGCCTACATTGTTGCCAGGGTGGAACTTGGTTCCTCTCTGTCTGACAAGAATGCTGCCGGCACTTACGAACTGACCATCCCCGGTCTTAACGCCCAGACGTTTCGACTCAGAATCACGACCGTTCTTCGAGCTACCTACACCTTTTTTACTTGCCATGATATACCTCCTTGTATGATTATATCACCAATCTAAACTCTAATTTCCGTTACTTTTGCGCTGTATGCTTATTTCGCTGCGTTGATTGCTTCGAGGATCTCAGCCTTCGTAGCCTTAGCGTCGATTTCGATGCCGTTCTTCTCAGCATACTCAACCAGTTCTGCCTTCAGCATCTTGTCCAGCGGCTTTTCTTCTGTCTCTTCTGCTACTTCTTCTACTGCTTCTTCAACAGTTTCTTCTGCAGGCTCTTCTACCTTCTTCGGTTCAGCCTTAACACCCGCTACGGATGTGATTTCAACCAGTGTGTACGGCTGTCTGTGACCCTGTTTCTTTCTGTAATCCTTCTTAGCCTTATACTTGAAGATGATTACCTTGTCACCCTTGCCTGATTCTACAACGTCTGCTTCTACAGTAAGTCCGTCAAGATACGGAGTTCCGATTTTGATATCAGAACCTTCTCCTGCGGCGAGGACTTTGTCAAATACTACAGTGCTTCCGATTTCAGCGTCCAGTTTCTCAACTCTAATCTGATCACCGTTCTGTACCTTGTACTGTTTTCCGCCTGTTTCAATAATTGCGTACATTTAATTCTTTCCTCCTCTAACCAGTCTCGCCTACCGGGGCAGCGCGGCAGAATTGCGCGCATTTAAATAGCCCTGTTCGAGCGGCTCATACTCTGATACTATACAACACTCGACTCATCTTGTAAAGCATTTTTTGTTGAAGATTTAGGAAAAATAAACAGCACCGGAAAGAACTCCGGTGCTGATATCTGTATTTGTCCTATACTGACCTGCTGTCTACTCGATGATCACGCCGTCTTCATCGACGAGGATCCCGTCCGGACCATTCGCGCCTGCTGCATCGTCTGATCCGTCCCCTTCCCCGCCTGCACGGGATGCGCGGAGCATATCCAAAAGCTGAGTTTGGATTTCATCCATGACCTGCGGGTTGTACTCGAGATATGACTTGACATTTTCTCGGCCCTGGCCGATGCGGTCGCCCTTGTAGCTGTACCAGGAACCTGCCTTCTCGATCAGTCCGCCGTCTACTGCACAGTCAAGGATATCTCCGGATCTGGAAATGCCTTTGCCGTACATGATATCGAACTCAGCCTGCTTGAACGGCGGTGCCACCTTGTTCTTGACGATCTTCGCCTTGGTCCTGTTGCCGAGAACCTGATCGCCCGCCTTGATGGAATCGATTCTTCTGACATCGATTCTCATGGAAGAGAAGAACTTCAGCGCGCGGCCGCCGGTCGTTGTCTCCGGATTGCCGAACATGACGCCGATCTTCTCACGAAGCTGGTTGATAAAGATAATGGTCGTATTTGTCTTATTGATCACACCAGCAAGCTTTCTGAGCGCCTGAGACATAAGTCTGGCCTGGAGACCTACTGCTGCGTCACCCATAGCACCGTCAATCTCGTGCTTCGGAACAAGGGCTGCAACCGAGTCGACTACAACGACATCGAGCGCGCCGCTCCTGACGAGCGTTTCTGCGATTTCCAAGGCCTGTTCGCCGTAATCCGGCTGCGCTACCAGTAGCTCATCCACATCGACACCAAGATTGCGTGCGTATTCCGGATCCAGTGCATGCTCCGCATCGATAAAAGCTGCTTTGCCGCCGTTCTTCTGCGCTTCTGCTATGATATGCAGTGTCAGAGTTGTCTTACCGGACGATTCCGGTCCGTATATTTCTACGATACGTCCGCGCGGAACCCCGCCGATTCCGGTTGCCATATCCAGACTCATGGAGCCTGTGGAGATTGCTTCTATATTCAGCCTGGCGCTGTCATCGCCAAGTTTCATTACTGCGCCCTTGCCAAACTGTTTCTGAATCTGCGCCATAGCACTTGCCAGTGCTTTCTCACGGTCCGCGTCGCTTGCGAAACCAGGATGATATCCGTTGTCATTTTTCGTTGCCATGATTACCTCCGTTAATCCATGTCCAATCCGTGAACATCTGTTCTTTAGTTATAATACCCTTCAATGCAACGTTTGTCAATATAGAATTTGAACATTTGTTCTCGATGTTTATTACTGTATACTATTGACATTATTTACATTTTATGTAATTTAACCATACTTTGCCGGTTCTGTCAATCCTATTCAACAAACCTAGTCAAATATGTTTATACATTCCTGTAAATCATGTCAAACATACTCAGCACGGCGTGCCTTCTGTTCCGCTGGCGATCTTTGATCCTCCGGTCGATCTTACGGTAAAGCGTTTCTCCGCCCTTCTTACCGCAGACAGCTTCGCTCAACGACAGCCCGATATATACAAGTCCAACAGGCTTCTCTTCTGTTCCGCCGTCCGGCCCCGCGATGCCGGTAACAGATACACCGATATCCGTTCCGGCTTTTAGGCGGACGCCTTCTGCCATCTCAACCGCGGTCTGCTCACTGACCGCTCCGTACTTCTCAAGGGTCTCAGCCTTAACGCCAAGTTCATCCATCTTCGCCTGATTACTGTAAGTTACCAGACTCCGGTCAAATACAGCTGAAATCCCTGGAACATCAGTCAGTGCAGCGCCAAAAAGCCCTCCGGTACAGGATTCTGCAGTCGCAATGGTTATATTGCGTGACATAAGCATATTACCGACAACCACAGGAAATTCTTCGCCATCGGTGCTGTAGATGTACTGGCCGATGTATTCTTTCGCCGCAGCAATCATTTTATCAACAGCCGCGGCGGCCTCTTCCCTGCTCGACCGTTTCGAAGCGATTCGTACAGAGCATTCTCCGTTCTTCGCATATGTCGCGATCGTAGGATCCGTCTGTCCGTCGATTAAAGGCAAAAGCACCGTTTCCAGATCGGATTCGCCGATGCCGAACGTCCTGATTTCTTTATAGACCAGGCAGCCCTCCGTCAGTTCCTCCAGCCATGGCATTACGGAGCGTTCAAACATCCGTGTCATCTCCTTCGGAGGCCCCGGCAGGCAAGCGATCCACTGCCTGCGGTCCGAACCGGATCCTTCCGCGCAAGCCGGCCTGTCCAAAGCAAACCCCGGCGCCGTCCCGGCGTCATTATAAAAAACACGGCACCGCGATGGCAGCAGCGCCTGTTTGATATTGTTCTCCGTCATCACGGCTTTATACGCAAGCATACGGCTTCGTATACTCTCGAGGATATCGTCATGCATCACGAGCTCATCGCCCATGACCTGACAGGCGATTTCCTTCGTCATATCATCCTGCGTCGGTCCAAGCCCGCCTGTTGTGATCACGATATCGCAGTCCCGCAGTGATGTCTCGATCATCTCGGCAAGACGTACGGGATTGTCGCCCACTGTATAATGGTACATCACGTCGATTCCGATATCGTTCAGTCTGCGTGACAGATACACCGTATTTGTGTTTGTGATCTCACCGAAAAGAATCTCCGTTCCAACAGTAAGAATAGCTGCTTTCATGCAAAATCTCCCAATTCCGGCTGGATGCCCGGCCTCGTGCCGGCACAGGCGTCAGCTCTTGTTCTTCATTGAAAATACTTCTTTATTCTTGATGATATACTCTGCACCGGACCAGATGGTCATCACCAGTGCCGCCCAAAGCATAATCTGATCAAGCGGGCAGTAGAACGGCAGCAGACTGCACGGCCAGTTCTTCAGCATGAGCAGCGGAATCGCGACCATCTGGCAGACGGTCTTGATCTTGCCTGACCAGCCTGCGGCGATGACGATTCCCTCGGCTGCAGCAACCTGACGCATGCCTGTGATGATAAACTCCCGGCCGAGAATTACAATAACCATCCAGCCGGGGATATCCCCAAGTTCTACAAGACAGACAAAGGCCGACATTGTCAGCAGCTTGTCCGCAAGCGGGTCCATCAGTTTGCCGAAATTGGTCACCAGATTGTACCTTCTGGCGATTTTCCCGTCCAGCATGTCTGTAAGCGCAGCTGCGAGGAATACGATCGTAGCAGCAACCCGGAATCCCATCAGCAGCAGGACGATGAAGAGCGGAATCGCGCAGACTCTCGCGATCGTCAGTTGATTCGGCAGATTTTTGTACTTAAAATCCTGTTTTTCCATGATAGTCTTATCCTTTCTCTCTTACCGCAGTCCCCACAAGGTCATAATCAAAAGCGTCTTCTATCAGAACCGGAACAAACTCACCCGGTTCAAATCTTCTTTCAGTGGCGGGAGCTCTAAAGATGACGGTTCCGTCGATTTCCGGGGCGTCATACTCGCTCCTGCCGATATACGTCACAAACTCAGCGTCTTCCGCATCAATGCCTTCGACAAGCACATCCAGTACATGTCCGATTTTCTCCTCGTTCCGTTCTCTGGAAATATCGACCTGCATACGCATGATGCTGTCCGCCCTGGCCTTCTTCACGTTTTCGTCGATTTGGTCTTCCATCTCCCCTGCCGGCGTGCCTTCCTCCTGGGAATAGGCGAATACACCCAATCGCTCGAATCTGGTTTCACTTACAAAATCAGCAAGTTCCTCGAAGTCTTCCTCTGTCTCACCCGGAAATCCTGTGATAAAAGTCGTCCGGATATGGATGTCCGGGATGGCTGAACGCAATCTGCTGATTGTGGAACGGATGGACTCCGATGTGGAACGACGGCGCATGGTGCGCAGCACGTGATCGGCGCTGTGCTGGAGCGGGATATCGATGTACTTGCAGATCCGCTCTTCAGCGGCCATGATATCGATCAGTTTATCGGTGATCTTATCTTCATAACAGTACATCAGCCGGATCCAGCGAAAGCCCTGGCTCAGGTCGTCACCGCCGATACAGCACAGTATCTCCAGCAGCTCGGGCAGACACAGCCTGCCGTACAGGTCGCGGCCATATTCTGTCAGATCCTGCGCGATCAGTATCAGTTCCCGTACACCAGCCTCTGCGAGCCGATTAGCCTCCTCGAGAATATTCTCAATCGGGCGGCTTCTGTACGGTCCCCGGATATCAGGTATGACACAGTAAGCACAGCGGTTGTTACAGCCCTCGGCAACGCGGAGCGTCGCGGAATAGTGGACCGTGTCCAGCCTGCGGCTGCTGAACTCGTTGAAACAGACAGGCGCGTCGCTTCTGTACACACGCTGTCTGCCTCCAATAATCTCCGGAAGCTTCTCGTAATCGTTGACGCCGAGGAGATAATCGATCTCGGGGATTTCTTCCGCGAGTTCCTCACCGTACCGCTGGCTTAAACAGCCGCTCACGATGAGTTTCGGTTTGTTTGGCAGCCTGGTCATGTCAAAAATCGCATCGATTGACTCGCGCTTGGCGTCGTTAATAAAGCCGCAGGTGTTCACGATAACGACCTCAGCTTCCTCAGGACTTGCGACGAGTTCGCCGCCTGCCGCTTCCCATATGCCTCCGATGCCCTCGGAATCATTGAAATTCTTCGGGCACCCAAGTGTTTCTATGTATAACTTTTTGTACTTCATCACATATCCGACGTTGTGTTCTTCATGTTTTCAAGGTCCTCCATCGAAATGAGAACCTGTCTGGGCCGGCTTCCGTCAGGCGGCCCGACGATCTGCCGTTCCTCCATCATGTCTATAATGCGGGCGGCTCTGTTGTATCCGATGCGGAACCGTCTCTGCAGCATCGAAACAGACGCAGAGCCATGATCCACAACGAATTCAATAGCATCCGGAAGAAGTTCATCCTCATATTCTGATTTATCACCTTTTTCGGCGTCCGGCATATTTGCCCTTTCGATTGTATCGAGAACATCAGCCTCTGCAGCCTCGTCAGCTTCACCCTGCTGCTGGACATACTGGATCAGTTTCTTGACTTCATCCTCCGAAATAAATGTACCCTGGATCCTCGTCGGTTTATTGCTGCCGATCGGCGCGAAGAGCATATCGCCCTTTCCGACCAGTTTCTCAGCTCCAACGCCGTCCAGAATCGTTCTGGAATCGACCTGCGAAGTAACTGCGAAGGCGATCCTTGACGGGATATTGGCTTTGATCAGACCGGTGATAACATTGACAGACGGTCTCTGTGTGGCAACGATGAGATGCATGCCTGCGGCCCTTGCCTTCTGGGCGAGCCTGCAGATCGACTCTTCAACCTGTGAGGACGATACCATCATCAGGTCCGCCAGCTCATCGATGATGATGACAACTTGTGTCATCGGTCCGTCAACTTCACCGTTTCTCACGTTATTCTTTTGTTTTGCCTTCAGTTTGTTGAACCCATGGATGTCCTTGACACCATTCTCCGCAAAACGCTTATATCTGTCATCCATCTCAGCGACAGCCCAGTTAAGGGCAGCCGCCGCCTTAGCGGCGTCGGTGACAACAGGGATCAGCAGGTGCGGTACGCCGTTATAATGCGAGAGTTCAACGATCTTAGGGTCGATGAGCACCATTTTGACCTCGTCAGGCCGCGCCTTGTACAGGATACTTGCGATAATGCTATTGATACACACCGACTTACCGGATCCTGTAGCGCCTGCAATCAGCAGATGCGGCATTTCTGCCAGATCCGCCACAATGGCCTGACCGCCGATATCTCTGCCCACAGCGAATGTGAGCTTCGACTTCGCCGTCTGGAACTCATTGGACTCAATGATTTCACGGACTGTAACTGCATTGGGGTGTTCGTTTTCGATTTCGACGCCCACCGCGTCCTTCCCCGGAATCGGCGCTTCGATTCTGACGCTCTTCGCCTTCATGTTCAATGCGATATCATTGTGGAGATTCAGGATCCTGGATACCCTGACGCCGCTGTTCGGATGCACTTCGAACCGTGTGACTGTTGGCCCTTGTATTACATCTGTGACCGTGGTCGCGATTCCGAAGCTGTTCAGGGTGTCTTCCAGAAGCTGTGCTTTATACCTGAGTTCACTCTCACTGGATGAATTCTGTGTCCTGGAAGGTTTCTTCAGCAAGTCAAACGACGGGAATTCATATTCTGCATAACTGTCAGACGGAAGGAAATCACCTTCTTCAAGCTTGCTCTGTGCTGCTTCGCTCTTTGTCATCGGCTTCGGGGTATCATGGACCATGCCCGACTGAGAGGAGCCGCTCGATGTTCCTGCACCGATGATGTTCGGGCCCTCCGGATCGGAATGCACCGTTCTGCTCCGCGGCCGTGACCCCGGTTTCTTTTCTGTCGATTCGCCGGTAGGATCCTCATGCATATAATCTATGATCTTACGCTGTCCTTCGGTCATACCGCCGTCACCGATCCCGGGTCCCTGGATCCGGGGACCGGACGGTGCCGGCACACCGATGATTTCCGTCTCTTCGGCTTCTTTGCGTGCCCTTTCCCTCTCTCTTTCTTCTCTTTCGAGCCGCTTCCGTAGTCTGCGCGCCTTAAATCCCTCAAAGAACCTTGAAATCGGCGTATTGATCAGCAAAAGCAGGAATATGAAGATGATGCAGAAAGCAGCCAGATACAGTCCCGCAACGCCAATGGCCTGTGTGATAAGCCCGCCTACGCCCATGCCGAATACACCGCCGCCATCTAAAGCAATACCGTCGCTGAAGCTCTTGGAGAACCCTCCCCAGGAGCCGCCGGTGGCGATTTTATCCATGAATCTGCCGGCATTCACAAGGTCGATAGCCAAATATATGATGACCAGATAGATGATCGACTTGATTCCGATATGGATCGTTTTTTTCAAGAACAGCAGGATGCCGTAGACAATAAAATAGTACGGCATGAAATAAGCGATCAGGCCGAACATGCCTTTGAGGCCTTTGCTGATTGCGTCTCCTGCCATACCTGCCGCATGGGTCTGGAGAGCGATGATCAGGAACACACCAAGCGCGATAACAAGGATCCCGAGGATCTCATCCCGGATCTGTGCCTTGGACTCCTGCCTCAATTCCAGCTTCTCAACTGTTTTCTGAACTTCTGGTGAAGCATCTGTCTTCCGCTTTGATGAAGACCGTGCCGGTGTGTTTGCTTTTGCTTTTGTTTTTTTGTTTTTGCTTCCCGGAGGTCTTCCGGGTCCCCTTTTCTTTTCTGCCATTACTACCTCGTTACGCAGTCAGCAGTGAATAACCAAGAACACATGCTGCTACGATCCAAACATATATTGTAAAACCTATCAGTCTCTTATTTGATACGACCTTGATCATCGCCTTGATAGCGAAAATGCCTGAGAGCGCCGACAATATGACGCCGACAATGAGCGGTCCTGCTATTGATGCATCCATTCCCTCAGCGAGAGCATCCGGCATTTCCAGGATAACTGAACCAAGAATAGAAGGAATCGAGATGAGAAAGACGAATTCAACTGCGAATTCCCTCTTCAGCCCGCAAATCAGGCTGCCGAACAATGTCGATCCGGACCTGGATACGCCCGGGCAGATGGCGATGCCTTGCATGATACCGATGAATATAGCGTTTCTCCATTTCATCTCCATCGGTCCTTTGTCGCTTTTGCCCATTCTCTCTGCAACGAACAGAATAATGCCCGTGAAAATCAAACCGATGGCAATGGAGACGATCGACGCGTACAGGCTTTCGAAGAAATCCTCAAATAGCAGTCCGATCAAAGCAGTTGGAATCGTTGCCACGATGATCATGAAGCCCATGCGTCGCATAGGACTGGAATTGATCCTGGGTCCTTTCCCTGTACAAATGTCTTTGATCGTGTCGATCAATTCGAGAATCAGCGCCCAGATATCTTTGCGGTAAATAATGAAGACGGATACCAGTGTTCCGACGTGCATCATAACGGTGAATATAAGTACACTGTCTGCTTCCACGCCAAAGAAGTATTGCAACAAAGCCAGATGTCCGCTGCTGCTGATGGGCAGAAACTCAGCCAGACCCTGCACAATACCAAGTATCGCAGCCTGTATATATGTCATAATCTTCTCCTGTCAATTGATTTGATTCCATTCGTATACAGATTAAATTATACCACAAGACCACTAGGATTTGTATATATAATTATTAAGCCACACATGATTTGGTGCATGTGTGGCTTATATTCACTCTTCCAGTATCCCCATGATCTGTCGCTTGTGCTGCATGAACTCGTCTGTGAGGTCGTACCCCTGCCGCTGACTCCGCGGCGTCTCTATTCGGATTTCGTATCGTATCTCGCCGGGCTTTCCCGTCATGATGTAGATGCGGTCCGACAGCAGGATCGCCTCATTGATATCATGAGTGATGAAGACCGTCGTCAGATTGATTTTCTCCATAACATCCAGATACCATCTGTGTATCTTGCCTTTGGTGATCGTATCAAGTGCTGAAAACGGCTCATCCAGGAGCGCTACGTTATCTGAAAACAGATAGGTCCGCAAAAGCGCCGCCCTCTGCCGCATGCCGCCTGAAAGCTGCTTCGGGTACTTCTTCTGCGTGCCTTCAAGGCCAAACTCTTCGAAATGTTCCGATGCCTGTCTTCTGGCTTCTTCTTTGGACATGCCGCGGATCACCAGAGGAAGTCCCACATTGTCTTCAATCGTCTTGTACGGCAAAAGCAGGTCCTTTTGGAGCATATAACTGATATGCCCTGTCGTACCTGTGATATCCGCACCGTCCAGAAGCACCCGGCCTGCAGTCGGCTGATAGATCCCGGAAATGCAGTTAAAGAGCGTGGTCTTGCCGCTTCCGGACACGCCGAGCAGGCTGACCAGTTCCCCCTGATCCACCACAATGGAAATATCCCGGATGATCGTTTCGTCTCCGAATTTCATTGAGATATTCTGTGTTTCAAGTTTATGGATATCTATGGTGCTCATACCTTTATGCTCTTACTTCTGCGGCAGATAATCGTTGGTGAATCCGATGTCCATCGGGATCTCCTGTTCGGAAAGTCCCTTGTCATTGATGAACTGATAGAATTTGTTCCATCTTGCAGCGTCGATGACGCCCCACTGGTCCGCCTCAGCCTGATACTGGTCTGTCAGATACTCCTGGCTTGCCTTAGCGAGCTCGGCGTCGACTTCCGGATTTGCTTCTACCAGGATATCCGCTGCCTCGTCAGGGTTCTCAATGGCGTACTCATAACCCTTGGCTACAGCTGCCAGGAAAGCCTTTGCAGTGTCCGGATTGTCTGCCAGGAAATCATCGTTGGCGATGATGACCGGTGAATAGTAATCAAAGGCCTCGTCAATATCCTTGAACGCGAAGTAGTTGATGTCGAAATTCTGCACCTCCGCGCTGATGCCGGCCCATCCGTAGTATACCCAGATGGTGTCGACCTGCTTGGATTTAAGGGCCGCAACTTCGTCGTCAATGGTTTCCGGGATCATCTCAACCTTAGAGAAGTCGCCCCCGTCGGTCTCCACGCATTCTTTGAGGATGGCCTGCTCGATCGGCAGTTCCCAAGTGGCGTAGGTGTGGTTCTCCATTTTCGCAGGGCTTGTAATGCCCAGATCCTTAGCCGACATGATGCCGGACAGATTGTGCTGCAGGATCGCTGCAACCGCCGTGATCGGCATGGTCTTCTCCTCTCCCGCAAGGGCCGGTACCATGTAATCCTGGAAAGATACGCCGAACTGCGCCTTACCGGAAGCGACCATTGCTTCTGCACCGTTGTCAGGCGGCTGGACGATCTCCACATCGAGACCTGCCTCATCAAAATATCCCAGTTTCTCGGCAACATAGACGCCGGTGTGGTTCGTGTTCGGCGTCCAGTCAAGAACGAATGTCACAGGTGTGGAGTCGGTCGGACCGTCCGCATCGCTCTGTTCTTCACTTCCGCCGCACCCGGCCAGCACAAGTGTGAATGCAGTCATCAGTACCGCAAGCATTATTATAGTCAGTTTCTTTTTCATTGTATTATCCTTTCACTACTTTGTTTCTGTCTCTTTTTCTAACCGGTTCGTCGACCTGTTCCCACGGCATGCACTTTTTCTGCAGCACGCTGACCAGCCAGATTAGGATCAGGCTGATGATGGAAATCAGGAAGATTACCGCGAACATCTTGTCATAGGCAAATGATTTTTTGACTCTGGTCATATAAACGCCCAGTCCGGCGAAACCTCCCAGCCACTCTGCGAGGACCGCGCCGACGACAGAATACGCGACGGTGATCCGCAGGCCCGAAAAGAAATTCGGCAATGCGTTCGGGAATTTGATGTGCCGGAAGATCTGCCATCTGCTCGCTCCCATGGAACGCAGCAGATTGATGGCGTCCTTGTCGGCGCTCCGGAATCCGTCCAGTACGCCGACCACGATCGGAAAGAATGTAATCAGCACGATCAGTACGACTTTCGGCATCATCTTGTAGCCGAACCACAGCACCAGCAGCGGCGCGATCGCTACAGCCGGGATCGTCTGTGTCAACACGATGATCGGATACATGGCCTTATACGCCGGATCCCATCTGTCCATCAGTACAGCCGAAAGAAAACCGATGCTGACTCCCATCAGCGTTCCGATGACGGTCTCCAATAGCGTCACCTTCAGGTGCGACATCAGCAGCCAAAAATCGCCGATAAAGGCCTGCACCGTCTGCTGCGGCGACGGGAGCATGAAATTCGGCACGATTTCAAAGAACGACAGTGCCTCCCACAGCGCCAGAATCGCCAGAATCGAGATGAACGGGTAGATTTTGTTCGAGAACCAGCCCGTTTTATTCATGGTACTTTCCGATCTTCCTTTCAATGGAAAGCACTTCGCCTTCCGGCTTGTAACTGATCTTGACATAGGAAGCCACCGACGGTGCTCCCGCCCGGATCGCGATATGCTGGCATTCCTTCACGATGTCCATCAGTTCCTCATAAGGGCCCTCGATCGTTGTTTCAAAGGGTCCCACGTAATAGTTGTACCCCTGCTCCGCAATGTACGCGATGACCTCATCGACAATGCGGCACAGTTCTTCGTCATCCGGTGCCTCAGGCAGCACCTGGATCGCTACACTTGCTTCCATTTCAGCTTTTCTCCTTTCTTCATGCGCTGCCTTTTGCCTTTGCCATAGTCTTTGCCGGCAATAAAACAACGCTCCACACAAAAGGAGCGTTCAGAATCGGTCTTATTCTGCTTCCCTACGCCGGTATGATCCGGATCAGGTTATGAGGGTATCCGGGACGGACCCGGGCTCTCAGCTTTCGCTCCCCTAGCTTTGTACCTATTTTAACTTATATCCGCCTAATATGCAAATCCAATATAAGCCATTTTTCAATCTCTTATTTATTTCACCGTAACTTTGATTTTGGCGAAAATCCCGTTCTGTGTGTAGGCGTAAACATAGCATGTGCCTTTGCAAACTGCCTTTATAACTCCCTTGGAGGTAACTTTCGCGATCTTGTTATTTGATGTCTCATAAGCCATCTTACGATGCCGCTGGACTTTGAGTTTCTTAGATGCAGGAACTGCCTTCGCCTTCAGATTGAAAGTTTTGCCCTTCTTTATTGTTACCTTATTCTTTTTTGCCGCAGTTTTTACACTTTTGTCATTGCCGACTTTTCCGCCCGGGGTGGCAACATGTACCGTCTTTGAAGTCGATAATGTCTTTCCGTTTTTACCGACAGCGTAGATGATAAATTTGTAATAGGTCCCCTTCTTGACTTTTTTCCCTGCGACTGTTTTGAATGTGAGCTTCGTTCCTGTAATTGTTTTCAGCTTTATGTACTTGTTTTTAGAGCCGCACTTGTTGC
>JBGUKV010000029.1:0-16218 GCA_045114655.1 Candidatus Allocopromorpha sp. | reverse complement strand
GGGCGTTTCTTTCCTCGGCGTCCTTTACGCGCTGCTGCTCGGATTCGTTGTGCCGGTCGATCTCTTCATTCATTCTGTTCGTTTCCTCGACGGCTGCTTCGTATTCTTTGTCGACCGATTCATTGTGCTGCTTCGCAGCCTCGTTGTACTCGTCGACTTTCTTGTTGTACTCTTCGATCTTGCCGTTGTCCTCGTGGCTCGCTGCAGCCGGCTTTTCCGGTGCCGCGGGCTTCGGGGCCTCGCTCTTCGGCTCTGCAGCCTTCGGAGCCGGGGCAGGCGCTTCGCTCTTCGGCTCTGCGGCCTTCGGTGCCGGGGCAGGTGCTTCGTGCTTCGGTTCCGGCGCTGCCTGTTCGGTCTTTGTCTGGGAAGCGGCCGCATCGCTGCCTTCCGCTTCATCTGCGAATGATACGCTCGTTACCGGCGCCGTCATGATCATGACTGCCATGAGCGCGGCTACGACTTTCTTTCCCATTTTGTTCCTGATGATGTTCATTTTCATTTTCGTTCTCCCTTCAGCTTTTGCTCTGTTGTTCGAGCCTCTCCTGTTTTCTTTTGTTCCCTTGCTTTCTTCTGTGACCCTATGATAGTATCTTATCCGTCACATAAACCGTCATATTATTGTGTTATTTGTGTTCTTGATTTCTTCGAACCGCTTTGTTGACTTGTTTTATTGTGACCCTATGATAATATCCGAAACGTCACACAAGCCGTCACATCTCTGACGTTTATACGGCGTTTCTATCGCTACAATAAAAAATCCCCTGAACTGCGAGGTTCAAGGGATCCTGAACTGCGGGGTTCAAGGGGTCTATAGACAGAATTATTGATCTTAGATCACGTAACCGCGGGTCGCTACCAGGTTACGGCAATGTCCAGCTGTCTGGGATTGCGGGACGCGAACCCACCGGTATCCACAACGATGGCTAGGCCGTTGCTGGATTCCACGATGCTCCCCTTGGGCCGGATGCTCAAGCCCGCGGCGCACATGACATAGTAGCCGTACATTTTGACGCCGTCGGATCTCACCCAATAAGGCTCATGGAAGCCGCGGCTGTTCATGATATTGATGCAGCCGGACATATTCAGATCGTAATAGGTCTCTTTGCCGGACGGTCCGGTGATCGATCCTCTGGACCGGGTAAGGACAGGACCGTTATACTCAAAAGCCCCCTGGACGGCTTTGTATTCCTCGGAGTTTTCGATATCCTCTTCCACGGTGCAGGGCACAAACCGGTAGGAACCATCCTCGTTCAGGCCGTCGTCCAGTTTGGTGCCGACCATGACGACCTTGTCTTTGTCTTCTTTGATGACTTTTTTCTCGATGGTCTTCTTGGAGGTCACCTTGCCGTTTTCGATGACCACATCAGAAGAGATGCTGCGCTTGCCGTCCTCTCCTTCCTCCCGGACCTCTGTCTCCCCTTTCATGAGTTCATCGGTTTCTTTCATGACTGTATCCTTTTTGATGACTTCCGTCTCCAAAGCGGTTCCGATGATGATGATCTCACAGTCCGGCTCTTTTAATACCTGCTTCGCAATCTCCTGTCCGTCCTGGGTCTGCAGGTGCTTGCCGAACTTCAGTTTCTCATACTGAATGTCGAGATTGGTTTTGCCGTCTGTCAGCACCATATCTCCAACGTATTCGTTGATGATATCTTTCACTGCCTCCTCGGCCTCATCCCTGGATGGAGTGTAGCCCAAAAGCTCCGCTCCTGCCTCGACCGCATAGGCCTGCTTGATGCGCTGCCCGTCGGGCGACAAGGCGTAGGTGTCCCATTTGACGAATGCTGCGACCCCGACCACAACAACATTCAGCGCGAGCAGAAAGAGAAGAATATTAGTCAAATGTCTGTTGTTTAATAGCTCTCTCATGTCTCCTCCCGTGTGATCGCGCCCATGCTTTTCAGTAGTTTCTTTTCTTCATACATCAGGGCGTCTGCCCGCTCAAAAGCATCATGAAGGCTGTTGTCCGACCCGGGCTGATACTCCGAAAGGCCGCCCGAAATGACAACGTCATTCGTGCTGATATGCTCTACTGAGCGGTCATGCAGCGCCTGGAGCAGATCCTTCCTGCTGAGAAAATCCTGCCCTTGAAGGATCGCGACGAACTCATCTCCGCCGATACGATAAACCGGACTGTGCCGGAAAATTTCACAGATGATCCTGCTTGCCTTGAAGATATATTCATCGCCCGCCTTGTGACCAAGCGTGTCATTGACGAACTTCAGGCCGTTCAGGTCACAGACTGCAACGGCAAACTCATCTGCCTCCCCCTCTTCAATGGCGGCGTCGATCTGCTTTTGCTTCAACAGGAAAGCATGCTTGCTTTTGACTCCCGTCAGCGGATCGGTGAGCGCGGCGTTGCGTGCCTTGTCACGCTCCTCGGTGGCCAGTTTCTCCCACTTCTGCATGGTAACATGATTGCTGAGCATGATGATCAGGGACAGGCCAAATAAACCTACGATTACAAAGACACTGAGATTGTTCGCGTTATGAAGACGATGACGCTCCATCGCAAGAAATTCATCCTTGTCCATCGTTTGTATTTCGGGGGCAGCCGTACCGTCATAGTATTCGGAGATTTCCGTCATGATGACGTTCTCCCGGTCTTCGATCAGCCGTTCCGCCCAGGTCATCGACATCAGAACGATAAAGACAAGGAGGGCAAGCCAGACAATGATGGCTTTACCAAACTTCCTGGCATGATCCTTACTGATGACCCTATGGAAATACAAAAGCCCGAGAAGCGACCAGGCGGCCAGAAGCACATATGTCTCTGTCGCGATCGTATAGTCGGAAAACGCATTCGGGAAAAGCAGGAATACCGCAAAAGCAGCCAGAATGTACAGACAAATCTTGCTGATCAGGCGATCCTTTTTGCTGCCCTCCTGCCCCGAAGCCTTATATACAGCCAGGGATGCAAAGCCGTAAATAATGGTGGCGCCAATCGTAGTGGTGTCCACGATCCACCCGATCGCCGTTCTTCCGAGGAACGGTATCGGCAGAGAGACGAGCAGCACCAGAAGTATGGTGTTGACCGGGATCTGCTTGTTATTGAGTTTGGCAAAACGCGCGGGCAGGATACCATCCTGTGCCACGGCAAAACACAGACGGCTCAATGCGCGGAGCATGCCGATCAGACTGGTGAGAACCAGTGACATCAATGACACCATCAGGATCCTGATTCCGGTGGAACCGAGATAATAGTATGCTGCATAGAACGCCGGGAGTCCGGAGATTCCCTCAAATTCATCCAGCCTGCTGATATAATCAAGCCAGCTTGAGCACCCTTGCGGATAAGCAGAGACGCTCAAAAGGATCACAAAGATATACAGCGCCGTGACGACGGCTACGGAAATGACAAGGACACGGAACATGTTGCTGTGCTTGAATTGATATTCCGCAGCAGAATGGGAGACCGTTTCAAAGCCAATAAACGCCCAAGGTGAAATAAAGGCGATGCGCACGATTTGCTGAAGGTTGCTTTTGTCCGGGAGAAAGTCCGGGTCCATCGTCATTCCGGAACGGCTGTGTCCTATCATGGCTGCGATGAAGCAGACGGTGATGCCAATGGTGAAAATCAGCACCATCACCACCATGATCCGGGCGGTGGCTTTTTTGCTCTTCATGCACAGCAAACCGACAAGCGCCATCACTGCCAGAGTTACCAGGATTTCCCCAAGGTAAACATCATAGCCAAAGATCGTATAGAGATAACCGTGTTTGATGATTGCATGCAGAAAATACCGCGCGAACAGAGGGATGCTTGTGGCGTTGGCCCAGAATATCGATATGTAGATCAGGAACATGAACCAGGCGATCAGGAAGGCGCGGTCATATCCAAAGATGAACTTCACATAGTTGTAAAGTCCCCCCGTACCCGGATAACGGTTCGCCAAAAAATGATAATGATTTGACACCATCAGCATCATGACAAACCCAATCAGCAGACCAATGATGGACCCCATTGGTCCCGCCTGGGACAGATAGGAGCTGCTGGTGACAACAAGAGACCCCCAGCCTATCGCCGAACCAACCGACAGTGCCCAGACTGCCAGCGGTGACAGATATGGCTGGAGATTTGCTGTATTATTGTTATCTGATGTTTGACCCTTCATCTTGCACACACCTCTTAACAGCAAATGTGCTCTTTAATCCACCTTAATCTACCTTAATCTACCTTCTTCTCCTGCCTGTCCCGTTTCTGTCTGCCTTTGTACGCCCGGTAGCCAAAGAGTATGGCTGCCAGCAGGAACGCTAGGATAACGACGATCGGTACGATCGGGGATGTGCCCTTCACATTCTGGATCAGGTCGGATTTTTCCCCGTAAGTATAGTAGCGGTACAGTGCCATGGCCAGATCGTGCACTTCCGCGGCCATTTCCTTGTCCGCCTCTGTCATGATCTCCTCGCGCGCCTTCGGGGACTGCTCCTCGGAAATCTGTGCCTGCAGTGCGTTGAAACGCTCAAAGAACTCTTCCTGCTTTTGCTTGAGATTGTACTCCGCCAGTTTGATCTGATCCTCATCCAGATCGCCGTAGGTCAGTACGCCTGATAACGCGCTGAGCGTTGCGATATAGGACTTCTCCCATCCGCTCGGATGGACATGGTATTCCCCGTCATAGTAATAGTAATCGCCGGTTTTAGGCTTTTGCTCTGTGATCCCCTCCTCGTCGAGACCAACCTGATAGCCCTCCCAGGTATCGGTCAAAAGCATCGGATAGCTTGGTACGAACACGTTGTACCTGCAATTATCCATCGCAAACCACTCCACGGTGCCAAGCTTTTGCTCCTGCTCCGGGTAAAAGCGGTACAGATGCGTGTTAACGTTTTCCTCGTGACCGATCGGGTAAACGCGGAATACAGCCAGCATATCGGCCAGCGACATGGTCGCGTCTTTCAGCGTCAGGTTGTTGTGAAGCGCGGTGATGTTTCCGTCCTCATCCAGATTCGTCATGATGTAGTCGTTGTCATCCAGCGCGTTCTCCGTCGTCCACTTGTCTGTGCCCTCCAGATAGTTCAGTCCGGCTGCCTGGCGCTCTCTGACACGTTCATTCCAGTCCTCGTCCCAGATCACTACGTAATCGTTGTAGGATGTGCGGTAATCGATGATGTTTTTCTCCTCATCGCCGACAAAGGTGCCTGCTTTCTTGGCCACGCTGATTAGATTCTTTGAGGCGATCACATTGTCTGTATCGTCCAGATCGATGCGGCCGATCACGCCGATATTGTGCTGCAGGAAGCAAACGCCGGACGGCAGTTTGACTGCGATGTACTCATGACCGGACAGGTTTTCGACGTACCATTGCTCGTTCTGATCACAGATCATCACGCCGGAGCCTTCTTCAAACGCGCCGACAGTGTCATAGATATCAAGCAAAAGTTCCACCCCATCGCGGGCGCTGGATGCTTCTGAAAGCAGAATCGTTGCCGTTTCCGCTTCGCTGATGCCTTCTTCTGTGAAAGGATCCGTTTCTTGGATGTCCTCGTTCGCATCCAGAGACTGGGTCGCGCTGACGGTGACGCCGTGATCATTGGTGCCGGCTTCCTCATATGGCGTGTGTTTATGGGTGCCATCGCAGTCCGGGCACACCCCGGAAAGATTGTCATCACGGCGGGCTGTATATTCGTAGCTGTCATGGGTGAATTCCCATGTGAATCCATAGCAGCCCTGATAGGTTTCGCCTTTCTTGTGGTTACCAGCCGGGGAGACATAATATATTTTATTGGTATCCACATCGACCTCTTCCGTACGGATAAACGCGTTCGCTCCATCATCTGTATAATCCCCGCCAACATACATCAGACTGCATGCGCTGGCGTTGACCGGCCAGCACATGGCGAGCAGAATAATAGCCGCAATCGGGATATAACGCCGTTTGTTTCGCAATAATCTCATCAGGATCCTCCTCGGTTAAATAAGATGTGTCTTTACTTTACCCGCACCTTGAACGTCACTGTCTTCCAGACGGACGCCTTGTAGTTGGCATTGCCTGCCGCCTTGACCTTGACTTTCACTTTATAGGTGCCTTTCTTCAGGCGTTTCTTCACAGTGACTTTCCCGGTCTTCGCATTCACGCTGAATTTTTTCTTGAAACTCTTTTTGCCTTTCTTCGCAGAGACGAGTTTATAGGAAAGCTTGCCCTGTGCTTTGCTTACCGCAAAAGCATTCGCCCGTTTGATTGACTTTGACTTTTTCTTCAAGCTCTTATACTTGACCTTGACTGTCTTTGCTTTTAATGCGATCGGGTTCTTCGCCTTGTTGATTGTATACGTTGCGTCTGTCGTTCCGGTATATTTGCCGATGCCTTTGATCGTTACCGTATATTTTCCTGCGTTTTTCGATCCTTTCGGCCATGTTGCTTCATAATCTGTTCCGGCCTTTAGTTCCAGGCCTTTGATTGTTTTGATGGAAGGCTTCTGCACCTTCCCATTATAGGCAAACGCTGTTTTAGACAGCGCAACCTTTGTCTGTCCAATATCAACAGAATCCTGCACAACACGCACAATCAGTACATTGCTGTTCGAAAAGGTGTAATTGGGACTTGAATATTTCGGATTAACATTCACAAAGATAATCCCGCGGCCTACCTTCAATCCCTTGACAACACCGTCTTCCGTTACCGACGCGATATCTTCATCCCAGTTTTCAAATGTAAATGACACTGGTATTATCCCGTCAAATTGATTCTTATCAAATTTCGGAGATATCACCCCGGTTTCTCCAACCTCAAGGGTCATATCATCAAGAATCATTTTTATCTTCGCTTGAGCTATGGAAACTGCCTTTTCCAGACGCTTCGGCTCTGTAGAGTAATGCGTATCATCTCCTACTGCCTTGTACCAGACATAATAATTCCCGGCATTTTTTGCAGTCGGGATGTCTGCGCTGAATTCTTTTGTCGGCTCCGTTCTGGTACCAAGCGCATACTGCATTTCGCCATTCTGTGCTTCACCAGGTTCCACAAGCTCCTGTGCTTCTTTGCTGTAAACAAGATTCTTCTTGCCAACGGGTTTCTTGACAACGGCAGCTGATCTCCACTTAACGCGGATCTGACATTCGCCTTGATATGCCCCGCCGCTTTTGCTTTTTATTGTAAACACCTCATCGTTCGTCCGATCGTCATGGCCTGCATATATTACTTCATAATCTGCATCCTTTGTAAGCGCAGCAGACTCCGCAACGATTCTTTTGCCGCCATCTTCAGTATCTTCGCTTGTCGGAAAATACCGGAGTGAAATATCCCGCGCAACCGCTGTCTTCAGTTCTTCGATCGTGCCGCAGTCATAATTCTCCTCTAACCCGGATACATCAAGTAATTGTTCATCCAATTCTTTATTGAGAATCTTCGCCTTGATTGCTTCCGGGTTCTCATAAAAATCATCCAGGAACCAGATATCTCCCCGATCAACGAAATCTGAAGGGTACTTAGGATCAAGATATGAAGCGTGATATGATTCGGGATCAGTTCTTGGAAGACCGCTCCCTTTCTCTACATAATCTGTATCAAATAGCTTGTCTGTAATATCCTTATCGTGATCTGCATACTCTCTAAACCACTCCTCATATATATGATGATCCGCATATTCTGTAAACCAGTCCTCATATGTTGGACGATTCTCCTGATCTGCATATTTCCCAAACCAGTCATCATACATATAGTTTTTATCGTAAAAATCTTTTATATTTGAAGATTCAAATTCGTCGTCCTCATCTGATTCCCGGTAATCAAATGTTTTGTCTATACAAGCTCCCGACCCTTCTTTCGGTATATTTGCAAAATCTTTATCGACTTCCTGCCCGAAAGCATATATCGACTCTCCTGACATAAGAAAAATATTTTCTGTAATATCAGCATAATATGCATTTCCATTGATGTTAGGGATATAATTGATCGTGTGCTCTAAAAAGTCCGGGTTTAACCTGACAAACCTGCATGGCAAATCGGCAGCGTGACACAAATTGGAATAAAAGATCGCAATGCCTACACATACGGATGTTTCATCTTCTTTCATCGCGCCATAGGCGTCCCACTGGTGACTGTAATAATCGAAATTATAGCTGTTATGCCAAAACTTCCAATCATACTCAACGCGCTGATTCGCCCACACAGCAAGCGCGAAGTATTTTTCCAGATCACTCATATCCGGCTTCGTCTTTTCCAGTGCTGCTACGACTTTTTCACATTCTTTAATGGTATATTCTTTCTGGGCTGCCGATAAAACATAATTCTTCTGAAAAGTACTTATGTCTTCATGTACACTAATATCGTCATCCCCACTTTCCTTCGCCCATACAGGTTCCGAAATCGACATAAAAAGAAGGCTTATCCCAAACAGAAATGAAAAGCACATTATCAGTATTGTCTTTTGTGATTTCTTCATCTGAACAACCCCCGCTTTAGTTATTCAAGGATCTCCTTCATCCATCCAACGCTCTCTGCAACCCAGTTCTTCAATCGCGGTGTCAGTTCATGGCCCATCGGCGAAATCTCTCCGACAGCGAACGCATGGCCTCCCACGGAATAGATGTGGCTTTCAAATGGGACATTGTGGTCCGCAAGCGCCTGCTGCATGGCGAGTATGTTGCGGATATCCACCATATCATCATCTCTCGCAGCCACGAAAAAGCACGGACAGGTGTCGTCCGTCACGTGCTCCGCCGGATAAGGTCCCCCGGGTATGCATTGATTCACTGCGTTTGGCAAAATGACCGGGTATGCCAGGACGCAAGCGGCAGGCCGGTGCTTTGCTGTTGCTGCAGCGCAGGCAGCCAGATGCCCGCCTGCAGAAAACCCGGCGACAATGATACGGCTTGTATCGATACGCCACTTTTCTGCGTTTTGTTCAATCAGCTCCATCGCTTTCTCATAATCCTCAAGCGGAAGCGGCCATCGGCACAATTCTCCCACAGTATATTGAAGGACAAAAGCATGAAATCCCGCCTCCCGGTAAGCGAGTGCAGGTGGCTCAGCCTCCACCTCTGAAAGCACCCGATAACCGCCGCCCGGGATCACAAGCACAGCCGGAAGATCCTTGGCACACGAATCATCTGCAAAATACGCGGTAAGTGTAACATTTCTATTCTCATTTATCGTGAAGCATGGTTGTTTCATATGGATTTTCATTCTGCCAAATACGGGACAATGATCTTCGCTAACGCCTCGTTTCCGGCTGCGTTGGGATGAGACCCGTCCATGAACCATTCCGGATGGTCTTTTGTTTTCTCATACACATCGATCATGGGGACGTCCAATTCCTTGGCAACTTCTCTGACGGTTGGGGCGATCTCGTGTTCGATAATGTCGTTATTGAGGTCAAACGCCTCTTCCGCTTCTTCAAAAGCCCTCGGTGGCGTAGCCAGAAAGACTTCGGGATGGCTCTCCAGATCGATGTATGTCTGCGCAAAAGCTTTCAATTCCGAACGAAAATCTCCGGTATTCCAGTTCTGCGGTTTGCTGTCGTTGGATCCGAGCATGATGACGTAGGTGTCTGCGTTTGCGTTTATGGATTCGTCATACATGTAATGTGCTGTATAGGGCTCATCGCCTTCTTTCAGCAGCGTCTTCCCGCTGACGCCGTAGTTCAGCGCCTGGTATCCATCGCCCATCATCCTCTCAATATAAGCCGGGTATGTATGCTCCTTTGACTTTTCGGTGACCCAGACACCGTTGCCAAAGGTAACGCTGTCCCCCACAAAGGCAAGGTGGACAGCGTCGTCTTTTATCTTCGGAATCGCAGGGTTTTCTAACTCGGCGTGGATCTCGAAATCCGCTTGTGCCGAAGATTCTGCTTGCGTCGGTGTTTCCCCATCGAAAGAAGAACATCCTGCCAGCATCAAGCATACAACTGTTCCGAATAGTATGAGTAGAATTCTTTTATTCTGTATACGAACCAAAGCCCTCGATTGCCTCATCTATGGTCATTTCGCCTGTTCCAACACCGTAATTCGCCTTTCTAACCTGAATGACCGCGTCATCTGTCAGTCCGATCACTTCCGGCGACAGGACGCGGGATTCCGGAACTTTACCGAATGCAGCATACATGCTGTTGAATGACAGGTCTTTCGTCGGGGACATGAGGCCTTTGTTCTGCGCCATGTTGTTCAGCTCCTGCGGTGTGACCAGGAAGCGCATGAACTCGTTGGCCATGTCCAGATTCGCGCTGTCTTTGTTGACAGAGAACTGCAGATTCGGCATGTCAAGGAAGCTGACGCCTTCGTCTGAAATCGGAACCGGGGCGAATGTGTATTCAAACGGTTCGGCGATAAACGCCTCGGATTGACTCTCGCGTTTCTTCGTTCCGGATACGGTATCTCCGGAGCAGAACATCATCGGAACATCGCCCTCGAAGAATCGAAGGATCACGGCTTCATAGTTGTCTTCGATCTCCGCGCAGGCGTCAAGGTTCACGCAGCCGTCATTCAGGAACTGCTCTGTCTTTTCCAGTGTCGGCCGCATATACTTGCCGGCGGCAGGATCCAGGGCGTTGAGGTTTTTGACAGCCTCCGCGTCATCCGCTACGGTTTCGCAGAAGTATGGATACGCTTCCAGAGTGAAGAGAGATGTCGTCTCCTCTTTAGAGAAGCCCATCATCGGGTTTTCATAGCCCTTTTCACGGAACGCTTTGCACACTTCCACCAGTTCCTCATAGGTCGTTGGAACGCTCAGACCTTCTTTTTCAAAGAGGCTGTTGTTCACAAGCATGCCGTAGGTATTCGCAAATACCGGAACCATCGGAAGCGTGCCGTCGCTCGTCTTCAGCATGATATTGCTGCGGATGCAGTCCAAGTCGAGTCCCAGATCAGCATTGGACAGATCTTCTGCATGATCGATCGCGGACTTATATTGGTCGCGGCCATACATCCAGGAGTAATTGACGTAGATATCAGGGGCGTCGTTTCCATCCAGGACCATGCCGATCATGTTATTGTAGTCATCCACCTTTGTGAACGTCAATTCCGCATTGGGATAAAACTTGTTAAAACTGTCAAATTCCGCTTCCAGTGCCTCGAAGTTGTCGTAACCGCCGGCTACGGTTATTTGGCATTCGGTGGAAGTGTCCAGCGCCGGGCTGAATCCTTCCTCACTCGTCGTTGCTTCCTGCTCCTCTGATCCGCATGCGGCCAGTCCCAGCATCATTACCACTGCCAAAAGCATGTAGATTATCTTTTTCATCTTTTTTCTCCTTCGTCCTTGATTCTTCGGATTTCCTTAATAACTAGCTTGACATCGATTGGTTTTGCAATATGTCCATTCATTCCTGCTTCCAGACATTTCGTGACGTTTTCTGAGAATGCGTCTGCTGTCATCGCAATGATCGGAATGGAGGCCGCCCAAGGATCTTCCAGTCCGCGGATTGCTCTGGTCGCGTCCAGACCATTCATCTCCGGCATCTGTACGTCCATGAAGATCAGTGCATAACTTCCTTCCTCAGCTTCGCGCATCATATCCACACAGATCCGTCCGTTTTCTGCGCGGTCGGTAGTAATCCCGTACATGGAGAGAATGGTGGATATGATCTCCCAGTTGATATCATTATCCTCGGCCACAAGAAGGTGCAGCCCCTGCAGGTCGGAATAATCGTCTTCCGGTGCGGAAGATCCGGACTCTTTCCCGGTAAGACTGCTGATCTTATCATAGAGCGTCGAGCGGAACAGCGGTTTGCTTACAAAACCATCCGCGCCTGCTTCTTTCGCCTTGTCCTCGATATCCGACCAGTCATATGAGGACATCAGCAAAATCGGGACATCTGCATCGATCTCGGAGCGGATGCGCCGGATCGTCTCAAGGCCGTCTAGTTCAGGCATTTTCCAGTCGATCAAGATGACGTTGTAATCCTTGCCGGCAAGATGTCTGTGTTCGATCATGCCGAGCGCTTCCAGTCCGTTTCGCGCCTGCTCCGCGGATGCGCCAAGAGACTCCAAGGTGTCACCCGTTATCTCAAGCATGGTTTCATCGTCATCCACGATCAGAATATCAATGGAATCAAGCTGCATATTATCCCGCTGCTTGTCGGCTTCCGGGATATCCAGGACGACGGTGAATGTCGTCCCCTTGCCTTGTTCGCTCTGGCAATCGATCGTTCCTTCCAGCAGTTCGACCATTTGCTTTGTAATGGCCAGACCAAGACCGGTTCCCTGAATGCTGTTGACGCGGCTGTCGATCTGACGTGAGAAAGGCTGATACATGGTTGCCATGTATTCCGGGCTCATTCCGATGCCCGTATCCGCAACAACATAGGTCAGCCGTATGCATCCCGGTTTGTCGCTCTTTTCCTGACGCAGATCTACACTGACACTTCCGCCGGGTTCTGTGTATTTGATCGCATTGGAGAGGATATTGATATAGATCTGATTCAGACGGAGCTGATCTGTATATAGATATTCCTTTTCCATCTGATTGATGTGGAAGCTGAATTCAAGATTCTTTTCCTTGATCATCGGCTGTGAGACAGTTACAAGGTTCTCGACTGTTTCCACAATGGAGAACGTCAGCGGGCTCAGTTTCAGTTTTCCGCTTTCCACCTTCGATATATCCAGAATATCGTTGATCAACGTCAGCAGATGATTGCTGGCGAGACTGATTTTGCGCAGGCTCTCCCCTGTCGACTCCACATCCCCGAGATTCTTCTCGGCAATCGTCGTAAGACCAATGATAGCATTCATCGGCGTGCGGATATCGTGGGACATGGTCGAGAGGAAATCTGTCTTTGCCTTGTTCGCAGACTCCGCTTCTCTGGCCGCGATCTGCAGCCGCTTGTTAAAACTGAGTGTGCTGAGCAGGTCAAAGAGGAACAAAATCAGCAAACCGAGAGAAACAACTCCGATCAGCAGCCAGTTCTGCGTATCTACATCGAGGTCCTTCGCCGGCACGAGACCCAGCATCGTCCAGCCGGCATATGCCGAGACAGGAGTAAACGCAAGTATGCACTCCTGTTCATGCGAATTGGTCATTGGAACGGAACCTGTCGATGAAGTAATCTTGCCGGACAATGCCTTCAATGATTCAGGATCTGTTGCGTTATAAGATTTGTAAAACTCAAAGAGGTTGGAATTCTTAAAACTGTCTCCTTTCAGGATATAATCACCATTCGCATCGATCACGGATAATTCCGCGTTTGCCAGCTCGGTCTGCGGAAAGACCCATTTCTGTTCCAGCATCGATACAGGAATGACCCGCAGCAGGACGGCATCCTCAGACGTTTCGCTTTCCGGATCGTACAGCTTCACCATGTTGCAGAAGGCCAGCGACTGCTCGCCGTTCATCGGGTTGGTGTAAGCGCGGGTTATATTGATCGATTTCCCGATCTCATCGATCCAGTCCGTGTTCTCCAGTAGCGCCACCTTTTTATAGGAAACAGCATAGTCGTCGTCCGTACCTTGTTTCGGACGCGTGGAGAGTCCTGTCAGTGTGTCGAGAGAAATCAGATGAGCCGAGGTGTTTTCAAGCACATGCGAAGAACGGATGTAATCGGCAGCCTCTTCCATGGTCATGGTCTGGCTGTTGATATAACGCGCCCATACATCACAGATCCTCTGCTCGCCTTCCAGATAGTTCTCTGTCACATGCTCCATGGTGACCGTTGAGTCTTCAAAGTGCTCTATCTGTCTCTGATAAGAGTTTTTGCTTTCAGATCCGGAGTAGAGTACTACGAAGATCAATATGGCGGCCATGATGACCACGTTTACAATAATAATGACAGTCTTTCTCATGCTCTAAGCTCCCGCAAAACCAGACTGCACCAGCCGGTCTCCGATCGTTTCAATCAAGATAATAATACGGATATATTATACAACATTTGAAGTATCATTTCCTCATAATTTCAATGATATGGTTATTTCACAGTCACTTTGATCTTCGGTCGATATGTTGTTGAGATACTTTGTTAAGATACTGTGTTGATATATAACTTTTATTCGATGGCGGTGATCTCAATTGGCTGCGCGCCCTCGTACAGGATCTTGCGGCCGAAATCATACAAATCATCCAGTCCTTCTGTGATCGTCAGGAAGTGATTCCCCGAAAGCTGCCCATGCATGCTGGAGAAACAGCATCGCCCATACGCCAAGATGATTTCCATTTCACTGATGCCGCCCGGATAAAGCAGCATTTCTCCCTTTGACGGATGCGATGTGTGATTCTCATAATCCAGCCCGAGACGCAGATCGCCATACGGAATCCACACACCCTCGCCGCTCCATCTCACATGGATCATTTCACTCTTTAGCGGCAGCATTTTCTTGAACGCTTCACATGTCTTTGGTGCTTCTTTTTCCAGAAGATCGGCGACGAAACAATATTCGCCGGAAGTGATCCTGACTCTTGTCATATTGAACGCTCCTTTCTGATTTACTTTAGTTGCTTTTGCAATTATCATGAATGGCAGCCATGAGAGCCGCAGTTGCCATGAAGGCATTCGTGCCCCTCACCATGCTCATGATCGTGATGGCTGCAGCTTATTTAGACAAACCGGGGTTTGCGGGGCGTGCTGGGGTCATCTCTTTCTGTTCAACCAACTGCTGGTCCCCACAAGCCTTGATACTGCGTTGGGCCGTTGGTTGAGGGCGGTCCGCAGCTCGCCTGTAACCAACAGCTGGTCCCCGCAACCCTTGATACTGCGTTGGACCGTTGGTTGAAGACAGTCCTCCGCTCACCCGTAACCAACTGCTAATCCCCGGAACCCTTGATGCTACGTTGGGTTGTTGGTTGAGGACGGTCCACAGCTCGCCCGTAACCAACTGCTGACCCCCGGAACCCTTGATACTACGTCTGGCCGTTGGTTGAAGGACTGAAGATGTGACTCAGTTGCAACTCAAGGTAGTCTAGTCCTTCCTTTTATCGCCCCTCACGGTCATAAGTACAAACGATTTGCGAAGTGTCAACTGTTTCAACGGTTGTCATTTGTACTTTCTTGAAGCTACCAACTCGAAGGTACAAATCACATACGATGTTTCAACGGTTCCGGCACCTGGCTTTTGTACTTTCTCGGTCCGACCGACGCGAAAGTACAAATGATCTACGAAGTTTCAACGGTTCCGTCACCTGGTTTTTGTACTTTCTCGGTCCGACCGACACGAAAGTACAAATGATCTACGAAGTTTCAACGGTTCCAGCACCTGGCTTTTGTACTTTGGCAATCCTGCCAGCTCGAAAGTACAAATGATCTACGAAGCATCAAGGGGGCAGGCGCTTGCAGTTTGTACTTTGGTGCTCTCTGCCTTGCTGCATGAGGCGAATACGGGGCGAATGCCGATGTGCACCTCTGCAAATCCCAAGATTTGCCAATCCCTTCACCCCTCACATCCGAATCACTATCCGGATCTTACTCTCCGTCATGATTGATCGAAGGATCAAAGACCATCTCGGGAATGATATTCTCGGGGCAACCTAACAGGATCGCCTTTACAACATACGGGATCTGCTCCTGGCCTCCCGGCATATTGCTGTACCGGCTGTAATTTGCACAGAATTCCTGGGAATAATCGAAAATAGCTTTCGCCAGCTGCAGGCACGCTTCTTCTTCTGAACTCGCAGCCACGACGATGTCCATCTCTTCTGCGCTTGCCGTAACGGAGCCATCGTCCCCCTGATGGATCGCGGTATGATATTTATAATCGCTAAATGCATTGTTTGGAACAAAACTATTTTTCACAGTTGCCCTCCTATTGGCTTTTGGCTTCGTGCAGGTCAAGCCAAATGCGGTATATCAGCGCAAGGGAAGAAAAAATGACGGGTCTCATATACAGCGCCATATAATTCATCGGAATGTCAATGATCTGAAAATCCTCTGTGATGGAGGCCATGGGGAGCACGGTGTTGAGCACGGCAACTGCAAGCTCCATGAGAACGACAGCAAACAGGACTCTTTGGCCATATCTCCCATCGTTGATTTTTGTCACCAGAATAATAAGCATGGTGAAAACTACAATCCCTTCCACTGCCTCACAGATGCGTATGAACTCGTTTTCCGCGTCATATGGAAAAACAAAGCACTGCACTGCAATCAACGCAGCGCAAAAGCAAACAATCATCTGGATATGCTTTTGCTTTTTTTGCTTTAGATCCGACAAGGCAAAGGCAGTCAGAGAAAGAAATGTCAGCGCATAGAATAAATTCAGAAAGAATCGTACTGCTGAGAAATTGGCGTTGATATCCAATACGTCGGAAAGGCACAGGGCAAAGAAACCACCGCATAGTACAATCTGGAAAACAGACAGCG
>JBGUKV010000028.1:0-7856 GCA_045114655.1 Candidatus Allocopromorpha sp. | reverse complement strand
GAAGACCCACTACTTCAAGGAGATCATGCAGGTTGGACTGGAGTGTCTGGGCGCGGTCGACAGCGCCTGCATCAGCGAGGTGCTGCTCCTCGCTGCGGAGAGCATGAAGGTCTTAAGCGATGACCCGAAGCTGGATGTCTCCAATCTGGACATCCTGACGCAGCTCCTCGAAAGCTGCAATCTGTCCAGAGACGCAGAGGAACAGATTACCGAATGCATCAGCAGCAAGAACGCGCACGGGCTGAAGTGGGTCTGCAGAGAAGTTGATCTGGGGCCGGCAAGAGCCGAGCTCCTGAACGCCCTGGTGACGACCTACGGCGACCCGGAAGAGGTGATTCCGAAGCTGGAGCAGGCGTTCCTGGACACCCCGATTTTCTCATCGGAAGAAAAGAGTGCCTTTGCGAAAAGCATCGACGCGCTGAAAGAAATCGTCGAAGCCTTCCGCGAGGCGGGGCTTGAGGAAATGCTGAACATCGACTTTTCCGTTGTGGGAGATCTGAAATACTACAACGGCATCATCTTCAAAGGCTTTGCGGCCGGCGTGCCGGACGGCGTTATTTCCGGCGGCCAGTACGATAAACTGATGAAGAGCATGAAGCGGACCTCGAAGGCCATCGGCTTCGGCGTGTACATCGACAGCCTCGGCAAGCTCTCGAAATTCGACGGTGAGGAGGTGGAGATCAAGTGACTGATAAGAAAACGGTAAAAATAGTCAACATCGCACTTCCGAAGGGCAGACTGGGAGACAAGGTCTACGACATGTTCGAAAAGGCCGGCTTCGAGTGCCCGTCGATCAGAGAAAAGAACCGGAAACTCGTCTTCGAAAACCCCGACGCCGGCGTGCGCTACTTCTGGGTGAAGCCCTCCGACGTCGCCATCTATGTCGAGCGCGGCGCGGCGGATATCGGCGTGGTCGGCAAAGACATCCTGATGGAAGCCAGATCCAATGTATACGAACTGCTGGATCTGAACGTGGGCAAGTGCCGTATGGCGGTCGCGGGTCCCGAGGGCTTCCAGTATGACCGTGACAATGAACTGAGAGTCGCCACCAAGTTCGTGAACGTGGCCAGAGAGTTCTACGCAGCCTCCGGGACGGACATCGACATCATCCACCTGAACGGCTCCATCGAACTGGCGCCGATCCTCGGGCTTTCGGATGTCATCGTGGATCTGGTGGAGACCGGCACGACCCTCCGTGAAAACCACCTGGAGGTCGTGGAAGAGATCGCCAAGATCAGCGCCCGTCTGATCGCGAACAAGTCCAGTTTCAAATTCAAGACAAAACAGATCGAGACCATCACGCAGAAACTGGAGGAGATCATCGAATGAGCAGATTTTTAAGCGACAGATATAAAGACCTTGAACCATACGTTCCCGGGGAACAGCCCCAGGACCAGCAGTATGTGAAGCTCAACACCAACGAATCTCCCTTCCCGCCGCCTACTGCTGCTATAGCAAAAGCATCTCAGGCGGCAGAGCGTCTGCAGCTGTATTCGGATCCGGACTGCAGGGTCCTGTCGGAAAAACTGGCGGACATGCTGTCCGCCCAGTGTGCGGGCGAGGGCGCGTGCACAGGAGAAGACGCCGCTGCAACGTCGGCTCTCACGCGGGAGAACGTGATCATCACCAACGGCTCGGACGAAGTGCTCAACTTCGCCTTCATGGCCTACTGCAGCAGTGAGAAGCCGGCCGTCTTCCCGGACATCACCTACGGGTTTTACCCGGTGTTCGCGGATATGAACGGCGTGCCCTATCGTGAGATCCCCCTCGATGAGGAACTCCGGATCGACCCGGCGGACTACATCGGCGCCGGCGGCACGATCTTTATCGCCAACCCGAACGCCCATACCGGGATCGCCCTGAGCCGCGGTCAGATCGAGGAGATCATCCGCGGCAATCCGGACGACCTTGTGGTCGTGGATGAGGCCTATGTGGATTTCGGCGCGGAGACCTGCCTGCCTTTGCTCGAGAAGTACGACAATCTTCTGATCATACAGACTTTTTCCAAATCCCGTTCGCTGGCGGGGGCCAGACTGGGATTCGGCGTAGCGTCGGCAGAGATCATCCGGGATCTGAACACGATTCGGAACTCGACGAATCCGTACAATATCAATGCGATGACACAGGCAGCTGGCCTGGGCGTCCTCGAGGAGGAGGAAATGATCCGGAGAAACTGCGAATCGGTCATCGCTAATAGGCGATATACGCAGGAACGGCTCAACGCCATGGGTTTTGCGCTCACAAATTCGTCTGCCAACTTCATATTTATGAAGCATCCGCAGGTGGACGGCGGGCAGATCTACGAGGAAATGAAGCGGCGCGGTGTGCTGATCCGCCACTTCACGAAGCCGCGGATGGCCCAGTACAACAGAGTCACCATCGGAAGCAGAGAACAGATGGATGTATTCCTGAAGGTTCTCGGAGAGGTAATAGAGGAACTGAAATGAGAAACGCAGAGATCAACAGAAAAACAGCAGAGACGGACATCGCGCTGAAGCTCGAGCTCGACGGCAAAGGCGAGTCTAACATCGACACGGGCGTGGGATTTCTGGATCACATGCTGACCCTGTTTGCCAAGCACGGCCGGTTCGACCTGACTGTGAAGTGCGAGGGTGACACGTATGTGGATGATCACCACACTGTCGAGGACATCGGCATCGCCCTGGGGGAAGCCTTCGCACAGGCACTGGGGAACAAGAAGGGCATCAGCCGCTACGGCAGCGCCATCATCCCCATGGATGAGTCACTCATCCTCACGGCCATCGACTTTTCCGGCAGATGCTATCTGGGGTTCGATCTGGACATCCCGACAGCGAAGGTCGGCACCTTTGACACGGAGCTGGTGGAAGAGTTCTGGATGGCCTTTGCCAGAAGCGCGGCGTGCAATCTGCACATCCGCAAACTTGCCGGGACCAATTCTCATCACATCATCGAGGGCGCGTTCAAGTCGGCGGCACGGTCCGCCCGGCAGGCAGCCAGCGTCGATACAGCTTTTGCAGATGAAATACCATCCACGAAAGGAGTTCTATAGTGATAGCGATCATTGATTACGGCGTGGGGAATCTGTTTTCCCTGCAGAGTTCATGCAAATACATCGGGCAGGAGGCTGTCGTCACAGCAGATCCTGCGCGGATCGAAGCGGCAGACCAGATCATTCTGCCCGGCGTCGGCGCCTATGAGGACGCGGCAAAGAAGCTGCGGGAGTCCGGCATGGCGGACATCGTGACAGCCCAGGCAAAAGCAGGAAAGCCTCTGATGGGCATCTGCCTCGGCATGCAGCTTCTCCTGGAGAAAAGCTTCGAGTACGGCGAGCACGAAGGCCTTGGCCTCATCAAAGGCAACGTTGTTCCCATCAAGGGCGTGGCACCGGACTCCTATAAGATCCCGCACATCGGCTGGAACGCTCTCAAGTTCCGGGGCCGCGCGGCAGAAGGCGCAGAGCCTCTGTTCAAGTACATCAAAGAAGGGGATCACGTTTACTTCGTACATTCCTACTACGCGGCAGACTGTGCGGACAGCACGATCGCTGTGACCGAATACGGAGCGGAGCTGACGGCGGCTGTTGCCGACGGCAATGTCTACGGATGCCAGTTCCACCCCGAAAAGAGCGGCGCTGTCGGACTGAAGATCCTGCAGGCGTTCTGCGAACTGTAGAATAGGAGGCACATACGAATGAAGATATTCCCTGCCATCGACCTGTTTGACGGCAAAGCGGTACGGCTTTTGCGCGGCAGGTACGAGGACATGACCATATACAGCGACGATCCGCCGCAGATCGGAAGAGACTTCGCGGCGGCAGGAGCAGAGTACATACACATCGTCGATCTGGAGGGCGCCAAGGACGGCACCACGCCGAACTTCGATACAGTATGCCGGATCAAGGAAGCCAGCGGATGCTTTTGCGAGATCGGCGGCGGCATCCGAAGCATGGACGTGATCCGCCGCTACATGGATGCCGGCATCGACCGGGTGATCCTGGGGACGGCGGCGGTGACCGACCGGGCGTTTCTGGAGGAAGCCGTAGCGGCGTATGGAGAGAAAATCGCCGTCGGCATCGACCTGAAGGACGGCTATGTGGCGATCAAGGGCTGGACGGAGAAGACCCAGCTGACAGCGGTTGACTTCTGCGAACAGATGCAGGCGCTGGGCGTAACGACCATCATCGTGACGGACATTTCCAAGGACGGCGCCATGAAAGGCACGAACCATGGGCTTTACGAGGAACTGTCCGCCAGGCTCGGGATGCAGCTGGTGGCGTCCGGCGGCGTATCGTCCATTGACGATGTGAAACGGCTGGCAGCCCGCGGACTGTACGGCGCCATCATCGGCAAGGCGTACTACACAGGAGCCATTGACCTGAAAGAAGCAATCGCGGCGGCGGAGGCTGCGCGATAGAGGAGGCAATATGATCACAAAGAGAATCATCCCCTGTCTGGATGTAAAAGACGGCAGGGTCGTCAAAGGAACCAAGTTCAAGGACCTGAATGATGTATCATCGCCGGTGGAACTGGCGAAGTTCTATACAGACGCCGGCGCGGATGAGCTGGTATTCTACGATATCACCGCGTCCAGCGACGGACGGAAGCTGTTCACGGAGATCCTGACCGAGACAGCGTCCAACGTATTTATCCCGCTGACAGTCGGCGGCGGCATCAGCACCATTGAAGACTTCGACCGGGTGCTCAAGTGCGGCGCGGACAAGGTCAGCGTCAACTCCGGCGCCATCCGGAATCCGTCCATCATCGGTGAAGCGGCCAGGCTCTACGGTGACCAGTGCGTCGTCCTGTCCGTGGACGTTTCCCTGATCGACGGGGTCTACCGGGTCTTCGCCAAGGGCGCCCGGGAGAACACCGGCATGGAAGCCATCGACTGGATCAAACGCTGCGTCGACGCAGGCGCCGGCGAGGTCGTCGTCAACTCCATCGATACGGACGGTGTGAAACAGGGCTTCGATATCCCGCTGCTGAAGGCTGTCTGCGATGCGGTCAACGTGCCGGTCATCGCCTCCGGCGGAGCGGGCTGCATCGAGGACTTCATCGAACTGTTCACCGAGATCCCCGACATCGATGCGGGACTGGCTGCGAGCATCTTCCACTTCAGGGAAGTGGAGATCGCGGACCTGAAAGAGGCAATGGCAAAAGCAGGAATACCGGCAAGGAGATAGACAATGGCAGAAATGGTAAAAGTAGAAGACGTGAAATTTGACGAGAAGGGACTGGTACCGGCGATCGTTGTCGATGTGGACACGAACGAGGTTCTGACCCTGGCATACATGAATGAGGAGAGCCTGCGGATCTCTCTGGAGAAAAAACTGACCTGTTTCTGGAGTCGCTCCCGGCAGGAGCTGTGGCTCAAAGGGGAGACCAGCGGCAACTACCAGCACATCGTGTCCATCACAGCAGACTGCGACAGGGACGCGTTGGTGGTGAAGGTAAAGCCAGACGGTCCGGCATGCCATCTGGGGACCTGGTCGTGCTTCGACTATCCGATGCTGAAGGCGGACGTCTCCGCCACAGAAGAAGCCGCTGAATCCCTTGCGGCAGAAGGCACATCGCCTATCGACGATACATTTTCCTATGAGGGATTGATGGAACTGATCCGCGGAAGGAAGACAGAGAAGAAGGAAGGTTCCTACACGACCTACCTGTTCGAGAAAGGGTTGGATAAGATCCTAAAGAAAGTTGGCGAGGAGTCGACGGAGGTCATCATTGCCGCAAAGGCAGAAGACAAAGCAGAGACCATTTACGAGATCGCAGACCTGGCGTACCACGTGATGGTGCTCATGGTAGAAGCGGGCATCTCGCTGGATGACATCACAGAGGAACTGGCGTCCCGCCATGTGATCGACCACAAGGTCAAGCAGGAGAAGATGACGAAATAGTGCAGGAAGCACAGTAGGAAGGCAAGCCATTATGGATTTCAGCAGATACTTGGAATTAAACAAAAACAGCCTGGCGGATTTCCACACCCACACATCATACTGCGATGGGGGGAATACCGCGGAGGAGATGGCTGCAGCGGCGTTCGCCCAGGGGCTGAAGGTCTACGGTTTTTCCGGTCACGGTTACACCCCGTATGACGAGAGCTACTGTATGTTGCTGTCCGATCAGGAAGCGTATGAAGCGGAGGTCCGCGCCCTGGCTGCGGAGTACGCAGGTCGGATGGAGATCCTCTGCGGTGTCGAACAGGACTGCCTGGCCGGAACACCTACAAGAGACTGGGACTATGTCATCGGATCTGTCCATTATATCGACTGCAGCCCGGAAGGGGGCGGTATCGTCGTCATCGACGAAACGAAAGAGATCTGGCAGGAGACCGCCGAGAAGTATTTCGGCGGCGATGTGTACGCCATGATAGAGCGGTATTACGAAACCGTAAGCCGCATTGTCGAGATGACCGGCGCGGACATCATCGGCCACCTCGATCTGATCACCAAATACAACGCCGGCGGAGAAGGCGGCCAACAGGGTGCGCTCTTCGACGAAGGCCATCCGCGCTATATCGCTGCCTGGCAGAAAGCGGTCGACAAGCTGCTGCAGACCGGCGCGCTATTTGAGATCAACACCGGCGGCATGACGCGGGGCTATCGCAGCGATACCTATCCGGCCAAGCCGATCCTGGACTACATCGCGGCTCACGGCGGCAGGTTCATCCTGTCCAGCGACAGCCACACTGTGGATAGCCTTTGCAGCAGATTTGACCAGTACCGCGATTATCTGTAATCATGTTGAATCATCTGTGCGCTATCATCCGTTCTTCAGGATGTCCCGCATAGCGCATTCCTTTTTCCACGCGAGGTAGTCTTTGTAGTCCTGCTGGAAGTGTGTGAAGAACCCAATATCTGCATCACCCATGACGAGACCCTGAGCCAGGAAGGCGAGTTCATACCAGGGTTCGCTGCTGTCGATTTCGGTTTTTTCCAGATTGTACGGACTGATGTGGTCATGGCCGAACTCGCCGTTCCGGTAGAGGAACTGGACTGTGACAGAGGCATCGGAAGCATCGGTATATACCGTCTGAGCACGCTGCCGCCGGACCGCCCAGTCTTCGGGCGATACATCAACGATACCAACCAGTACGTCATCCCGCAGGGAAGAATCCCGTTTGGAATTTGTAACAAATCTGACAAAGTCGCCTTTTTCGAACGGAAACGGCAGGTCAACGTATGCTTGACAAAACTGATCGCTTGCATAAGTACGCGCTGCGATCTCCTGATCTGAGAGATTGCTTTCCCAGCCTAAGTAATAGTGTTCGAGCACGCCGTCCGGGTTAAAGAAGAAAGTTCCTTCGCTGTCAAGGTAATCGTCAGCTTCGTATGTAGTGACAGATTCTTCCCCTGCAATAGGAGGGTTCCAATGATCCTTCCTGACGGGCTTGTTTGCCGGAAGGTCATCCAGCATCCGCTCTTTCCTGATCTCGAAGGATACGCCTTCTTTCCTGCCAATTGCAAGGGCTGTCTCATAGGATTGTGTGTAGGCGAGTATGACATATTCGCAGCAGTCGTCGTCGTATTTCTGCACAATATAGACGTGGGTTCTGTTTCGGTTATCGCAGAAATGTGCGATCTTTCTCCGCTCGAACGAAAGATAGTCTTCGATCTGCGCATTGAGATTTTCATCCTCGGTCCGAAGCCGGATCTTGTCGAGTTCTTCATGCAGCAGGAACACATCATCCATGATCTGGCACAGAATCGATGCTTCTTCAAAATCCGTGAAACTGTGGTCGATACGCTCCAGATATTCACGGTAACTTCTTGATGGGATATATTTCTTTAACATAATATAAGCAAGAAATCCCCCATCCTCTACAGGTGGAGGGATGAATTGCATCCTGCAATATCAGACAAAAGATCGGAA
>JBGUKV010000027.1:0-9878 GCA_045114655.1 Candidatus Allocopromorpha sp. | reverse complement strand
CATTTGCTTTTGCCATAGCGTCGGCCTTTTTCTTCGTCTGCGCTCTGGCGTATTTCAACTGGTCAAATGGCTTGATCGGCGAGCTTTGCGACGCGCCGTCTCTGAAGAGACCTTCAACCTTCTTTTCTTTTCTGTCGTAGATGCCGTCCCCTTCCAGAAGCTTATTGTCAAGCTCGTGGAGAAAGACTGACTCACGCGTGTAATCTGTCCTGCCGTACAGGGTCCTTGTCCTGGCGCTCGTCATCCACAGGCGTTTCTTCGCCCGGGTGATTCCCACATAGCAGAGTCTCCGCTCTTCTTCCAGTCCGTCTTCTCTGTCAAAGGCCCGCCACCCCGGAAACAGTCCGTCTTCCATGCCGGGCATGAACACATAGGGAAACTCCAGTCCCTTGGCGCTGTGAAGGGTCATGAGCGTGACGGCGTTCTCCTCTGCGTCGTGATTGTCCACATCGGCCAGGAGCGCGATGCGTTCCATAAACTCAGACAGATTCATGTTCGGGTCTTCCTTCTCATACCCGACGATGACAGACTTGAATTCCATAAGATTCTCAAGCCTGCTTTCCGCCTCGACTGTATGCTGATCTTCCAGCGCTTTCATATATCCGGAATTGACCAAAAGGCCGTCGTAAAGATCCGAGATTTTCATGTTGTCCTTTTCGATGCTGTAGGCTTCGATCAGACCGGCGAACTGTTTGAGATTCTCAGATACTTTCGTGCTGAATGATCTGATGATCTCATCGTCGAGCAGGACGTCAAAGAGGCTGCATTCCCTGACCTGAGCCAGCGCCTGCAGCTTTTGCAGCGTCTTGCCGCCTACGCCTCTCTTCGGTTCGTTGACGATACGGACCAGCGCCAGATCGTTCGCTTTGTTCTGCACCAGCCCCATATAACTCATCATGTCTTTGATTTCTTTTCTGTCGTAATACCTGAGCCCTCCGAGCACGCGGTACGGGATCCCTCTTCCCGAAAGCGCCTCCTCGAAGGTTCTCGACTGGGCGTTCGTCCTGTAAAGAATGGCGAACTCCCGGTAATCATGACGGCCTGCGTCAGAAGGCGCGACAAGTCCCGCGATCCTGTTGATCTCGCCGGCGATGAAATACGCCTCGTCCTTTTCGTCATCCGCGTTGTAGTAGACGATTTTCTTCCCGTCTTCGGCGTCTGTCCAGAGTTTCTTGGATTTGCGTCCCCTGTTGTGGGAAATGACGCTGTGGGCAGCTGCCAGGATGTTCGCTGTCGAACGGTAATTCTGCTCAAGTTTTACGGTCTTTGCACCGGGAAAATCCTTTTCGAATTCGAGAATATTGCGGATGTCGGCGCCGCGCCACTGGTAGATGCACTGATCGTCATCGCCGACAACGCACAGATTCCGCCGGATGTTTCCGTTCCGGTCGCGGGCGTCGGCCAGCAGCTTGACGAAAGCGTACTGGATCATGTTCGTATCCTGATACTCATCCACCATGATGTACTGAAATCTGTCCTGATATCTGAGCAGTATTTCTTCGTCTTTTTCAAAGAGCTCAACGGTCTTGAGGAGCAAATCGTCGAAGTCCATGGCGTTGTTCTTTTTCAAGGTCTTATCGTACTCGAGATACACCTGACCCATCATCTGCTCTTTGTAATCCGTTCCGAAGATGTTGTTATACGCCTTTGCGGTGATACGCTGCTCCTTGCAGTGGGAGATCCTGCTCAGGAAATATCCCGGGGCGAACTTCTTCGTGTCGATGTTGAGATCTTTGCAGATGTTCTTCACGACCGTCTTCTGGTCGGTAGGATCATAGACCGCGAAATCACGTCCGTAGTCAAGTACCTCGGCGTGTCGCCGCAGGATCCTGAGGCACGCCGAGTGGAATGTGAGAATCCACATGTTGACGCCCTCGCCGATGAGGCGCTGGACTCTCTCCCGCATTTCCTTCGCGGCTTTGTTGGTGAAAGTCACGGCCAGAATATTGTAAGGAGAAACGTTCATCTCCCGGATGAGATACGCGATCCGGCATGTCATTGTGCTGGTCTTGCCGCTCCCCGCTCCCGCGAGTATAAGAAGCGGACCCTCTGTATATGTGGCCGCTTCTCTTTGTTTATCATTCAGTTTATCAAGATAATCTGTTCTTCCCATTGATACTCCCTATGCTCTCTAAAAGAGTATTCCCCAGACGATATTCATCAGGAAACTGACGCATGGCGACAGGATCATTCCAGCGACGCCGAATACGATGATGATGATCAAAAGCCAGCTTCCGTAGTTGTAGATGCGCCAGTAGGTCTCCGTGTTGCCGAATCCCGCAATCTGGGCGATGATATTGAAGCCGTCCAACGGCGGGCATGGAATCAGGTTGAAGATCATCAGCACGAAATTGATCTGAATCGCATAGTAGATGATCCACCAGATGCCCTCTATAAGAGTTGTATTCAGAGCGCCTCCTGTCGCGATCACAAACACCTTGGCGATGACGATGAACAGCGCAGCCACCAGCAGGTTCATTACCACGCCGGCCAAGGAAACAAACAGTTCATCCCGCCTTCTGTGTTTGAAATTGTACGGATTGATCTGCACCGGCTGTCCCCATCCGAATCCGCAGAAGAACAGCGCCGCCAGTCCCATCCAGTCGATGTGCGCCATGGGATTGATCGTGACCCTGCCCTGGAGCTTCGGTGTATTGTCTCCCAGCTTGTAAGCCACAACCGCGTGTCCGAATTCATGCAAAGACAGACCGATGATGATGCCCGGAAGCAGCAGCAGCTTCTCCATAAGCCACTGCTTGGGATCAGCCATCCCGCTCCGCAGGGAGCTTCCTGCCAACAGCACGATAATGATTATGAATGTGATGTCGATATTGCCTCTTCTCAAAAATATCACCCCTTATTCTATCTGATCAAGCAGAGCGTCTATGACTTGCTCTGCGTCGAATACGCCTTTGTAATCGGATGCTGCAAAAGCCTCCGCGTCTTTGTCTGTATTAATGCTGATGACCCTGCCTGCGCCGGCGATGCCGCAGGTGTGATGGGCTGCGCCCGAGATGCCGAATCCGACATAGACCTCGGGGCTTACTGCTCTGCCGCTTGTACCGATCATCGTGTCCTCCGTGCAACCCCATCCTGCATCAAGCGCTGCTCTTGTGCAGGCGGCTGCGCCGTTGAGTTTATCTGCCAGTCCCTCCAGCTTGTGCCAGGTCTCTTCATTGCCGAGTCCGTAACCGCCGCAGAGTATGAGCTGCGCGCGGGCGATGTCGCTCGCTGCGCGCTGCCGCGGCGTAATTTCCGCAAGCCGGAATGCTCCCTGGGTCTTGCTGCCCTCCGGGATGCTCCCGTCAGCTGTCAAAGCGTCCACGTCGATGATCCTGACCTGGGGCGCAGGACCGCTCTCTGTCCTGCCGCAGTCATCATACCAGCTGATCCGCTGTTGGAAAATGCCCGGTTTCACGGTGGCAATGGCAGGCTGTCCTGCCTTTGCATCCGGAATAAATATCTCACCGATGACTCTTCCCCCGAATGCCGGAATCAGGAAGGTGAGACGGCCTTCGTCATTCACCTTGATATCCACACAGTGGGCTGCTATGCCTGTCCGAAAGCGTACGCCCAGCGCCGGTGCGATCTCCTCACCCAGCGCCGTTGCCCCGATCAGCACCAGCTCAGGTTTTTCTTCCCGTATCGTCTGTTCCATCATCCTGAGGGCGATGCTGTGGGTTTTGTAAGCCTTGAGCACAACGTATTCCGCTTTTGTGCCGAATACCGCAGTTGCTTTGGCGAGCAGCTGCCCCGCGACCGGATCGCCCTGGTCGAGAATGAGGATCTTGTTGATATTGTCTGCTTTCATTTCAGATCCCCGCCTCTCTTATGATTTCCAGGATTCCTGCCGCCGCCTCTTCCGGCGTCTGCCACGGCTCTTTCGCCGTTCTGCCGGTTTCCGGTTCGAAGAGTCTTCCCGGTTTTGTAGGTGATCCTGCCAAACCGGCTTTGTCCGGATCGATACCGATATCCTCGATGCTCCATACCGTCAACGGTTTCTTCCTGGCTTTGATGATTCCCATGGCTGTGACGAGCCGCGGCTTGTTGATGTCCCGCGTCACCCCGATCACAGCCGGTCCTTCTCCTTCGAAGGTCAGCATGACCTCTTCGCTTCGTTTGACCGCGCGGATCAGGCTGCCGCCTGCAGCGCTGTCCGGCAGCTGGATACTGCAGACATTTGAAATGTGCGTGCGCTCCAGCCATTCAGCCGTTTGGACTGCCACATGGGAGGTCCCTCCGTCTGCGCTGGACGTGCCGGCGAGGATCAAATCGAACTGCTGGTTCTTTTCTGCCTCGATCTTCCGCACTGCAGCGGCTAAGGTATACGATGTGGCGTAAGTGTCCGCGCCGCCGAACGCCTTGTCCGACAGGAGGAACGCCTCATCCGCGCCCATCGCCAGAGCCTCAGTCATCTTATCCGACATCTCCGCCGGCGCCATGGCGAGCGCCGCAACAAACCCCGGCTCCCGGCCCGGCTCTTTTGCCAGCTGCAGCGCTGCTTCCAGAGCATTTCTGCTCTCCGGATCGATCACGTGCTTCACGCCCTCGCGCACGATCCGGCCGCTGCTCTCATCTATTCTGATGTTCTTCTCCTGCTCCGGATCCGGCACAGGTTTTACCAGTACTAAAATGTTCATATTCAGAACTTCTTCAGCGTCTCTCCCGCAACGATCATCTTCTGTATCTCGCTGGTCCCGCAGGACGGGATGCACCCGACTGCGTCACGCAGGTATCTGCCCGCCGGATACTCGTTGACGAACCCATAGCCGCCCATGATCTCCATCAGCCTTTTGGCGGATCTGACCGCTGCCTCGGAGATGAAGTACTTGGCCATGGAGAACTCCGCGCCTACTTTTCCCTCATCCTTCATTGCCGCAGCATTGTACAGCATCAGCCTGGAGGCTTCATAGTCGCAGCGGATCTCCGCAATCTGGAACTGGATCGCCTGCAGCTTGGAAATCGGCTTGCCGTACAGCACTCTTTCCTTGGCAAAGGCAACCGCGTCTTCCAGGCAGGCTCTGAGGATTCCCAGTTCGATGGCTGCCATGCTGGCTCTGCCGACTTCACCGAGTTCCTTCATAGTGATCGGCATGCCTTTGCCCGGCGCGCCTACTGTATTTTCCGCAGGCACTTTCACGTTGTCCATGATCAGTTCGCCTGTATAGGAACCGCGCAGCCCCAGTTTGTTTTCTTCTCTGCCCGGCTTGAAGCCTTCCGCACCTGCCTCAATGGCGATAGTGGACATGAGAGGTCTGCCCTTCTCATCCTCCCCTGTCCTGCAGGTCACGACAGTAACGCCTGCGCAGTGGGAGTTGGTGATGAAGCACTTTCTTCCGTTGATGGTCCAGGTATCGTTCTCCAGAACCGCGACCGTCTTGAGACCTGCCACATCGCTTCCGCCGCCGGGTTCCGTAACAGCCAGACCGCACACGCAGCTTCCGTCACACATGCCCGGCAGCCACTTCTGCTTTTGCTCTTCCGTTCCATAATCGACGATTGCCGCAACACCCAGATGATGAGTGAACACCATCATGGCGAGGCCCGCCGAATACCTGGCGATTTCCTCGAGCGCAATACATCTTTCGATATGGCCAAGACCTGCACCGCCGTACTCTTCGGGAACGAACACGCCCATGATTCCCATCTCACCCAGTTTCGGTACGATGTCCATCGGCACGTGATCCTCCGCGTCCCACGCAGCAGCGTGCGGCGCGATTTCCTCCTTCGCGAACTGCGCAAAGGCGTCACGCAGCAGGCCCTGCTCCTCTGTGAAATGATAATCCATCGATTAATCCTCCTCGATCGTCTCGATTGTTACTTTGGCCATCCTCTGCGGTTTCTTCGGCTTGTCATTCATGTCGCGCGGCGTTGCAACGATGGCATCGGCAACCTCCTGCCCTTCAATGATCTTGCCGAACGCTGCGTATTCACCGTCCAGGAACGGAGCGTCATGGACCATGATGAAGAACTGGGATCCTGCAGAATCCGGGAACGGAGTTCTTGCCATGGACATCACGCCTGTCGTGTGCTTCAGGTTATTCTCGAATCCGTTGGATGTGAATTCACCCTTGATAGTCCATCCCGGACCGCCCATGCCATTGCCCTGCGGGCAGCCGCCCTGGATCATAAATCCCGGAATGACTCTATGAAAGATGAGTCCGTCATAAAACCCGTCGTTGACCAGTTTCTCAAAGTTCGCCACTGTTTCCGGCGCGATCTCCGGATAGAGTTCCCCTCTCATAACGCCGCCGTCTTCCATTTCGATTCTTACGTATTTCATTTGCAAATCCTCCTGTGATTTCTTTTGTCTATGCTTTTTTATTTTTCACGCATTCTGAATGCATTGTAATCGATGGTTCCCTGTTCCAGATGCTGCCAGAGTTCCTCCCTGAGGAATTCCGGGTACAGGTTCTCCAGACCAGCCACTTCATCTCTGCTCATAAAACGGACCTGTGCCAGCACCTGTTCGTCCTCGGAGAATTCAGGATCTGCTCCGAGTTTCAGCTCTCCGCCCGAAACGCGTGCCTTGAAAAAATTGACGAAACGCTGTCCACGCTCGGACACCTCTTCCACATGCCAGATAAGCCCCAGGATTTCCACTTCAAGGCCGGTCTCTTCCAGAACCTCGCGGACAGCTGCCTGCGCGGAGTTCTCCCCTTCTTCGATGCCGCCGCCGGGCACCATCCAGACAGTCCTCTCCGGATGATCCTGCCTTACCATCAGTATTCTGTTGTGCTCATCTAACACGATGACTCTGACACCGCCTGTCCACATATCACATCACTCCGTATATCAATGCTCCCGCGGCGCCCATAATAAGCATCACGTGGAGCGGTTTCAGTTTTAAGAGACTGATCAGCAGAATCGACACTGCGAAAATGCCGATCGGGATCAGGTTGTAGTATCCGGGATCCGCCATCTCGGCGGAAACGACCGGTCCCTTGACCAGTACGCCGTTCATTATGAATATGACCGCTGCGAGCAGCAGCCCAATGGTCACCGGCCGGATCCCGGCGAAAGCGCCCTCTACCAGTGTGCTTCCCCTGAATCTGTCCAGAAGTCTGATTACGATCAGCATGATCAGAAAACACGGCAGACACACGCCGAGCGTCGCGAAGACCGCTCCCGGTATGCCTCCTGCCTCCAATCCGATGAACGTCGCCGCGTTGACCGCCACAGGCCCCGGCGTTACCTGCGAAAGCGCCACCATATCCGAAAAGGCGGACGTCCCCAGCTGGCTGAACTTCTGGATGCTCTGGTAAATCAACGGGAGCATCGCATTGCCGCCGCCGAAGGAAAACAGCCCTACTTTGAAAAACTCTGCAAACAGCCTGAGAAGGAGCATCATTTGTCCACCTCCCGGCTGCCGTTCATAACAGTGATTCTGTAGTACACGATACCAATCACGATCCCGGCCAGAATGACCAGAACTGCTGTGATTCCGAAGAATCCCACAGCAACCAGAGACAAAACGCTCATGATCACAGTGAATACCACATGGCTCTTTGGGGCGTAGTTTCCGTCTCTTCCCTTGCACATCTGTAGCAGCAGTTTCACAGAGGTCACGATAAGAAGTCCGCAGACGGCCGCTTTGATTCCTGTAAAGGCTCCTGCGACCCACGGATTGTCGCCGATCGCTCCCAGCACCGCCACAAGGATCAGAATCGATAGAAAGGCAGGAAGCACGACGCCGATGGTTGCCGCCAGCGCGCCTGCCAGTCCCCGCTGCCTGTACCCTACATACGTCCCAATGTTGATTGCGATCACACCGGGAAGAGACTGTCCCATGGCGATGCAGTCCAGCATCTCATCTTCCGTCAGCCAGCCCTTTTCTTCTGTCGCGACCTGTTGGATCTGCGGAATCATTGCCGCGCCGCCGCCAATAGTAAATAAACCTATTTTGAAGAATTCCCAAAACAGGTTTATCATTCTTGCCTCTCTCTTATTATTTGAAGTAGCACCTTCCGTCTTTTTCTGCATTTACCGTTTCGATTGCTTTTGCAATTCCTTCATCTACCGGAAGCTCCGTTCTGTCAGCGTCCCGTCTCATCTTGTACTCGATGATCCCGTCTGCCGCGCCTCTGCCGACTGTGATCCTGATCGGGATGCCGATCAAATCTGCATCTTTGAATTTGACGCCCGGGCGTTCCTTCCTGTCGTCGAGGATCACTTCGACACCGACCTTGCCGAGTTCGCTGTAGATCTTGTCAGCAACAGCCTTCTGGGTTTCGTCTTCCGGCTTCATCAGGGTGATGATCACATGGTACGGCGCAACGGATATCGGCCAGATGATCCCGTTTTCGTCGTGATTCTCCGGCATGTCGATGATCGCCTGGAATGTCCTGGAAATGCCGATTCCGTAACATCCCATCACAATCGGATGTTCCTTCTGTTTCTCATCGAGATAGGTTGCGCCCATAGAAGCCGAATATTTGGTTCCCAGCTTGAAGATCTGTCCGACCTCGACGCCGCGGGCGTGTTTGATCGGCGCGCCGCAGACCGGGCACGGATCTCCTTCGAGCAGGTTCTTGACATCCGTTACGATGTCGGCTTCCCAATCGCGTCCGTAATTGACGTTTTTGATATGATGGTCCAATTCGCAGGCACCGGCCGCCAGGTTCTTCAAGCCCGGCACCTCGCTGTCGCAGACGATGGTGCAGTCGTGGAGTCCTACAGGACCTGTGAAGCCGCCCACGCAGCCGCATTTCTCCGCCATCTTCTCTTCGTCCGCAAAAGCAATCGCGTACTCGTGCACGCCGAGGGCGTTCACCAGCTTGGTCATGTTCAGTTCTCTGTCGCCGCGGATGAATACTGCCACATATCCGTTGACCTGATCGTCTTCCCCGTAGGTCTCGAACATGAGCGCCTTGAGGGTCTGCTTCTGATCCATTCCGAGGAAGTCAGCCACAGCCTCGATCGTGGTCGTTCCCGGCGTGTGGACCTTCTCCATGGGCAGCATCTCTGCGGTATCCTCCGGCGCATCCTTGCAGGCTGCCTTCTCAATGGTGGTCGCCAGGCTGCATTCATCGCAGTAGCAGATCTGGCTCTCGCCGTATTCACAGAGCGCCGTGAATTCGTGTGAGCCTGATCCGCCGATGGCGCCGTTATCCGCCTCGACCGGCCGGAACGTGAGCCCGCATCTTGTGAAGACATTGCTATATGCCTCGTACATCTGCCGGTAGCTCTTCTCGAGCCCCTCTTCGTCCTTGTCGAAGGAATAGTTGTCTTTCATAATGAAGTTCCTGGAGCGCATCATGCCGAACCGCGGCCGCGCCTCGTCTCTGAACTTGTCCGTGATCTGGTAGAGCATCATAGGAAGCTGACGGTAGGATGTCAGATCGTTCCTGATGATGTCCGTGAATACCTCCTCTGCAGTCGGTCCAAGGCAAAAGCCTCTGCCGTTTCTGTCATTGAGTCTCCACATTTCAGGACCGTAAGCATCCCATCTTCCGGATTCCTCCCAGAGTTCGCCCGGCTGCAGGATCGATGTGCTGATCTCCTGGGCGCCTTTGGCGTCCATTTCCTCTCTGACGATGGCTTCGATCTTTCTGATCGTCCTGTATCCCATAGGCATATAGCTGTATATGCCGGCGGCTGTCTTCTTGATCATGCCCGCTCTGAGAAGCAGAATATGGCTTGGGATCTCCGCTTCATTCGGTACTTCTCTGAGTGTTCTGAAAAACGCTTCTGATAACTTCATTTGTCTGTTCTTTACTCCTTCGTTTTTATATTTTCTGATTTTGTATTATTACCTGTTTTGTGTCACCGGTAAATAGAGCAGACCGCTTCACTCGCGATTCCTTCTTCTCTTCCGGTGAAACCCAGCTTCTCTGTGGTCGTACCCTTGATATTGATCCTGGTTCTGTCCAGTTCCA